>JASMTI010000161.1:0-27096 GCA_041694375.1 Bacteroidales bacterium | reverse complement strand
TTTGTAAGTTCAAGTACCACGGCCGGCAGTTTTACCGCCCCCGGGTGGGATGTAGGCACCTTGGCGGCCGGCACATCGGAAACGTTAGAAATTACCGCGCAGGTTAAAGCAAGCGTACCTTCAGGTTCGCAAATCGAAAACACGGCAGTGGTTTCGGGCCCGACCCCGGACCCCGACCCGGACGACAATACCTCGACAACCACAACAAACGTAACGGCCAGTGCCGATTTGGCCATAACCAAAACGGCATCGCCCAACCCTTTTGTGGCCGGTGAAACCATGGTTTACACCATTACGTTGGGCAACAATGGCCCGAGCGATGCACAAAACATAACGGTAAGCGACAACCTGCCCACCGAACTGGATTTTATCAGCGCATCAACAACGGAGGGCACATGGGCCGGCACCACCTGGACAATCGGGGCCCTGCCTGCCGGTAGCAGCCAAACGCTTACAATTGAAGCAAGCCTGCAGCCCGATGTACCGCAAAGTGCAACGGTAATAAACACGGCAAGCGTCACATCGGGTACGCCCGACCCCGAAACAGAAAACAATACGGCCACGCATACAGGCGACGTGAATGCCATTGCCGACCTAAGTGTTGACAAAACAGCGCAGGCCGTAGCCCTGGCAGGCGATACAATGATATACTCAATCACTGTTGAAAATGCAGGGCCCTCGTATGCACAGGATGTCGAACTAAGCGACCTTGTCCCTGCAACAATAGCGGCCCCTGAGTTCAGCACCGATAATGGTGGCAACTGGGCTGTTTGGTCAGGTTCCCACGTACATGGTGAACTAAGTGAAGGGACAGGTTTTAGTATCCTGCTCCGCGGGGTGCTCAACGAAGGGGTGGCCGAAGGCAGCATCCTGTCGAACACGGCCACTGTTGAAAGCGTAACAACCGACCCGAACACATCGAACAACAGCGATACAGAAACCCAAACCGTAACCACTGAATCTGATCTATCGGTTGAGAAAACCGGCCCGGCAACCATTATTGCGGGGACGAAAATAACCTACGGGCTGACCGTTTTAAACAATGGCCCAAGCGATGCGGCCAATACCGAAATAGAAGATGTATTGCCGGCAGGGGTCACCAATGGCGAATACTCGCTGAACAACGGCAACTCATGGCAGCCATGGGGCGGCTTGCGCACCTTGCCCGTATTTTCTGCCACGCCGGGGGTCAACAACATCCTTATCCGGGGCGATGTGTCAGCATCGGCCACGGGCAGCTTGTTGAACACGGCCACGGTAAGCAGCGGTACGCCCGACCCTGAAATGGGGGACAACGAATCGGATGTGACAACCACAATTGAAACATCTGCCGATCTTGTACTGGCCAAAACAGCCCTTACCTCCCCGGTAAACAAAAACGAAGAGATTGTTTACGGGATAAGTGTTTTTAACCACGGGCCGAGCGATGCTACGAACACGGTAATCACCGATGTAATTGACCCGGAAATAATTGCAGGGGCTGAATATTCGACCGATGGCGGTTCCACATGGGACAGCTGGACGGGCAGTATAAATGCAGGGATGCTAAGCAACGGCGGCACATATAGCCTTCGCATCAGGGGGGTGGTGGCCAACACAGCTTTATCGCCATTAGAAAATACGGCAAGCGTCACAAGTGGGGTAAACGACCCTGAACCGGGAAACAACACACAAACGATAGAAACCCCATTGGAAACAGAAGCGGATTTGAGGGTAGTGAAAACAGCGCCTGAATCTATTATTGCAGGTACACAAATCATTTACACGATAGAAGTAAGCAACCTGAGCCCGAATATGGATGCTACGTCGGTTGTAGTTACCGATAACATCAACTCAGCGTTTTTAAGCAACCCGGTATATTCGGTTGATGAAGGGGACAACTGGCTTGCATGGGGTGGTTCTTTAAACCTGGGAACATTGGACTTTGGCGAAAATTACAGTTTTCAGATACGTGGTGATGTTCAAAGTAATGCTTCAGGTAATATTGACAATACAGCTACAGTTAGCAGCAATACACCCGATCCGGATAACAGTAATAATACTTCAACTGTAAGTACCGAAGTTAATAAGGTATCTGATATTGAGGTAATAAAAGAGCTTGTAGGGGAGCAAAGTAACCTGAATGCAGGTTCTGAGATTGTTTACCGTTTAACGTACATCAATAACGGTCCGAGCGATGCCACCAATTATATGATATACGATGATGTGCCACCAAAGATTGAAAATGTAGAAGCATCACGTTGCGAATCGGGATTTGTACCATGGAGTGGTTCTGCCAATATGGGCACTGTAGTTGCCGGCGGCGAGTGTACCGTTTTAGTTAAGGGTACAATCAACAGCGATTTCAATGGCAGTATTACAAACACGGCTACAGTAAGCAGCGATGGTGATGATCCTTATTTGGATAACAATATATCAAGCGTAACACACGACATCACATCCTTTGCCGATTTAAGTATAACCAAGATAACATCGGGTAACCAGTTTATTGCCGGTACAACGTTTCCATACGTAATTACTGTGACAAACAAAGGCGTGTCAGATGCCCGGGATGTTGTTGTGACCGATGAACTTCCTTCGGAATTGATCGTTGAAAGCATCACTGTAGAAGGGGGAACATGGTCGGCTCCAGAATGGAACATCGGAACATTGGAGACTGGTTCAAGTGTGACAATGAGAATTAATGTACAGATAAGGGAAAATATTTCTCAGGGAACAAGAATAACGAATACGGCAACCGTTACAAGTTCTACATCGGATCCGGTATTATCGAACAACTCAGCAAGTCGCTCAATTATCGTTAATGCCATTTCGGATTTGCAAGTGATAAAAACAGCAGACGAAGAAGAAGTAACCGCTGGCGAAACCTTAACATACAACATCCTGGTTCAGAATAATGGTCCTTCAGATGCCGTTGATGTTTATGTTGATGATTATTTACCATCGGGTCTGAGTGCTGAGCGTATAACCACGTCAAAAGGAAACTGGTCAGCACCGGTATGGGATATCGCAACATTGCGGGTAGGAGACTCAGAATGGATGGAGATTATTGCCCGCGTTGATCCGGGAGTGAACGATGGTTCTGTGATCACAAATACGGCAAGCATTTATTCTTCAACATCCGATCCTGATGAAGAAAATAATACATCTACCGTAACAACACAGGTAAGTTCAGCGTACAACCTGGATGTAACGAAAACAGCATCGTCGAGCAGTGTCGTTGCAGGCGAAGCGTTTACTTATACCATAAATGTTGAAAATAATGGCCCTTCCCATGCAACAAATTTACTGATAAGTGATACCATCCCAACATACCTTGAGTTTGTTGATGCGACAGCGAATGCTCAGCTTGCCAATGGAGTGGTAACGTGGAGTATTGACCAATTAAATGCAGGTGTTCAGTCGGCACTGAAATTTACAGTGAAAGTACATCCCGATACACCTGATGGCACTGAAATCAGAAATGTAGCATTCGGATTTACCGAAACCAATGATACCATCGAAAGCGAACCCAATATTGTTACGGTTATTTCGAACACCGATTTTTCAGTTTTGAAAAAGGCCGACAAGCAAATTGTGAAAGTGGACGAGACGGTTACTTATGAGTTTACGATTCGTAATTTAGGAGAACAGACTGCGGAAAACGCTATTCTTATTGATACACTTTCTGCTGATTTGAGCTTTGTAAACGCAACAGGTAATTACAGTGTTAGTGGAGATGTTATCACCTGGCAGTTGGGCGATGTTGTACAAGATGAAGTTAAAAATTTGAGTCTTGTTGCCCGGGTTAAAGCCGATACACCTAATGGAACGGTTATCCCGAATATTGCTTATGCATCAAGCACAAACATTGATGAAGACGCTGAAAGTAACACCGAATTGATTACAGTGGTGTCATATGCTGAGTTTTCAATACGCAAAACAGCACATTTGGATACGGTAAACGCAGGTGAAAATATTGAATATACCATTCATATCACCAATAACGGACCTTCGGTTTCAAATAATATAACGATAAGTGATGAATTGCCCGAAAGCGTAACTTTTGTGAGTGCTTCTGATAATGGGGAGCTCAACGACTACACTGTAATTTGGAATATCCCAACACTGGAGGTAGGTCAATCGGATAGTGTAACGCTGGTTGTGAAAACCGATCCGGCATTGCCACAAGGTACTATTGTTTACAATACTGCGGTAGTACAAAGCGATGAAACAGAAACGCCGGAGCCCGGTGACGAAGAAGTAATAATTGACAATTATTATGAACTGGATGTTGAAAAAATTGCACAATCGGGTACTGTTTATCCGGGCGATAGTGTGACTTATTACATTGATGTAAGCAACTACGGGCCAAGCAATGCACATAACATTCAGGTTGTTGATGAATTGCCTGGCGAACTGAGCTTTGTAAATGCCGGTAATGGCGGGTATTACTCCGATGGACAAGTTTATTGGGATATTGATTCAGTAGTTGCCAATACAACGTTAAGGCTTTCTGTTGAAATGCTTGTTAGTAAGGATGTTGAGCAAGAATCAGAAATCAGGAATATAGCATTAGCTTTTAAACCTGACGACGACGATCCCGAAGGCAAAGATACCAGTATTGTTGTGGTAGGCTACGATTACAAACTGTTTATAACAAAAACGTCATCCGATACTTCTGTATTCGCCGGTGATGAAATTGATTACAATATTTCGCTTTACAACAGTGGTGAGATGGATTTGTACGATTTGTTTGTTGCAGACACCTTGCAGGGTAATGTTGAATTTGTTTCAGCCTCGCACGATGCTTTGCATACCAACGGGGTTATCAACTGGAATATACCGGAAATTAAAGCAGGTGAACAAATAGAATTACTAACAACGGTAAAAGTTGACGAAGAAACTGAGGAAGGGACATTGATCTATAATGTTGCATGGTTATCCGGCAATTATACTGAAAAGCCTCATATGAGTGATACAACTTTCGTTGAGGTAATCTCTGAAACGATCAATAATGAACCGGGCTTATCGGTTTATAAGCATTCAAACATTACACAGGCATACATAGGCGATACCATTGAATATACCATTGATGTGACCAATACAGGGGTTGGTGTGGCCAACAATGTTTCAATTCACGATCACATGCCACCTGAACTTACAATGGTGTCAGCATCCGATGGTGGTCAGCTTATTGATGATTACATTGTTGAGTGGCTTATTGGCAATTTAGCCGAGGGACAATCAAAGTCAGTGCAGTTAGCGGCATTAATAAACGATAACGCTGAAGAAGGCAGTGTGGTTGCTAATTTTGCTGTTACTTCAGGAGAAAACCGCGATACAATAGTGGTTGATAATCCTGCTGTTATTGATGTGGGTGATGGTATTGAGATTGTTGCTAACGATGATTATAGTCATGTTGATTATTTCTTCGAAGGTACAGCTATATTCAACATACTCGAAAATGATTCCCTGAACGGAAATGTGGCAACTCTAACCAATGTTGAAATATCAAATGTTGATGATCCGGGTCATTCTGATATCCGTTTAGATATAAATACCGGTGAGGTTACGATAGCAGGAACGGTACCTACAGGAACATATCAAATTACTTATCGTATATGCGAAATTGAAAATCCTGATAATTGCGACGATGCTATAATTACAATTGAAGTTACCGACAATTGCGAGATGATTATACCGGATGGTTTCTCACCAAATGGAGATGGTGTGGGGGATTATTTCCGGATAACCTGCATCGACCGTTATCCCGATGCGAAAATTGAGATATTCAACCGGTGGGGAAATATGGTTTACAGTAAAGAAAACTACGGTAATGTAGAAATGTGGGGAGACCAGAATGCATGGTGGAATGGCTATTCACAGCATAGCTTTGATTTATCAAATGACCTGCTGCCTGTGGGCACCTATTTTTATATTCTAAGGCTCGATGATACACAGAAACCTAAGACAGGTTCAATATTCCTTAATCGATAATTCCTTGTGATAATCAGATAATGAACTCAAAGCATAAAACGATGATAAATTATAGAATTCAAATAAAGAAATTGATTAAGAAAATAGCGATATCTGTTTTCTTAATCATGTTGATAACTATACCGCGTTTGGGGTTTGGCCAGCAAGATCCTATGTACACCCAATATATGTTTAATACCCAAACAATCAACCCGGCATATGCCGGAAGTTGGGAGTCATTTGGTTTTTTGGCATTAAGCCGTTTGCAGTGGGTAGGTATAGATGGTGCACCGGTTACCAATACCTTTTCATTTCAGGCCCCGACACAGAGTTACAAGTTTGGTTATGGAATAAATTTAGTTCATGATAAAATTGGATATACAAACCGCTTTGGAGTATTTGGCGATTATTCATATGTAATTGGTTTTAGTAACAGAACTAAGTTACGAATGGGGCTTAAGGCTGGTTTTACAAGTCTGTCCCATAACCTGAATGCGCATAGGTTATTTCCCGAAGATCAACCCGATCCATTATTCCAGGGTGAGATAAAAAGACGCTTACTCCCAAATTTTGGTGTAGGTATTTTGCTTGATAACGAACGATATTATGTAGGTCTTTCATCTCCAAAATTAATAAATAACCAAATAGAAGATAGCTATACAAATTATTCTGCTTTTGCTGAATTCAGGCATTTCTTTTTCATTGCAGGTTATGTGTTTGATGTGAGTGAATACATCAAGTTTAAGCCTACTTTTTTAGTAAAAGCTACAATGGGTGCACCTGTTGAAGCAGATGTATCTGCCAATTTTTTGTTTAATGATAAATTTTGGATAGGCGGGATGTACCGCACAGGCGATGCTGTAGGAATTATTGCCCAGTGGGTGTTTCAAGACAGGCTCAGGATTGGCTATGCATACGATTATTCTATCTCACAGCTTAGGGGGTTACATTTTAACACGCACGAATTAATGGTTTCATTTGAGTTGCGGCTGGTTAAACAGAGAATTGTATCTCCCAGATATTTTTAAAATATATTGTTTCAAAACTGTAAAATCGAACGACATGTCAAGATTTAGTTTTTATACCATATTAATAATCAATGTGTTTATTTTGAAAAATACGCAAGCACAGGTGATGCCAAAAAGTCTTTTTCAGGATGTAGAGATTGAAGTTAATTATACTGGGATTAATACTGATGCCAGCGAAATGGGGCCAATTTTTATGGATGATGAGCTTTGGTATACCGCTTTTTCCGACAGGGACGTAAGGAGAATAAATGCCGGACGAACTGATAAGGCTTTTTATAACCAGTTTAAGTCCCCAATTGATAACAATGGAAACCTGGTGACAAATGAACGTACCGAAATTGACGATTTTGATACCCCCTTTCATGAAGGTCCTGCCGCTTATTCTAAAAAAACAGGGGAACTTTTCCTGACCCTCAGTAATTTTATCAATGTTGAGGTGGAAAAAGACGGACTTATTGTGAAACGTAACCGGGTACGATTACGATTGGTAGTTGCTAAGTTAGTTGATGATGAATGGGTCATTCAAGAGGAGATGCCCTTTAATGACCCTGTATACTCGGTTGGCCATCCTACGGTTACAACAGGCGGCGATACGTTGTTTTTCACCTCCGATATTCCTGATAATAATTTCGGTGCTACCGATATATACATGGCTGTACGTGAAAATGATAATTGGGGGGATCCGGTAAATCTAAGTGAAAAAATAAATAGCACGGCAAAAGAAATGTTCCCTTTTTATCACAAAAGCGGACTACTCATTTTTGCTTCCGACAGACAAGGGGGAGAAGGGGGGCTTGATTTGTATTATAGCCGGCTTACCAAAAACGGTTTTTCAGAAGCATTGCCTATTGAGCAATTAAACTCATCTTCCGACGATTTTGGTTTAATTATACATGAAAACAGTGAATTAGGTTATTTTGTTTCGAACCGGCCCGGGTACGATGGTGATGACAATATATTCCAAATAGATATTACACAGAAGCAAATTGCAATTACAGGTAAAGTGGTTGATCAGTTAACGCGCGAGGTTATTTCCGGAGCGCAAATTGAATTAAATGATTGCAAAAACAATATTATTGATCAGGGTTCAAGTAATCAGAACGGTGAATTTGCTTTTAAAGGTTTATTCCCCGGTTGCTACATGGTTAAAGCATCGAAGCAATTTTTTACTCATGATGAGCGCAAAGTAGATAATGATAATTTTGTACTTTTAGAACTCAGCCCGGCCAAAGAACTCGAAGTTGTTGTGCTCGATCACGATACGCGTACGAAAGTTGAAGAAGCCAGCATCACAATGAATAATAAACCATCTGTAAATTTAGGTGAAAACGCTTTGTTTTATACCCGTGTTGAAGGGGAGTCTCAAATTTTACTGAAAACGCTTGCCGAAGGTTACCTGAATCAAACAAAACGCATTAGTGCTGACTTTGAAGGGTTGAAGCGCGATACCATATATATGATGAAGCGTGAAATTAACCGGACTTTTGTGCTTGAAAATATTTACTACGATTTAGATAAGTGGGATATTTTGCCCGAAGCGGAAGATGAATTGGATAAACTCGTGGCCATTATGAAAGAAAACCCAACATTGGTTGTTGAGCTGGGTTCTCATACCGACAGCCGGGGATCCGATAATTATAATCTTGTTTTAAGCCAACGCCGTTCAAATTCGGCAGTTGAATATATTGTAAGCCAAGGCATATCCCGATCGAGGATTGTGGCAAAAGGTTATGGTGAAACCCAATTGGTTAATCATTGCTCAAATGGTGTTCAGTGTTCAGACTCCGAGCACCGCAAAAACCGCCGGACCGAGTTTAAAATACTTAGCTGGGAGTAAAAAGGTGTGTGCCCCGAAGGTGATGTCATTTTAATGGGAGCACATGGTTTTTCTGACAAATTTTCCTATCTTACATATCTTTAAAGGGAAAAGGTAGGAATTATGCACATCAAAACTTCTGATCAGGATAAACTAATTTTGGGAATTGGCAATTATAGCTGCAACTGGGGCGTACATATTTGTGGATTGTACGCAAGTGAAAAAGAACGGGACGAAATAATTTTTGGTTTTATAAAACAAGGTTACTTAGATGGCGACCGGTCGTTGTACTGTCCGGTTGAACGTACGATTGATGAATTTTATAACGATTTTGGAAATTATTGTCCGCAGTGTGCCAGCGATTTGCACAACCCTGAATACTTTTCGATTGATACAACCAAAAATTTGTACTACCCCGACGGAACATTTGACCCCTGGCACATGGATACAGCCCTTCAGGATTATTACGAGAAATCGCAGGAGGGAGGTAAAGTGAACATCCGTGCTACAGCCGAAATGGCATGGGCGCTGCAGGCCATACCCGGTGTTGAGCACCTGATGGCTTACGAAGCACGCTTGAATTACTTTATACCTGGTAAGCCATGGATAAGCATTTGTATGTATAACCTCAATAAATTTAGCGGTGCTACTATTATGAATGTGCTGCGTAACCATCCATACACCATTAACGGAGGCGTTATTACCCAAAATCCGTATTACGTACACCCCGATAAATGGCTGGCCGAAAATGCACCGCAATTTCTGAACCCCCAAAAATAAAACCTATGCAAAACGTTGCTTCCGACTTACTTTTGCTGGTAACAAACTTATCACAACTTAAAAGCATATCGCGGGTTAAGTCAATTTTTACCGAAAGCTTAGCCGAAATTTTCGCAAATTCAAATGTTAAATGGCTCGAAAAATCAGAAGCCAATACACCTGAAATCATACCGGTTTGTACCCGTAGCAAAACCTATGGATATATAGAGATATCAAAATCAATTTTAGCTCAGAATGCCAATTTGCTCCCCCACATTCAAAACTCGGTTCAGCTCCTTGCAATTATTTTAGAGCGAATTGAACAGGAAAATGCACTGAAGAAATATCAAGGAAGGTTGGAAAATATTATTTACGATCAAACTCAAAGCATAATTGAAAAAAACAACGAGTTAAATGAAACCAACGAAGAACTTGCTGTAGCGAATGAAGAACTTTCGGTGTCAAACAAATCATTAATCGACATAAATAAAAACTTGTATAGCGAAATTGAAAAGCGCGAGAAAGCCGAAAAAGAGCGGAATGCTTATGCCGATGAGAATGAATTGTTTCGGAATGCACTCGATAAAATACCATCGTATGTGTACATGAAAGACCTCGAAGGATGCTACATATACGCCAATCAACATTCACTCGATTTGTTTAATTGTAAAGCCGATGAACTGCACGGAAAAACTGATTTTGATTTTTTCAAAAACGATAACGCTCAAAAACTTCGCGAAATCGACAAAAAGGTTATTGAAAGCAAGGTTGATTCTGTTGAAGAATTGTCGGTTGCAACAACAAACTGAAAGCTTCGGCATTATTTAGAAATTAAAACACCACTGGTTGATAAACATACCCATAAGATTATAGGAATATGCGGGATATCGACAGACATTACCCAAAACAAGGGAAATGAAATTGATTTAAGCAATTCAAAAAAAATGTTGCGCACTATTCTTGATACTATTCCTGCAAGGGTATTCTGGAAGGATAAAGAATTGAAATATTTAGGGTGCAATATCGCTTTTGCTAATGATGCTAAAATTGAAAACCCCGATGACTTGATTGGAAAATCGGATTTTGAAATGCCATGGAGCCATATCTCTAATCAATTTAGGAACGATGACCGCGAGGTAATTGAAACTGGTGTTCCAAAAATTAATTTCGAAGAGTTGCAGATTCATGCCGATGGAACAAAAAAATACCTGCGCACAAGCAAAGTTCCTTTAACTGACAATGAAGGCAAAATATTTGGAATGTTAGGAACATACGAAAATATTACTGAATTAAAACTTTCGGAACAAGAGTTAAAATCAAAAACAGCCTTGCTTGATTTAGCAGGCGAAACGGCACTCCTCGGTGGTTGGAGTGTCGATTTAGAAACAAACAAGGTTTCGTGGTCCGATACAGTGGCAAATATTAATGGAATGCCAAAAGGTTATACTCCTGATTTGGATGAGGCTTTTGGTTTTTTTGCGCCCAAATGGAGAGATAAACTTAACCACGTGTTCTCGCAATGTGTTAATGCAGGAATTCCATACGATGAAGAAATGCAAATCATTTCTAAAGATGGGAAACGAGTTTGGGTTCGTACTACAGGAAAAGCCATACGGAATGAACAGGGAAAGATTATATCTATACATGGGGCTTTGCAGGATATTTCGGACAAAAAAAAGTACGAACAGGAACTCATTGCCGCTAAAGAGCGCGCCGAAGAAAGCGACCGCCTCAAATCGTCGTTCCTGGCCAACATGAGCCACGAAATACGTACGCCCATGAACTCTATTATGGGCTTTGCAAGCCTTTTGCCCGAAGAAGAGAGCAAAGAGCTGATGACGAATTATGCAAGTATTATTGTTAAAAATTCAGAACAACTTGTGCATATTATCGATGATATCGTTCTGTATTCACGTTTACAAACGCGTTTGCTGCAAAACATCCCGAATGAATTTAATGTTTGTGACCTGTTAAACGATATCAAGCAATCGTTTGATTTACCTGAATATAAAGAAAAAGGGATAGAATTGGTCAACCACAACCTGACAGGCTTGGACTGTACGGTGAAAACCGATTATGACAAGCTTCGCCAGGTTTTTACCAATTTAATCACAAACGCTTTTAAATATACCGATAAAGGGAGTATCACTTTTGGCATAGAACATATTAATAATGAACTGTTATTTTTTGTAAAAGATACCGGGATAGGTATCCCTGAAAATGAAACAGGAAAAATATTCAACCGGTTTTACAGGGGGAGCAATGTAACCAATGGCTCAATAGGGGGCACGGGTTTGGGGCTCAGCATTGTAAAAGAAATGGTGCAATTGCTCGGTGGTAAAATATGGGTCGAAAGCGAAGAAGGCACGGGCAGTACTTTTTACTTTACCGTTGCCGGTTATTGAGATATAGTAGCCCCTTCGGATCAGAGTAGCATATAGAAATAAGAATATGGTGCTCATAAAAGAGATATACAATAGCATGGTTGTACAGTTGGCAATTAAGACTGGCCGCGAAGCAGCCACACCTCAATAACCACGGGCGCATACAGAGCACCACGAACAGAAAGCAGCAATGATGCGCACAGCCCCGAAGTCTGTATGTTTGGTTTTATGCCACGAAGTGGTATTATCTCGATAACCCCCGGTGGAGCTAGCGGAGCCGGGGGTTGAAGGATAGTCAACGCCCCAGCCCCGACAGGGGTTGTACTTGATACATATAATTAGTAACTTTTAAGAAAATTAAACACACATCATGTCAAGCTATCGCCAAATACTTAATCACATATAATTAAAAATGGGGAAATACGAACTTCATAGCAAAAACCTTGAGCGGGCTTTGCTTATGCTCGACAAACAAGCAGCCGAAAAGGTGTTTAACGATGCCCTAGCAAGTGGTTCCCCCATGGAGGTGGTTGGCGAACTTGTATCGTTAGCGCTGAACCGAATTGGTGAAGATTGGGAAAATGGAAAACTCTCGCTTTCACAGGTTTATATGAGTGGCGTAATTTGCGAAGAGCTAATTGATCAGATATTGCCGCCTCAGAGTCCTGAGCGTAAAAGTCAGCCTAAAATGGCTATCGGTGTTTTTGAAGATTATCACCTTTTGGGCAAACGCATAATTTTTTCATCGTTGCGGGCCAGTGGATTTGAACTTTCAGATTTGGGCGGGGGGCTTACCATTGATAAACTCGTTGAACTGGTTAAACGCGACAAAATCAAAATATTACTGCTTTCGGTTTTGATGCTTCCTTCAGCCTTACATGTTAAGGAGTTGAAAAATAAACTTGATGGGAGAGATGTGAAAATAGTAGTTGGGGGCGCACCTTTTCGCTTCGATCATCAACTGTGGAAAGAAGTTGGTGCTGATGCCTGTGGTGCCAATGTTTCGGATGCTGTTAAAATTGTATCAAAACTAATGGGGGACTCGAAATGAAGAAAGAGAGCATGACATCAATGCAGAGGGTGTTGACAGCCCTTTCGCACAAGGAACCCGACCGTGTACCATTGTTCCTCTTGCTTACCATGCACGGTGCAAAGGAGTTGGGTATGAGTATTAAAGATTATTTTTCAAAAGCCGAGAACGTTGTTGAAGGGCAAATTCGCCTGCAAAAGAAATACCAAAACGATTGCTTTTATACCTTTTTCCATGCCGCATTAGAGTTCGAAGCATTTGGGGGACAGGTGCTTTATTCAGTCGATGGGCCTCCCAATGCAGGAGCTCCCATTATTCGGGATATTGAAAAAATAGCACAACTGCAAGCACCAAAAATAAGCGAAGCCAAAACACTGCACAAAGTACTTGAAGCTACCCAACAACTATACAAAGCTTTGGCAGGGAATATTCCCATTATTGGTGTGGTCATGTCGCCATTCTCGCTTCCTGTAATGCAGTTGGGTTTTGAAGGCTATTTGAACCTGATGCATTTCAGAAAAGATTTGTTTGACGAGCTGATGCAGGTTAACGAAGAATTCTGCGTGAACTGGGCCAATGCGCAATTGGAAGCCGGGGCAACGGCTATTTGTTACTTCGACCCGGTTTCATCGCCCACCATCATCACCCGCGAAAAATACATCGAAACAGGTTTCGAAATTGCAAAGCGCACCATTGCCCGCATTAAAGGGCCAACCGCCACCCATTTTGCCTCGGGGAATTGTCTGCCTGTAGCCGATTTATTGCCACAAACCGGCACAGCAGTTATTGGTGCCAGTTCGATAGAAGATTTATTGGACTTAAAAGTGGCATTTCGCGAAAAATTAACGATATTGGGTAACCTGAATGGAATTGAAATGCGCAGGTGGGCTCCTGAACAAGCACAAGATGTGGTTCGTGCGGCTATCAAAAAGGCTGCACCTGGAGGTGGGTTCATTTTGGCTGATAACCATGGTGAAATCCCATATCAGGTTCCCGATGAGGTATTACATGCCATTTCGGATGCCGTTCGGGAATATGGTAGGTACCCTATTTTTTGAAAATGAAAGAAAAACTTTGTATTTATATTTGCAATTCGTTGGTGCCCGAAGTTGCTTACCTGTTGGACACTGGTGATTACCCCGATGTGGTTGTAAAAAGCTTTGCTGACAATTGTACGGCAAAACCTTTTGATGATAAGGCTATATTACTCAATATTGGTAAACAGGCCGGGGAGTACGATAAAATAATTTTAATTGTAAGCACCTGTTTACGAGATGCTAAAACCTACCTAAAAAACATTGATAACATCGAGGTTGTGCAATTAGAGCAATGTTTCGGGTTATTGTTTTCACTGCCTTCAATTTACCATTTTACTAAAAAAGGATATTATTTAATTACAAACGGATGGCTTAAAAATTACAAGCAACACTTACGTGAATGGGGTTTTACACCGCAATCGGCTAAACAATATTTTGGCGAATCGATTAATAAGTTATTGCTTCTTGAAACCGGGTTGCCGGGCGATTATAAAACCAATTTGGATGCACTTTCCGAATATATGGGTATACCTTATGAAGTGTTTCCTATTGGTACAAGCCACCTGCAAAAATCGATTGATGCTATCGTTTATAATTGGAGAAACGAAAAGGAGCGAATTTCGTTAAACGATAGTATTGCCAGGTTTTCGCGTGAAATGTCGGAGCATTTGCTTATTTTTAACCATCTGAAAGAACTGGTTAATGTTACAAACCCTGATGCAATTATTGATAAAATAGGTTTGTTGTGCGATTTGCTTTTTGCACCCGGGCATTTAATCTTCGAGGGTTTCACCGGAAGCGAAAACTATGAAAATAAAATTATAAAGAAAGGGGAAGATCCCTATAATCCTAAGCACTCTTTTTCTATCGTTTTTGAGTTTAATCATGAAATATTTGGTGAATTTAAGGTTGTTAATGTAAAGTTTCCACATTATATGCCTCAATATCTTTCAATGGCAACCACTATTGGTCAAATGGGAGGTTTGGCCATTTCAAATGCCAAAAGGTTTGTTGATTTGGAAGCGGCTAAACAAAAAATTGAGGAAAGCGGGGCCCATTTTAAATCGCTGATGAAACAATCGCCATCGGTTATTGAAATTTATGATTTAGAGGGTTATCAACGTAATGTTAACAAAGCCTATGAAAAACTTTGGGGTTTTCCGGCTTCCCATACGGTAGGAAAGTTTAACCTTTTTCAAAGTGATGAAGTAAAAAAAACAGGACTGATTGATTATATTGAAAGGGCATACAAAGGTGAATCAGTTACAATTCCGGTTTATAAATTTAATCCAACCGGGAAAAACGAAGCGCATGGACCTGGTCGTATACGCTGGCTAAGCACCCGGATTTATCCACTAAAAAATCATAACGATAAGGTTCAAAGCATTGTTATTAGCCATGAAGATGTAACAGAACAAAAAAATGCGGAAGAGAAGCTGGCAAATAAGAATGAAAAGTTTAAAATATTGAGCCGGGCAGCAACTGAAATGCTACAGATTGAATCCCTCGATAATATATATCATTATGTTACCGGATCGTTACATGAGCAATACCCCAATTGTGTAATTTTATTTTTATTGGTTGATGAAGAGACTCAAAAATCATGGCTTGCCGATATAAAAGGTATTTCACAAAAACTAATCAACCGCACAATTAAGATATCCGGCTACAATTACCTTAAAAAGAAGTTTGATATTGATCATTCTCTTTTAAAACATTTTAAATCAGGAAAATTTCACCACATCAAGCAAGGGCTTTCTGAATTTTCAGGTTCCCAATTCCCTGACTTTGCTGCAAAAGCGATTGAAAAACTTTTGGGGGTACATCAAATATACACCATCGGTATTAATAAGGATGAAAAGCTACATGCAACCATTCATTTTCTTAATCGGGGAGAATTTCCCATAACCGATAATGACTTTATCGAATCGTTTGTGATGCAGGCAGGCATTATTATCGACCGGAAATTGGGTGAACTTAGCGTGATTAAAAGCGAAAAACATTTTAGGGCTATTTTTGATGACTCGCCAATAGGCATCGCTTTAATTAACTCATTAAACGGTAAAATTGCAGAGGTAAACAACAAATTTGCCTCTATTGCCGGTCGTACTCGCGAAGAGATGATGACCATTGACTGGATGAGTATTACACACCCCGATGATGTTCAGGAAGACCTTGATAACATGGTCCGTTTAAATGCAGGTGAAATTAATGGGTTTAATATGCATAAGCGATATGTTAAGCCCAATGGCGAAATTGTTTGGGTAAACATGACGATTGCACCTGTTGGTGTAGGTAAATCTGGTGCTCCCATGCACTTGGCTATGATTGAAGATATAACTGAAAGGAAGAAAGCTGAAAATGAACTACATCGTTTGTCCCAGGCAGTTACCCAAAGCCCTGTTTCTATTTTGATAACCGATCTCGATGGCAATATCATATTTGCGAACCCGGTTGTTTCAAAAATTACCGGATTTGAACATAATGAACTCATAGGGCAAAATACACGTATTTTTAATTCGGGGCATACAACTAAAGAAGAATACAAGAATATATGGCAAATGATTAAGTCGGGGAAGACCTGGAAAGGTGAACTCCTTAACAAAAAGAAAAATGGCGAACTGTATTGGGAAGATGCCATGATTTCACCCATCAAAAGCAACGAGGGTGAAATTGTGAACTTCATGGCCATTAAGCAGGATATCACAAAACTTAAAGAATCGAATGAAGAAATAATTAATAAAAATGAAACGCTTAAAGAACTGAATGCTACTAAAGACAAGTTTTTTTCTATTATTTCGCACGACTTGCGCAGCCCGCTATCATCCATAGTAAACTTGTCGGAGTTGATGACCGATCGATCTTATGATTTTTCTGTCGATGAAATTGGGTCATTTGCAAAATCCTTGCACCAAACTGCCGATTCTACTTATAAACTATTGGAGAACTTGCTGGAATGGTCGCGTTTACAACGAGGAAATATTTCTTTTAACCCTGAGAAGATAATTATTTCAGACTTCTTTACCTCGTGCGATCCTTCTTTATTTGAAAAGGCAAAGAACAAGAATGTTAAAATAGAAATGAAACATGTTGAAGACCTTGTTGTCATTGCTGATAAGAACATGTTACGGACCATTATGCGTAATCTTTTGTCTAATGCAATTAAGTTTACAAAATCAAATGAAAAAGTTGTAATTGAAGTAAAAAAACTTAAGAAAGGCGAAGTCCTTTTTGCTATTAAGGATAATGGTATTGGTATGCCTCTTGAAATGATTTCAAGGCTTTTTAATGTTGCCGAAAATGTTAGCCGCCCGGGAACTGATGATGAGCCAAGTTCAGGTCTGGGGCTTATTTTGTGTAAAGAATTTGTTGAACAACATAATGGCAAAATTTGGGTCGAAAGCACCGAAGGCAAGGGCAGTACTTTCTTTTTTACGATTAAAGGCAAAAGTTAATAGTCTCATGTTTAAAATCTGACAATCTTCTTATATAGAAATTGTATAGTTTTTTTGATTTTTTTAGTTGCATTCTTTTGTAAATTAATAGGGTTTTGAACAAGCCAAAAAATGAATCAAGGATATAAAATAGAGGAATTTACAGCAGCAATTGGATAAGCTTCATGAAGAAAATAAATTCTACAGGGAGCATTACGAACGATATAAAGACGAAGCTGAAAAAGTAACTTCTATTATAAATGTTTCCAATACAGGCACATGGGAGTGGAACATCAAAACCGGCGAAACGGTTTTTAACGAGAATTGGGCGCGAATACTTGGTTATACCCTTGATGAACTTCAACCCATTTCGATTAAGACCTGGCAGCGGCTTGCACACCCCGAGGATTACAAGCATTTTGAAATTATTTTTAACCAATACATGATGAATGGTGAGATTGACCACTACAAGGCCGAGGTGAGGATGAAACACAAACAAGGCCATTGGGTATGGGTGCTCGACCAGGGTGAGATTATTCAGTATGATAAAAATGGAGAACCTTTGTGGTTGGGGGGCACCCATCAGGATATTACCCCGCAAAAAGAAGCTCAATTTCAGGCTGAAAAAGCAAAACGTTTATATGCAGTGATAAGCCAGGTAAACCAAGCTATTGTCCACACCAACGACGTTAACCTCCTTTTAGATAAAGTTTGTAACATTGCCATCGATTATGGGAAATTCAGAATGGCATGGATTGGTTTATTTAACGAGGCACAAACCAATTTTGAAACCCACTCTTTTGCAGGGAATAGTACCGAACATGATGACGTTGCCCAAAATGAAGAAAAAAAGCAACCATTTTTGTGCGAATTTGCGGCACAATGTGTTTTTAAGGGCGAAAAATATATTTGTAACAACCTTGAAAGCGCAAAGTGTAACAAAGCCCGAAAAAAACGTGCACTCGAATTTGGTTACCAGTCTTCAATTGCTTTGCCCATTGTCATGTTCAATCAAACCATAGGGGTATTTGCATTATATTCTGAACATAGTGCTTATTTCAACAACGATGAAATAAAATTGCTCGAAGAAGTTGTTTATGACCTTGGTTTTGCGCTGGAGGTAATTGAGCAACAAAAAGAACACCAAAAAGTAATATCTGAATTAAAATATAGCGAAGAGCGGTTTCGTATGTTGGCAGATTCAGCCCCGGCAGGTATTGCAATAGCAAGCTATAATGGCGACATCCTTTACTTAAGCCCCCGTTTTACCGAAATAACCGGTTACACAATTGACGATATTCCTACCTTGGATGATTGGTGGCCATTGGCATATCCCGATGCAGGATATAGAAAACTTATGGTTGAAAAATGGGATAAGGCTGTAAATATAAGCCTTGAAGCTACATTTTCGGTTAAAAAAGTTGAAAATAAGGTAAGTTGTAAAAACGGGAGGGTAAAGGATATTGAATTTAGGGTTGCATCAAAAGGAGAAAACAATTACGTTATTATTACCGATATTACCGAAAGGGTTGAGGCTGAACACAAAGCAAATGAAAGGCTTAAAGAACTTAATGCATTTTACAGGTTGGGTGAGCTCACCGAACTTAAGAATATTGACCGCTATGAACTTTTCAGCCGTTTTATAGATACATTGCCCGAAAGTTTGCAATACCCCGATATTGCTTACGGACGGATCGTATTTAATGATTATGATTTTAAAACGGAAAATTATTTCGAAAACGGGAAGTGGGTTTTAAAATCACCGGTGATCATTGATGGTGAAAAATCAGGTTTTGTTGAAGTTGGTTATACTTCGGAGAAACCCGATGTTTATGAAGGCCCGTTCTTAAAAGAAGAACGTCAGCTTATTGCCGGCCTGGCCGAAAGGATAGGGCGTATTGTCGAACGCCTGAAGGCTGAAAAAGGACTCTTGTATCAAATACGTTTTCAAAAAATGGTGGCCGAAATTTCATCCGATTTTATTAGGGTGAATGATAATAACATTGATGAAAAAATTCGGTCGATGTTAGAGCGGCTTGGTCATTTCTTTAATGTTGACCGTACGTATTTGTTCCTTTTTGAAGATGGTTACAATATTATAAACTATACACATGAGTGGTGCTGCCCGGGTACAGAACCGCTAATTGAAACCATGCAGAATTTCAGGACCGATAATATTCCATGGTGGAAAGAACAAATTTTAGAGGGTAAATCTATTAACATACCCGATATTTCAGCTTTACCTGCAAAAGCTAAAAACGAACAAAAAATGTTTCAGGAACAACATATTCAATCATTGTTGTCGGTACCTGTTATTACCCACGAACGTATAATTGGTTTTTTTGGTTTCGATGCCGTTAAAAATAAAACCACGTGGAGCGAAATGCAGGTTGATTTTTTAAAAATACTTGCTAATATTTTGGCCGATGCCCATGTGAAAGTTGGATCTGAAGTAAGAATAAAAGAAAGTGAGGCACAACACCGCCTGATGTTTGAAACGGCACAAGAAGGTATTGTGATCGCGCAGGATTACCGGCTTGTATATTTTAACCCCAAAATCGAAGATTTTACAGGTTATAGCAGTCAGGAACTTCAGGATATGGAGTTTTTGAAAATTGTACACCCCGGGGACCGCAACATGCTGGTTAATCGTTATAAAAAACGTTTGCAGGGTGAGCATGTTGATCAGCAATATGAATTCAGGATGCTTACAAAAGACGGTTCGGTGCGTTGGGTTACCATGAGTGGGGTGCAGCTTATGTGGAATGGCCGTCCTGCCACTTTTAATTTTTTGAACGATGTTACGCGGCAAAAAGAAACATTAGAAAAACTTAAAGATTTAAATGCCACAAAAGATAAGTTCTTCTCTATCATTTCGCATGATTTAAAAAGCCCGTTTAACAGCATATTGGGCATGAGTGACTTGCTGGTCGAAAGTGCCGGTGAAATGGATGTAAAAAGTTTACAGCGTTATGCCAAGGTTATCCGCGACTCATCCGAAAGGGCCATGGGGTTATTGACAAACCTGCTCGATTGGTCGAGGGCACAAACCGGCCGCATGGCATATCATCCCGAAAAAATTGATGTCTCAACCATTGTTAGCGAAACGGCTTCGCTTTTATATGAAAATGCCCGTCAAAAATCAGTATCGCTGGTTAATCATATCCCATACCGCACTTTTGTTCAGGCCGATAAAAAAATGCTCAGTACCGTGTTTCGGAACCTTATGTCCAACGCCATTAAATTTTCATATTCGGGGGGCAAGGTCACGATTTCTTCAGCATTACAAAAGGGTAAAACAGTCATATCGGTTTCGGATGAGGGAATAGGAATCCAGCCCGAAACGGCCAATAAACTATTCCGTATTGACGAAAATGTAACAACCAATGGTACAAATAATGAGAAAGGCACAGGCCTGGGCCTTATTCTTTGCAAAGAACTGGTTGAAAAGCATGGAGGACAAATTTGGGTTGAAAGTGAAGAAGGTAAGGGCAGTACGTTTTATTTCACAATAGCGAAAGAGTAAAAACGAGCTGGCCGCGAAGCGGCCACAAATGAACAACCACGGGCGTACACTGGGCACCGCGAACAGCAAGCAGCAATGATGCGCATAGCCCCGAAGTCTGTATGTTTGGTTTTATGCCACGAAGTGGTATTATCTCAATAACCACGGGTGTAAGCCCGTGGACAAAAAAGAACGAACACGGTTCCAGCCCCGACAGGGGTTGTACTTGATACATATAATTAGTACCTTTTAAGAAAATAAATATATATACCATGTCAAGCTATCGCCAAATACTTTACCACTTGGTTTTTAGAACAAAAAATAGCCGGAAAACAATCAATCAGGAGCATGCCCGTGAACTATACGGATATATAATGGGGTACATAAAAAACAAAAAAGGCTTTTTATATCGTATTAACGGAATGGAAGAACACATCCATATTTTATGTGACCTCCATCCATCATTTGCTTTAGCCGATTTCATGCGTGACATGAAATCCATGTCTTCAGGATGGATGAAAGAAACCGGAAAATTCCCGAAATTTGAAGGCTGGGCAGATAAATATGCTGCTTTTACTTATGCGTGGAAGGACAAAGACATGATTATTAATTATATTAAAAACCAACAAGAACATCACAAAAAGGAAAGTTTTGAAGAGGAGTTAAAACGCTTGCTTAAGGAGTTTAGTGTAGAGTACGATGAGAAGTACTTTCCATAAGGTGCCACCCCTGTCGGGGCTACTGTAAGTATGTACATTACAACCGTGGGCTCATACTTCGGCAAGCTCAGCAACCACCCACGGTTATTGAGATATAGCTCCTTCGGAGCAGGGTGGCGTTAAATAATAAGAATATGGTGCTAATAAAAGAAATATACAATAGCAAGGCTGTTAAGTTGTAAAAAAGAGCCGGCCGCGAAGCGGTCACACCTCAATAACCACGGGCATACACACTGGGCACCACGAACAGCAAGCAGTAATGATGCGCACAGCCCCGAAGTCTGTATGTTTGGTTTTATGCCACGAAGTGGTATTATCTCAATAACCACGGGTGTAAGCCCGTGGACAAAAAAGAACGAACGCAGCCCCAGCCCCGATAGGGGTTGTATTTTTAACACTTTATACGGAAAGTATGAAAACCCAAATCCAAGAAATTATTGATTTCGAGAAGGTGGATAACCTGCTCGAAGGCTTTTATAAAACCACTGGGTTTTTAACCGCCATTTTAGACCTTGATGGCAATGTGTTATCAAAATCGGGCTGGCGGAAAATTTGCACCGACTTTCACCGGGTCAACCCCGATACCGCCAGTAATTGCAGGATCAGCGATACCGTTTTGGCCAACAAAATGGCCGAAGGTGAAAATTTTCATTACTACCAATGTTTAAACGGTATGGTCGATGTGGCCGTACCCATCGTTATCAAGGGCGAACACATAGCCAACCTTTTTACCGGACAGTTTTTTTTCGAAACACCCGATATTTCCTTCTTTGAAAAACAGGCCCAAAAGTACGGGTTTAACAAAAAATCCTATCTCGAAGCACTCAAAAATGTGCCCGTAGTTTCAAAAGAAGAAGTGCAGGTAGCCATGGACTTTTTGCTTGATGTCACCAAACTCATCAGCGAAATGACATTGCAGAGACAAGAACAAATAGAACTAAATATTGCACTAAAGGAAAGCGAAGAGCGCTTTAAGGCCCTTCATAATGCGTCTTTTGGCGGCATTGTTATTCACGACAAAGGAATAATTATGGAATGCAATCAAGGCCTTTCGGAAATGACTGGTTATGTATATGACGAGCTTATCGGGATGGACGGTTTATTGCTCATTGCCCCTGAATCAAGAGATTTGGTAATGAAAAAGATATTATCTGGATATGAAAAACCCTATGAAGCTGTAGGTTTACGTAAGAATGTGGAACGATATCCTTTGCGTCTGGAGGCCAGGAATGTCCCATATAAAGGAAAAATTGTAAGAACAGTTGAATTCAGGGACATTACCGAGCAAAAGAAATCAGAGGAGAAATTGATCCATTTTCATAATTTAATGCATTATATTATTGAGCACGACCGAAGTGCTGTGGCCGTTCACGATAAGAACCTCAATTATGTTTATGTCAGTCAAAGCTATCTCGACCAATACAATGTAAAAGAACACGATATCATTGGCAAACACCACTACGAGGTTTTCCCCGAAATTCCCGAAAAATGGCGCGAAGTACACCGTCGTGCATTAAAGGGCGAGGTGCTGAGTGCCGATGCTGATCCCTTTTTGCGTGCCGATGGGCATATTGATTGGACCCGGTGGGAATGCCGTCCGTGGTACGAGGCCGATGGAACGATTGGTGGAATTATTATTTACACTGAGGTGATTAATGAACGCATAAAGCAAGAGCATGAAATAAAAAAGCTGAATAAAAAGCTCGAAATACTTGTCGATGAACTTGAATTGCGCGTACATGAACGCACCCAGCAACTTGAAGCTGCCAATAAAGAACTCGAGACTTTTACCTATTCGGTATCGCACGACCTAAAAGCACCACTGAGGGGAATTGATGGTTACAGTAAGCTTCTGCTCGATATTTACGGAAACCAGCTTAATGATGAGGCAAAGCATTTTATAGCAACCATCCGTAATTCAACGCTTCAAATGAACCAGTTAATTGAGGACTTACTTCAATATTCTAGGTTAGA
The DNA here is from genome assembly GCA_041694375.1 of Bacteroidales bacterium. Taxonomy (GTDB): domain Bacteria; phylum Bacteroidota; class Bacteroidia; order Bacteroidales; family Prolixibacteraceae; genus Roseimarinus. The sequence goes on along the minus strand of JASMTI010000161.1, from coordinate 3,452 downwards.
ACGTAGCCAGGTAAAGAAAGAACGGGTATTGCTAAAACCGGTGGTTGAAATGTTGCTCGACATGAATAAAACCGATTTAGATGAACATGGTTTTAAAATTGAAACCAATATCCCGGATATAGAAATCATATGCGATCCATCGGGCTTGCAAATTGCATTGCGAAATTTGATAGCAAATGCAATAAAATTCTCAAAAAAGTCGGATAACCCAACCATAAACATTAATTTTAAGGAGGATGAAAAGAATTGGTTCATATCGGTCACTGATAACGGGGTGGGTTTTGATATGAAATACAGCAAACGGATTTTTGAAATTTTTCAACGCCTGCACAGGGCCGAAGATTATCCCGGGACAGGAATCGGGCTTGCCATGGTAGCTAAAGCCATGAACCGTATGGGCGGAAAAGTTAGTGCCAGGGGCGAATTAAACAAAGGAGCAAAATTTATTTTAGAATTACCCAAAACAGAACAATGATGAGCGCAGAAAAGTATAATCAACCCATCCTGCTGGTAGAAGACAATCCGGTTGACCTCGACCTGACACTTCGTGCATTCAAGTCACGTAAACTAACCAACCCTGTTGAAATAGCACGTGATGGCGAAGAGGCGCTTGCATACATCAAAAAATGGGAAGATGGGGCCCCGCGTCCCGTTGTAATATTGCTTGACCTGAAACTACCCAAGATAAATGGGCTCGAAGTGCTCGAAGTATTGAAGAGCCACCCCAGGTTTAAAACCATTCCGGTAGTTGTGCTCACTACTTCTTCCGAATCGTCTGACGTTAAAGCTGCTTATCATTTGGGCGTAAATTCGTATATTGTTAAGCCGGTCGATTTCGATAAATTTATTGAAGTTGCTGAGCATATTGAATTGTACTGGAGTGTATTGAACCGTCCCGATGACTGAACACCGTACAATTGGGACAAAAACTATTACCATGAGATTTTTAATACTTGAAGACAACCAAACTGATGCCGATTTATGCCAGCGGGCAATAAAAGAAGCATTTGCGGGTATTGATGTTGATATTGCCCCCACATTAAACCGGGCCCGTGAATTAATATCATCGGGGGTTTTGTACCAACTGGCACTGCTTGATATGAATTTACCCGACGGAAACGGCATGGAACTGTTGCATGAAATCCGGAATGCCCGTTTAGAAATGGCCGTTGTTGTTTTCACCGCTGCCGGAAACGAAGATGTTGCTGTGGCTGCCCTTAAAGCCGGTGCCGATGATTACATAGCTAAAAAAGCCGAGTTTACAAATCATTTGCCGGCAGTTTTGTCTTCTGCGCTTGACTCGTTTCGCAAACTACAAAAGCAAAGTCACGACATTATCGACGTTTTGTTTATCGAGCATAATGTGGTTGATGTTGACTTAACACGGAGGCACCTTAAAAAATACGCCCCCTATATTAAAACGCATGTGGTTTCATCGGCCGAAACGGCTTTGTCGTTATTGCCCGATTATAGTACCAATAATTGTCTTGAAAAATTCAGGGTGATTTTAATGGATTTTCGGCTGCCCGGCTTGAATGCGTTCGATTTTGTTAAAATCCTGCGGCAGGAACGTAACATTCAAACCCCGATAATTATTGTTACAGGCCAGGGCGACGAAGAAGTAGCAGTACAGGCATTAAAACTGGGCGTAAACGAGTATATCTCAAAAAGTGACAATTACCTCTTCAGGTTACCATCACTCATAAAAAGCACTTATCAGCAGTGTGAACTTTCAAAAAGCCGGGATGAGTTAAAAAGAAGTGAAAATAAATACCGCTTATTGGCCGAAAATTCGGTCGATGTAATTTTTACACTCGACCTTGATTTTAACTACACTTACCTGAGCCCGGCAGTTAAAACAGTACGGGGATATGAGCCCGACGAAGCTATCGCGTTAAATTTTTCAGATGTATTAACCCCCGTCTCCTTTGAAAAAACAAAAAAAATTATAACCGCACTGGTCAGCGATGCAAAGTTGAATGCTGATAAAATGCAGGATTACCGGAGTGTGGAAGTTGAAATGTACCATAAAAACGGTTTAACCGTTTGGACCGAGATAAAATTTACACCACTAACCAACGAGAAAAATATAATTGTTGGGGTGTTGGGAATTACGCGCGATATTTCAGAGCGCATGTCAATAATGGCGGAGTTGAGAAAGCTATCGCGTGCTGTTGAGCAAAGCCCCGATTCAATTATCATAACCGATACCGATGGGAAAATTGAGTTTTGTAATCCCGCGGTAATAAGTGTTTCGGGGTATCCCAAAGACGAAATCATAGGGAAAAACCCGCGAATATTTAGTTCAGGGCAAAAAACCCGCGAAGAGTACAAGCAATTATGGGAAACCATATTGGCCGGAAAAATATGGAAGGGGGAATTTCAGAACAAAAAGAAAAATGGTGATTTATACTGGGAAGCTACCACCATTTCGCCGGTTGTGGATAACACGGGTAAAATAACCCACTACCTGGCCATAAGAAAAGATATTACCAGCTTAAAGGTGATGACCGAAGAATTAATCGAAGCCAAAGACCGGGCCGAAGAGAGTGACCGTTTGAAGTCAGCTTTCCTGGCCAATATGAGCCACGAAATACGCACACCCATGAACTCCATCATGGGTTTTGCCAGTTTGTTGCCCGAGGAACAAAGCAGGGATTTGGTATGTAATTATGCCAACATCATTGTAAAAAATTCAGAACAATTGGTGCATGTAATCGACGATATTGTGTTCTACTCAAAGTTGCAAACCCGCTTATTTTCATTCGAACCCAAAAAGTTTGATGTGCACGCACTGTTAAATGATGTGAAACAGACGTTTAGCCTGCCCGAGCTTCAGGATAATGTTTTTATAGAAATTGAAACAGAGTTAGAAACAAAAGCCCCGGCAATTATTAATTCCGATTCTGAGAAAATGAGACAGGTGTTCACAAATCTGGTGTCCAATGCATTTAAGTATACCCCACAGGGAACCATAACCATAGGGTATGAAATTCAGGGTTCAGGATTTAGGTTTTTTGTAAAAGATACAGGTATTGGGGTCCCCGGTAACGAGAAGGAGAAAATATTCGATCGTTTCTATCGTGCCAGCAATGTAAATAAAAGTTCAATAGGGGGAACCGGACTGGGGCTGAGTATCGTTAAGGAGCTGGTTGATTTGCTGGGAGGTAAAATTTGGGTCGATGATAACATTAATAAAAACGGCAAAGCCGAAGGTTCTGTTTTTTATTTTACAGTAAAGTAATCAATTATGTGATATATGGACAAACTGTTTTCAGATATTTTAGTTGTAGACGATAATGAATCAAACCGCATTTTGATTGCCGATATCCTCAAAAATGCAGGGTATCCGGTTCGCGAAGCCGAAAATGGCAAGCAAGCCCTTTTGTCTATCGAAGAGAAGCCGCCTTTGCTTGTTATTCTCGATATCATGATGCCCGGTATCGATGGGT
>JASMTI010000160.1:0-1697 GCA_041694375.1 Bacteroidales bacterium | reverse complement strand
TGTCGTCAACTGATAAGTTGTTGGTCTTTAATTCGCCAACAACAGAGTTATCTTTATTGTATACATCATTATTAGGTATTTCAAAAAGAGATAATGCTCTATTAATAGGGAAGACCCCTAACATATCCTTATTTTCTTTATCTCTGACTACAACATAATCGTACTCTAAACTATACCCAATAATTGTTTGAATTATACCTTCAAAAATATTATAAATATCTAAGCCTTCTTTTAATTCTGATTTTTTCATAACTGTTTTGTTTTAATTAAACTTTATCATTCTTGTAATGCAATAAGTCCGTTAAGACCATCTGATCTTCGAGCATTTGCTCTGTTATCTCATTAATACGTCTGCGAATGAAAATCACTGCGTCTTCTTGCCAATCATCCGGGACAACATCTTTAATATTCGACACGGCATACATGGCAAGTTCCTTCTTGGCCTCTTCGATAGAATATTCCAACTCTTCAATCTTATCATCCAACTCGGAAGGATGAGTGAAGGCTATTCTATTTAAGAATAGGTCTGCCGTAAAATCTGTTCCCCAACCCATGATTAATTCTTTAGGTATTGATATGCACGCTTAAACACGTTGTTTTGTTGCAAGTTACGAAAAATTTCCCTAACTATTGTAATCCATTCCAAATTTATTTCCAAGGGTTCTACTTTCCCCGTGTCCGGGTTGAGCCACAATAACGCCATGTATTCTACTTCATACCCCTTGTATTGGGATAGTAGCATGTTGGCATAGGTGGCGAGTTGCAAACAATACATTGTCCATGAGTTGTTGGGGTAGTTTTTTAGGAGACCCTCTAACTGGCCGAATCCCGTCTTAACTTTCGGATTATCCTTGTTCGTCTTATAGTCGAGAATGGCTATTTGCTTAGTGTCGTGGTTAATGGCCGCCAGGTCAGCTTGTCCGGCCAACCCCGCTTTCAATGAAGCCAGCACGGGTTCTGCAACCAACTCATAACCATCGGATATGTAAGCATTAAGCAAACTCTCTACGTTATCTAAGAAGTCTTTGATAATTGGCCGGGCGTATTGTTTGTCATGCTCATATTTCATCCACGCATAGATGGCCGAGTTTTCCATTCGTGGCATTTTGGCTTTACATTCCATTGCCATGTGTGCTACCGTACCATACGATGTTGCGTCTTTGTTATTGTCCTTCCATGCTTTTTTGATTTTTTTGACCCTCTTGTCGACAGGTAGGTCGGCCCACCCTTTGGTGTTTAAAAACGGCGTTTCATACACGGGCTTTTGAGCGCAACGCAACGCCATTTCATCAATGTCGAAGTCGGGTTTAAAAAGCTCATAGAAAGTGGTAACACTAATCAGGGGAATGCGGGTGTCGCTTTTGATGATAAAGTAAACGTGCTTCTCATCATCGTAACAAACAGGATAGCCCTGCAACGTAGTTTGTTTAAATGGCGGGGCTACATCTGCGGGGTCGTAATCTAAAATCTTAACCTCGTCAACTATTGGCTTTTGTTGAGCCAATTTTGAGCCAATGGTTTCTACAATTTGATCGTACATGGAATTAAATTTTGAGCTTCCGGCAGGGCTTGAACCCGCAACCCTCTGAGTACAAATCAGATGCTCTAAGCCAATTGAGCTACGGAAGCGAACCGAAGCCGCCGCTTTAGACGGCTTCTTTACGATGACAACTCATGGTTGTACCGCTAAATCCCGG
>JASMTI010000159.1:0-27529 GCA_041694375.1 Bacteroidales bacterium | reverse complement strand
CAAATTGAATAACAATATAATCGTTAGGTTTCAATTTGCTATATACGCTGTCCCATCTCGATTCGTATATAAATGACCTGCTGCTTCTACCGTTTCTTGCATGGTTCTGGATGGTTAATGTTGAGTCGAAAAAAAATGGCAGCATTTGTCCCCATCCCCTTTCAGGATAATCAAGGTCGGGTTTGTTAGCCATTGTTGAATCTCCAATCATATATAATACAGGAGCTTGTTCTTGTTTCGAACATGAAAACAGAAAGATGGTTACTGAAATTATAAATAGAAATTTGTAGTTCATACTTTTCAATATTATATTATTTGATGAGGCTGTTTATATAAACTTCGATGTTTGTATATTTTTCGGTAATGCTATACTGGGCATTGTCTTCGGGGTTTTGAGGGTCTAAGTTATTTTTTGTCTCCCATTTGTCGGGCATGCCATCATTATCAGTGTCTGTCAATTTTTTTCCGGTTTTAAGTACAGGCCAGCTATTTGTATCTTCTTGGCTATTGATAATGCCATTCTTCCCGAACGTTGTTTTGCCTTTAACAACTTCTTTAACTATTCGTTTGTCTGTTTTATCTCTTTTGTGTGATGCGCCTGCATGTTTTATAACCTTTTTGTATGCTTTCAAGGCATTGTCGTATTTGTAACCTGAGAGATTTATAGGTTTATCCATCCAGTTTATGTCGTCAATTTTGACATCATCATCCAGGTCAACAGCTTCAAGGTTATTTGCTGATAACCTGTTGTTATTATGGATCAAGTTATGTTTGAAAAAGTAATTGCTAAAGGGTTGGTATGGTTCTAATATCTCGTTTCGGGCATCCTTTTTTGTTCCGGGGCCTGGTTTGAAATAATTTCCGGCGATATTATAATTTCCTGCTTCGCCTCCATACATGCAGGTCGAGCCCCAATTATAAACAACATTGTTTACAATTTCAGCCTTTTCAAGTTTAGGTTCCTTGTGATACCGGCTGCCGTGGAGCCGTGGATTTCTACTTTTATGATGCGCCAGGAGGTTGTGATGAAATGTAGCATTTTTTCCACCCCATATGCCACCATATCCATGTGAGCCTTTGTGGTGTACCGATTGGTTCAGGCTTTCGCTTATAATGCACCATTGCATGGTGAAGTTGGTGTTGTCGTAACAAGAACAAGTTTCATCTGTGCTCCAACTCATGCTACAATGGTCAACAATCACATTTGTGCTTCGTTTTATTGTTAACGCATCATTCTCTTCGCCGGCAATATCTCCAGGCCTGAACCTTACATAGCGTATAATAATGTTATCGGCTTCAATGTCAAGGCCATATCCAGCAATGCAAATACCGTCGCCGGGCGCAGTTTGCCCAGCAATCGTAACATTACCATGATCAATTTCAATTTCTGATTTCAGAAAGATAGTGCCTGATACATTAAAAACAACAATGCGGGGTTCTTCAATTTCATCGAGTGCATGCCTTAGGCTTCCAGTACCACTGTCGTTAAGGTTGGTGACAAAAACCACCTTGCCTTCTCTTCCTCCCTTCGTGAATTTTCCACATCCACTGGCACCTGGGAATGCTAAATTTTGAGCACTGGTTGAAAACGTAGCTGATAAAAGTAAAATTGCTATTGCAATCCTTAAGTTTAAATTTTGCATTTTGATTCCTTACTTTAATGATTAATAAAAAACAGGTTAGTCTTTTTATGGTATATTAAGACCTGCCTTTCAACATCTATTGTGAATAGATGAACGAGTAGGAATATAATGCTATTCTGGTTTGGCATTTGTCTATGAACGATAAATGCTGCTACAAAGATAGGATTCATCCTGAATTTTGAAAGCAAAATCAAGTTAAACATGATATTAAACGATCTTTAAAAGCCATTTTTTTCAAAAAAAAACATAGCATATCTTTTTTTCTTGCTGAAAATTAGTACTTTTGCCAACCGTTTTTAGAAGGATTGTGCCTTGTTGTGAAATGAGGGTTCATTAAATTCTGAAAATGAGAGAAATATAATTATTGATTTTTATATAATTAATTTAATCGAAGTATAATGCCTACAATTCAACAGTTAGTTAGAAAAGGGAGAACGGTAACCGAGGAAAAAAGTAAGTCTCGTGCCTTAGATTCCTGTCCGCAGCGTAGGGGAGTATGTGTACGTGTTTATACAACAACTCCTAAGAAACCAAACTCAGCTATGCGTAAAGTAGCAAGGGTAAGGTTGACTAACATGAAAGAGGTGAATGCTTACATCCCGGGCGAGGGACACAATTTACAGGAGCACTCAATTGTATTGGTTAGGGGTGGCCGTGTAAAAGACCTTCCGGGTGTGCGTTACCACATCGTTCGCGGAGCTTTAGACACCGCTGGAGTTGAAGGACGTACCCAGCGCCGTTCAAAATACGGTACCAAACGTCCAAAGAAGTAATTTGAAGTGTTGAATGGTTATTGAAGTTGTGGTTTGGTTGAGTAAATGATTCCATCAGGGATGAACTGAAGATCGTAGACTTGAACAGCTGATTTGAATAACACAAACTTTACAAAATGAGAAAGTCAAAACCAAAAAAGAGGATTATTTTACCTGATCCTAAATTTAACGATGTTCTAGTAACTCGTTTCGTAAACGACTTAATGGTCGATGGTAAAAAAACAACTGCCTATGCTGTTTTTTATGAAGCAATGGAAATGATTGGGCAGAAAATGAAAAATGAAGATGTCTCGCCTCTTGAGGTATGGAAAAAATCGTTGGAAAATATTACCCCGCAGGTTGAAGTAAAAAGCCGTAGGGTTGGAGGGGCTACCTTCCAGGTTCCAATGGAAATCCGTCCTGACAGAAAACTCTCTATCTCGATTAAAAACATGATCCAGTTTTCACGTAAACGTGCCGGTCGTTCAATGAGCGAAAAACTGGCTGCTGAAATTCAGGCTGGTTATAACAACGAGGGCGGAGCTTTTAAGAAAAAAGAAGAAATTCACAGAATGGCCGAAGCAAACCGTGCTTTTGCCCATTTCCGTTTCTAAATATTGGTTTTTTATTTGATTTAGTTAAGATTGGTTTTTTAAAATGGCAAAACGAGATTTAAAATATACTAGAAATATTGGCATCATGGCTCACATCGATGCCGGTAAAACAACAGCTACCGAGCGTATCCTGTTTTATACTGGAATTACCCACCGTATTGGTGAAACGCACGACGGATCAGCTACAATGGACTGGATGGAACAAGAGCAGGAGCGGGGTATTACAATTACCTCGGCTGCAACAACCACCCAGTGGAAATATAATGATATAGAACATAAAATCAACATCATTGATACTCCGGGACACGTTGACTTTACTGTAGAAGTAGAACGTTCTTTACGTGTTCTTGACGGAGCCGTGGCACTCTTCTGTGCGGTTGGTGGTGTTGAAGCCCAGTCTGAAACTGTTTGGCGCCAGGCTGAAAAATACGGTGTTCCGCGTATAGCATTTGTTAACAAGATGGACCGTTCGGGTGCCGATTTTTTCAATGTTTATAACGATATCGTTGAAAAACTTAAAGCTAACCCTGTACCACTTCAATTGCCTATCGGGTCTGAAGAGACTTTTACAGGCGTTGTTGACCTTGTTGAAATGAAGGCTATTGTTTGGCACGACGATGAAACGATGGGGACAAACTATTCATTAGAAGAAATTCCGGCCGATATGGTCGATCAGGCTAATGAATGGCGTGAAAAGCTTGTAGAATCTGTTGCAGAACAGGATGAAGAACTTATGGAAAAATTCTTTGAGGATCCTGATTCAATTACAAAAGAACAAATGCTTGAAGTAATTCGTAAAGCAACACAATCAGGCGATATTATCCCAATGATGTGTGGTTCTGCCTTTAAAAATAAAGGAGTACAACGCTTACTCGATGCCATTTGTGCATTCTTGCCAAGCCCATTGGATAAAGGTACTGTAACAGGACTTGATGTTGATGACGAAAATGTTGAAATTGACAGAAAACCAGATTCAGAAGAACCTACTTCAGCCCTGGCATTTAAAATTGCGACCGACCCTTATGTTGGCAGGTTGACATTCGTGCGTGTATATTCAGGTACACTCGAAAGCGGAGGTACTTACCTAAACCCGCGTACCCGCAAAAAAGAACGTATTTCACGTATCTATCAAATGCACTCAAACAAACAACAACCGCGCGATATAATTGAGGCCGGCGATATATGTGCAGTGGTAGGTTTAAAAGATACACGTACAGGTGATACACTTTGCGATGTGAAGAAACCCATCGTGATGGAATCTATGTCTTTCCCTGAGCCCGTAATCGGGATCGCTGTTGAACCCAAGACCCAAAAGGATTTAGATAAGCTGGGAATGGGACTTTCAAAACTTGCCGAGGAAGATCCAACATTCCAGGTGAATACCGACCATGAAACGGGTCAAACCGTAATCCGCGGAATGGGTGAACTTCACCTCGATATTATTATCGACCGCTTAAAGCGCGAATTTAAAGTAGAATGTAACCAGGGAAAACCCCAGGTTTCATACAAAGAAGCCATTCAGGGACAAGTTCAGCTGCGTGAAACATTCAAGAAACAAACCGGTGGCCGGGGTAAATTTGCCGATATCATCGTAAAAGTTGAACCTGCCGAAGAAGGAAAAACAGGACTTGAGTTTGTTGACGCTGTTAAAGGTGGTAACATTCCGCGTGAATATATCCCTTCGGTTGAAAAAGGTTTTAAAGACGCAATGTCCAATGGGCCACTTGCCGGATTTGAAATTGAATCGTTAAAAGTAACATTGCTCGACGGATCGTTCCACCCGGTCGATTCAGACCAGCTTTCATTCGAGGTTTGTGCAAAGCAGGCATTTAAAAATGCTGCTGCAAAATCACAGCCGGTTCTTCTTGAGCCAATTATGAAAGCCGAAATTGTAACACCAGAAGAGTATATGGGAGATATAATTTCAGACCTTAACCGCCGTCGTGGCCATGTTGAGGGGATGGAATCAAAAGGTGGTGCCCGTGTTATTAGGGCAATGGTACCCCTTGCAGAACAATTTGGATATGTAACCGTATTACGTACCTTATCTTCGGGTAGGGCTACTTCTTCGATGGAATTTTCACACTACGAAATAGTGCCGAAAAACATCGCAACAGAAGTACTTACTGAAGCTAAGGGACGTGTTGATTTACTATAATTTGATACATTATAATCATGAGTCAAAAAATCAGAATTAAGCTGAAATCTTACGATCACAACTTGGTTGACAAGTCGGCTGAAAAGATTGTGAAGACTGTTAAAACTACCGGAGCAGTTGTTAGTGGGCCAATACCACTTCCAACTCACAAACGTGTATTTACAGTATTGAGTTCCACTTTTGTGAACAAAAAAGCACGCGATCAGTATCAGCTCAGCTCGTACAAAAGGTTGATCGATATTTACAGCTCAACAGCAAAAACGATCGACGCACTTATGAAACTTGAATTGCCAAGTGGTGTCGAAGTTGAAATTAAAGTTTGATCATTAAAAAGGAGTAGAAAATGCCAGGATTAATTGGAAAAAAAATCGGAATGACATCCGTATTCAGTGCCGAGGGAAAAAATGTTCCATGCACTGTGATCGAGGCTGGCCCATGCGTTGTTACTCAGGTTAAAACTGACGAAAACGATGGTTATTCTGCCGTTCAATTGGGATATGCCGACAAAAAAGAGAAGCATACAACAAAAGCCCAATTCGGACACTTTAAAAAAGCAGGAACAGGCCCGAAACGTAAAGTTTATGAAGTTGACCCATTTGAAGAAGAAGTAAGTCTGGGCGACACCATTACTGTTGACATGTTTAAAGAATCACCCTGGGTAACCATAACCGGAACAACAAAAGGTAAAGGTTTTCAGGGCGTAGTTAAACGTCACAACTTTAGAGGTGTAAATGATGCAACCCACGGGCAGCATAACCGCTTACGTGCACCAGGTTCTCTCGGAGCTTCATCATATCCGTCAAGAGTGTTCAAAGGAATGCGAATGGCCGGACGTGACGGAGGTAAAAACGTTACAATAGAAAACCTTCAGGTTTTAAAAGTAATTCCTGAAAGTAATTTGCTTGTAGTAAAGGGATCAGTTCCCGGAGCTAAAGGTTCATACTTAATTATTTGGAAGTAATGGAATTAAATATATTAAATATCGAAGGAAAAGAAACCGGGAAAAAGGTCAATTTAAGCGATCAGATTTTCGGTATCGAGCCTAACGACCATGCAATATATCTTGATGTTAAGCAATACTTGGAAAATCAACGTCAAGGTACACACAAAGCGAAAGAACGTGCCGATATAAGTGGTAGCACACGTAAAATAAAGCGGCAAAAAGGTACCGGTACAGCACGTGCTGGTAGTATTAAGTCGCCTTTGTTCCGCGGTGGTGGTCGTGCATTTGGACCAAGGCCAAAGAATTATGGGTTTAAACTGAATAAAAAAGTAAAACAATTAGCCCGTAAATCGGCACTTGCATATAAAGCAAAAGACAATAGTATAATTGTTCTGGAAGATTTCAACTTTGAATCTCCAAAAACAAAAGAATTTGTATCTATTCAGAATAATCTGAAAATTAGCGATAAAAAGTCTCTGTTCGTTTTATCAGAAGCAAATAAAAACATATATTTGTCATCCAGAAATTTAAAGGGTGTAAAAGTTGTAATCGCCTCTGATTTAACAACATACGACATACTTAACGCTTCATCTGTTGTTTTGCTTGAAGGTTCGTTAGAGAAATTTGAAGGTGTGTTTAACAATTAAATAGGTAAAAATGGACATTTTATATAAACCATTGGTAACAGAAAAAATGACGGAGCAGACTGAAAAGCTGAACCGTTATGGTTTTGTTGTAAACCGCCAAGCCACTAAGAGCCAGATAAAAGCAGCAGTTAAGCAACTATACGATGTTGACGTTGCTTCGGTTAATACCATGGTATATGGTGGTAAAACGAAATATCGTTACACAAAAAGTGGTATACAAAAAGGAAAGACAAGTTCTTACAAAAAGGCAATTATTACCTTGGAAGAAGGACAAACAATAGATTTTTATAGCAATATTTAGTAAAATATGGCAGTACGTAAATTAAAACCTGTAACACCCGGTCAAAGGCACAAAATAATTGGCGCCTTTGATACGATTACAGAGTCAACACCTGAGAAATCATTGTTAGAGCCCATGAAGAAATCCGGTGGTCGTAACAACACCGGACGTATGACAATGAGGTATATAGGTGGGGGGCATAAGCGGAAATACCGTGTTATCGATTTCAAAAGAGATAAAGACGGTATTGAAGCTAAAGTTGAATCCATTCAGTACGACCCAAACCGTAGTGCACGCATTGCACTCCTGGTTTATTCCGATGGTGAAAAACGTTATATCGTTTCTCCAAACGGGTTAAAAGCCGGTCAAACTGTTCTTTCTGGTGAAGATGCTGCACCAGAAATCGGAAATGCTCTACCATTATCCAAGATTCCTCTTGGTACCTTAGTTCATAATATTGAGCTCAAACCCGGTCAGGGTGGTGTTATGGCTCGTAGCGCTGGATCTTATGCACAATTACTGTCTCGCGACGGTAAGTATGTAATTCTGAAGTTACCTTCAGGAGAATCACGCATGGTACTCACAACCTGCAAAGCAACTGTAGGTACTGTTGGAAACACTGAACACAACATCGAACGTTCGGGTAAAGCCGGCCGCTCTCGTTGGTTAGGACGTCGTCCGCGTGTTCGTGGCGTAGTAATGAACCCTGTTGATCACCCAATGGGTGGTGGTGAAGGTAAGTCCTCTGGAGGACACCCACGTTCACGCAAGGGATTGTTAGCTAAAGGATACAAAACCCGTCATCCTAAAAAAGCTTCCAGCAAGTACATTATTGAAAAACGTAAAAAATAATTTGTAAAAGGTTAAAAGTATGAGTCGTTCATTGAAAAAAGGACCTTTTATCAGTATTTCGCTTGAGAAAAAAATTCTCGCGATGAATGAAGCTGGTAAAAAAAGTGTGGTGAAAACCTGGTCCCGCGCATCAATGATTTCTCCTGATATGGTTGGGCACACAATTGCTGTCCACAACGGTAACAAATTCATACCGGTTTATATCACAGAAAACATGGTAGGTCATAAATTGGGTGAATTTGCACCAACCCGTATATTCAGGGGACACGCAGGAAACAAACGATAATGCGTGAATTGTTTAAAATCATTTTAAAGTAACAAACAATGGGTGCAAGAAAAAGAAATACAGCAAATCAGCGCAAGGAAGAAAAGAAACAACAATACTTTGCCGTTTTGCGTAATTGTCCGACATCGCCTCGTAAAATGAGGTTGGTTGCCGACATGATTCGTGGAATGGAAGTTAATCAAGCGCTTGATGTACTGAAGTTTTCGTCGAAAGAAGCCTCAAGGCGGGTAGAAAAATTATTGCTTTCTGCTATCGCTAACTGGCAAGCTAAAAACGAAGACGAACGTTTAGAAGATAACAATTTAATTGTTTCAAGAATATTTGTTGATTCAGGGCGAATGCTTAAAAGAATTCAACCAGCCCCACAAGGTAGGGCTCACCGAATTCGTAAGCGCTCGAATCATATTACAATTTATTTGGATAGCAAAAATCCTGTAACCGAAAATCTATAAATAGTAATACATGGGACAGAAAACTAATCCGATTGCAAATCGCTTGGGAATCATCCGAGGATGGGATTCCAACTGGTTCGGTGGGAACGATTACGGCGATAAGCTTGTTGAAGATTATAAACTACGTAAATACCTTAATGCACGTTTGGCCAAAGCCAGTGTTTCAAGGATCATTATTGAACGTACCCTTAAGCTTATCACAATTACCGTTCACACATCACGCCCCGGTATTATTATTGGAAAGGGTGGACAGGAAGTCGATAAACTTAAAGAAGAGTTGAAAAAAATTACTTCAAAAGAAGTACAAATCAACATCTTTGAGATTAAACGGCCCGAATTAGATGCTCAAATCGTAGCCAACAACATTGCACGTCAAATTGAAGGTAAAATTGCTTATCGCCGTGCTACCAAAATGGCTATTGCCTCTACAATGAGAATGGGAGCCGAAGGAATCAAAATATTGTGTTCCGGGCGGTTAAACGGTGCTGAAATGGCACGTTCTGAAATGTACAAAGACGGACGTACCCCGCTGCACACATTACGTGCCGATATTGACTATGCGTTAGCCGAAGCGCTAACTAAAACGGGTCTTATTGGTGTAAAAGTTTGGATTTGCAAAGGCGAAATATTTGGTAAAAGAGACCTATCGCCTAATGTTGGAATGAAGAACAGTGGTGGACGTGGAGCTAACCCACGCGGTGGAAATCCACGCGGTGGCCGTAGAAAGAAAAAGTAAATAACCCTTAAATCGATTAAGGATGTTACAACCAAAGAAAACAAAATTCAGAAGAGTACAAAAGGGAAGAATGAAGGGGAATGCCCAACGTGGTAATCAACTTGCATTCGGATCATTCGGAATAAAGTCACTCGAAGAGTCATGGATCACTGGCCGTCAAATCGAGGCCGCTCGTGTTGCTGTTACCAGGCACATGAAACGGCAAGGACAAATCTGGATACGTATATTCCCTGATAAGCCCATCACTAAAAAACCTGCAGAGGTTCGAATGGGTAAAGGTAAAGGTGCACCAGAAGCATTCGTAGCCCCCATATCACCGGGACGCATTATTATCGAAGCAGACGGTATTCCTTTAAAAACTGCTAAAGAAGCTCTCCGCCTCGCAGCCCAAAAGCTGCCCGTTACTACAAAATTTGTGGTTAGGCGCGATTATGTTGAGTCTTCGGTAAGCGAATAATTATAAACATCAGATCATTAAATTATATTACTGATGAAAAATTCGGAAATTATAGAGTTAACAACAAAAGAGATCGCCGAACGCATCGATGCGGAGAAGGATAAACTCAATCGCATGAGGTTAAACCATGCTGTATCACCACTCGATAATCCAATTGAGATTAAAGAGGTGAAAAAGGATATTGCCCGGTTAAAAACCGAAATGCGCAAACGTCAGTTAACTGAGAACAAGTAATTATTCAATAACGATGGAAAATACAAGAAACCTCAGGAAAGAACGTATCGGTGTTGTAGTTAGCAGCAAAATGGATAAAACCATCGTAGTTGCTGAGAAGCGGAAAGAGAAACATCCTATTTACGGAAAGTTCGTGAATAAGACGTCAAAATTTTACGCGCAAGATGACAAGAATGATTGCAACGAAGGCGATACTGTGAGAATTATGGAGACCCGTCCTTTAAGTAAAAATAAAGGGTGGCGACTGGTAGAAATAATTGAAAGAGCTAAGTAACCATGATACAGCAAGAAACAAGATGTACTGTGGCAGACAATAGTGGAGCCAAAGAAGTTTTAGTAGTTCGTGTGCTGGGAGGTACAAAAAAACGCTATGCTTCGGTAGGTGATACAGTTGTTGTAACCGTAAAAAGCGCTCTGCCATCAGGTGGTATCAAAAAAGGTACTGTCTCGAAAGCAGTGGTCGTACGTACAAATAAAGAAGTACGTCGTACCGATGGTTCTTACATACGCTTCGACGACAACGCTGTTGTCCTGTTAAATAATGCAGGAGAAATTCGTGGAACACGTATCTTTGGCCCTGTGCCACGTGAGTTACGTGAAGGATACATGAAGATCGTTTCTCTTGCTCCTGAAGTATTATAATTGAAAATCAGAAGCAATGCAGAAAAAGTTACATATTAAAAAAGGCGATAACGTTGTGGTTGTCACTGGCAACTCAAAAGGCCAAAAAGGTAAAGTCCTCGAAGTAATTCGTGACAAAAGCCGTGCTATTGTGGAGGGAGTGAATATGGTAAAGAAACATACCAAGCCCAATTCTGCCAACCCGCAAGGTGGTATTATTGAGCAAGAAGCTCCGGTACACATCTCCAACCTTATGTTGGTCGACCCAAAAACCGGTGAACCTACCCGTGTAGGACGTCGCGAAGGTGCCAACGGAAAATTAGTTCGTTATTCTAAAAAATCAGGAGAGGAGATTAACTAATGGAAATGTTACCTGTACTTCAAAAGAAATACAACGAAGATGTGGTACCCGCTCTTATGAAAGAGTTTGGATACAAAAGTATCATGGAAGTACCCAGACTTCAGAAGATTGTACTAAACCAGGGAGTTGGTGATGCTGCTGCCGATAAAAAAATTATCGAAGTAGCAACAGAAGAAATGACCAATATTGCTGGTCAGAAAGCTATGCAAACACTATCCCGTAAGGATATTTCTAATTTTAAACTCAGGAAAAAAATGCCTATCGGTGTGAGGGTTACCATGCGCCGTAAAAGAATGTATGAGTTCCTTGAACGTTTAATTGTTATTGCACTACCACGTATTCGCGACTTTAACGGTATTAGTGGTAAGCTCGACGGACGTGGAAATTATACATTAGGTATTGATGAACAAATCATATTCCCTGAGATTGTTCTTGACAAAGTAAACCGTATTTCGGGTATGAACATCACTTTTGTGACCACTGCTAAAACCGATGAAGAAGGTTTCGCTTTGTTACGTGAATTTGGTTTGCCGTTTAAAAAAGATAAAAATTAAGAGATATGGCTAAAGAATCAATGAAAGCCCGCGACAGAAAACGCGCAAAAATGGTTGAAAAATACGCGGCTAAACGGGCAGAACTTAAAGCTAAAGGTGATTACGAAGGATTGCAAAAATTACCTAAAAATGCGTCACCAGTGCGTTTGCACAATCGTTGCAAACTTACCGGTAGGCCAAAAGGGTATATGAGGCAATTCGGAATAAGCCGTATCAATTTCAGAGAAATGGCAGCCTCTGGTCTGATACCAGGAGTTAAAAAAGCAAGTTGGTAAATTTTAAAAAAGTAGGAAAATGACTGATCCAATTTCAGATTATTTGACCAGATTGAGGAATGCCATTCAAGCAGGACACAAGGTAGTTGATATACCTGCATCGAACGTTAAGAAAGAAATGACCAAAATCCTTAAGGAAAAGGGATATATCTTAAATTATAAATTCGAAGATGAGGTGAACTACCAGGGCAATATAAAAATTGCCTTAAAGTATAATCCTGAAAATGGAATTGCCGCAATCAAATCACTTAAACGAATCAGTAAACCGGGGCTTCGTAAATATTGCGATTCAAACAACATACCCCGTGTGCTAAATGGTTTAGGTGTAGCTATTATATCAACATCAAATGGCGTTATCACCGACAAAGAAGCACGTGATAAAGGCATTGGTGGTGAAGTTTTATGTTACGTATATTAATCTAAGGAGGAATTTAACGATGTCAAGGATAGGAAAATTACCCATTGAGATACCTGCTGGCGTTACTGTAAAGTACGAAGATAACGTTGTTACAGTTAAAGGCCAATTAGGTGAACTTTCTCAGAAGGTGGATCCTGAAATCGGTGTAGAAATCGAAGATAACCAATTAACGGTTCAACGCCCGAGCGAATCCAAAAAGCACAAATCGATGCATGGGTTGTATCGTTCGCTGATCAATAACATGGTCGAAGGCGTATCGAAAGGGTACGAGGTTAAACTCGAACTCGAAGGTGTTGGTTATCGTGCCGAAAACCAAGGTCAATTGTTAGACCTGGTTCTGGGGTATTCTCACCATATATATTTACAGTTGCCTCCTGAGATTAAAGTCGAAGCTCATACTGATAAACGTAGCAACCCAACTGTGACCCTTAAAAGTCACGACAAGCAATTGCTTGGCCAGGTTGCCTCAAAAATCAGGTCGTTCCGTGCACCAGAACCATACAAAGGAAAAGGTGTGAAGTTCGATGGTGAACAGATAAGACGTAAGGCTGGTAAATCAGCTGCAGCAAAATAACGTTTAATTGTAAGAAATCATGGCTTTAACAAAGCAAGCAAGAAGATACAGAATTAAGAAGAGGATCCGTAAGATCGTTAACGGAACTCCCGAAACACCGCGTTTAAGCGTGTACAGGAGTAACAAGCAGATTTATGCGCAAATTATTGACGATCTGTCGGGTAAGACACTGGTTAGTGCTTCTTCTTTGGATAAAGAAATTGATGCCGGAAAAGTTAATAAAACAGAACAGGCAGCAATGGTAGGTAAGCTTATTGCCGAAAAAGCAAAAAAAGCAAATATCGAAAAAGTAGTATTCGACCGTAATGGTTATTTATACCACGGAAGAGTAAAATCAATTGCTGAAGCAGCCCGCGAGGGAGGCCTTAAATTCTAAAAATTATGTCAGGAAATATAAAGAAAGTTAGAACCAGCGATTTGGAATTAAAAGACCGGTTAGTAGCGATTAACCGTGTAACCAAAGTAACAAAAGGTGGACGTACCTTCAGCTTTTCTGCTATTGTTGTAGTAGGCAACGAAGATGGAATTGTTGGTTGGGGGCTTGGTAAAGCAAGCGAAGTAACAACAGCAATTGCTAAAGGCATTGAAGCTGCAAAAAAGAACCTGGTGAAAATTCCTGTAATTAATGGAACAATACCACACGAGCAATTATCAAAATTTGGTGGCGCACGTGTGTTCCTTAAACCAGCATCTCATGGTACCGGTGTTAAAGCAGGTGGTGCGATGCGTGCCGTTCTCGAAAGTGTTGGCGTACAAGATATCCTTGCTAAATCTAAAGGATCTTCGAACCCACACAACTTAGTAAAAGCAACATTTAACGCTTTACTTGAACTACGTGACGCATATACTGTTGCTGAGCATCGTGGAGTTTCACTTGATAAAGTATTTAAAGGATAGTTATGGCTAAAATCAAGATCACTCTGGTAAAAAGTAGCATTGGTTCTACCAAACACCAAAAAAGTGTTTTGGAATCTTTAGGATTGCATAAATTACATGCAACTGTAGAACATGAAGCTACCCCACAAATCGTGGGAATGGTTAATAAAATGAAACATTTGGTTAAAGTTGAAGAACTCTAATCTTATTAAAACGAAAGATAATGGATCTCAGCAAGTTGAAACCCGCAAAAGGGTCTACACATAATCGTAAGAGAATAGCACGCGGCCAGGGTTCTGGTCACGGCGGAACAGCTACACGCGGGCATAAAGGTCAAAAATCGAGATCGGGATATTCAAAGAAGATCGGTTTCGAAGGTGGACAGATGCCTATTCAACGAGTTGTTCCTAAATTTGGTTTTAAAAACATTAATCGTGTTGAATATAAAGCCATTAACCTGAGAACACTTCAGGACCTTGCCGAAAAATTTAATGTAAATGCTATTGATTTTGAATTTTTAGCAGCACATGGAATGGTGAGCAAGAACGAAAAAGTGAAAATTTTAGGTGTGGGCGAGTTAAAATCAAAACTTGATGTGAAAGCACATGCTTTCTCAAAAACAGCTAAAGAAGCAATCGAAAAATTAGAAGGTACAACCGAAATCATCTAAATCCTTAACCGGTAACTGATGACCAAAAAATAATTAACTCATGAAGAAGTTAATCGAAACCTTAAAGAACATTTATAAAATCGAAGACCTGAGATCGAGGATTGGGATAACATTATTTTTTATCCTTATTTATCGGTTAGGATCATTTGTTGTGTTGCCTGGTTTAGACCCGGCACAGTTAGGAGCCTTAAAAGCCCAAACCCAAGACGGGTTGTTAGGGTTGCTTGATATGTTCTCAGGCGGGGCTTTCTCAAATGCATCTGTTTTCGCATTAGGTATAATGCCTTATATCTCGGCTTCTATTGTTATTCAGTTGCTGACCATAGCTGTACCCTATTTCCAGCGCCTTCAAAAAGAAGGCGAATCAGGTAGAAAACGGATGAACCAGATAACCCGTTATTTAACGGTTGTTATTCTTATTTTCCAGGGACCTGCTTTTCTTACCAACCTTCATATGACATTGGCAAATACTCCTGAAGCTTTTGTGCTATCAGGACGTTTCTTTGATATCAGTTCAACAATTATTATGTTGGCAGGATCAATGTTTGTTTTATGGTTAGGTGAGAAAATAACCGACCGCGGAATTGGTAATGGTATTTCAATAATTATCATGATTGGTATCATTGCCCGTCTACCGGGAGCTGCTGTACAAGAATTTATTTCACGGATTGAAGCACAAAGCGGCGGGGGCCTCGTACTCCTGTTGGTTGAAATTGCTATCATGTTTGTGATATTTATGCTTGTCATCATGTTGGTTCAAGGCACACGCAGGATTCCTGTACAATATGCAAAACGAATTGTTGGTAATAAGCAATATGGTGGTGTACGTCAGTACATCCCCCTTAAAGTAAATGCTGCAGGTGTAATGCCTATCATTTTTGCCCAGGCAATTATGTTTGTGCCTATTACACTGGCAGGGTTTGGAGGGGACTCGATGAGTGGCTTTGCTGCTGCTTTTTCAGATTATACCGGATTTTGGTATAATTTTACGATGTTTATCATGGTAATTGCTTTTACCTATTTTTATACCGCTATTACGGTTAACCCCGTACAAATGGCAGAAGATATGAAGAAAAACGGTGGTTTTATTCCTGGTGTTAAGCCCGGAAAGAGAACCGTAGAATTTCTTGATACAGTAATGTCAAGGATTACTTTACCCGGATCAATTTTTCTTGGCTTTATAACTATAATGCCTGCTTTTGCCATGCAAGTTGGGGTTAATGCATCGTTTGCCCAGTTTTTCGGGGGAACTTCACTGCTAATTTTGGTAGGTGTAATTCTCGATACTCTGCAGCAAATTGAAAGTCACCTGCTGATGCGCCATTATGATGGCCTGATGAAATCGGGCCGTATCAAAGGGCGTGCCAGTGGTAATTCAGCCCTGTAATTTAGCAGGGTCGCATTTAATGAATAGTGACAGTATAACTTTGCTGTTTTTTGAATATAAAAATACAGTAAAGATATTGGATCCATTCACGGTCAAAATATGTTAAAGCGGCTGATAGATGATGTAGCAACACATTCAAAAAATACTGCATCATCTATTTTTGACATTTTTTGGAACAATAAATTTCTACTTATATTATAGAGGTGTGTCTGTAATATAGATTGTAAATTTACTTGTTGACAATTTTTACTGTTACCGATCATTGCCGGATAACGGAGTTAAGTAGAACAATTAAAATTGAAATCTATGGCAAAACAGCCTTCAATTGAACAAGATGGTACAATTGTCGAAGCATTATCAAATGCAATGTTTCGTGTTGAATTAGAAAATGGGCATGTGATAACAGCGCATATCTCAGGTAAAATGAGGATGCACTATATTAAAATTTTACCCGGCGATAAAGTCAAAGTGGAGATGTCTCCATACGACCTTACAAAAGGTAGGATCATTTTCAGGTACAAGTAATTGTTTGATTGATTGGAAACTTTCGTTAAAATTCAATAAATTGATTACTTTTGTGCCAATTTTTGAGTAAAGTTTCCATAAAGGATGGTTTTTAACCAATTAATACTAGAAAAATGAAAGTACGTGTATCAATAAAAAAGCGTAGCTCTGACTGTAAAATTGTCCGTAGAAAAGGACGTTTGTATGTAATTAGTAAGAAGAATCCTAAGTTTAAACAACGTCAGGGTTAATTTGTAAATTTAATAACAGAAAATTCTATGGCTCGTATAGTTGGTGTAGATATTCCAGATAATAAACGCGGTAAAATCGCGTTGACATATATCTTTGGAATCGGACGTAGTAACGCAGTTAAAATTCTTGAAGAAGCCGGTGTTGATGTAAATGCCAAAGTTCAGGAATGGAACGATGATAATTTTTCGGCTATTCGTAATATTATATCCGAAAAATATAAAATCGAAGGTGAACTACGTTCTGAGACTCAGCTCAATATTAAACGTCTGATGGATATCGGTTGTTACCGTGGGATCCGTCATCGTATTGGTCTGCCTGTTCGTGGACAAAGCACAAAAAACAATGCACGTACACGTAAAGGTAAACGTAAAACTGTTGCGAATAAAAAGAAAGCGACTAAATAATTTAGTGAAATTATGGCAAAAAAGTCAGGAACTTCAAGAAAAAGGGTCGTTAAAGTGGAAGCCACAGGCCAGGCCCATATACATTCATCATTCAATAACATTATTGTATCGTTAACCAACGATAATGGTGAAGTAATTTCATGGTCATCGGCTGGGAAAAAAGGATTCAGGGGATCGAAGAAAAATACCCCTTATGCTGCTCAAACTGCTGCTGAAGAGTGTGCAAAAACTGCATACGATTTAGGTTTACGTAAAGTGAAAGCATATGTCAAAGGACCGGGAAATGGTCGTGAATCAGCGATTAGGGCATTAGCGGGTGCTGGAATTCAGATAACAGAAATTGTTGATGTTACTCCACTTCCACACAATGGATGCCGCCCACCCAAAAGAAGAAGAGTTTAATTAATTGACATTAAAAAAGTAAACAATGGCAAGATATACTGGACCAAAGTCAAAAATAGCCAGAAAATTTGGCGAACCTATTTATGGACCCGATAAGGCGTTTGATAAGAAAAATTATCCACCAGGTTTTCACGGGCAGGCTCGTCGTCGTCGGAAAGTATCAGAATATGGTGTTCAATTAAAAGAAAAGCAAAAGGCAAAATATACCTATGGCTTACTTGAACGTCAATTTCGTAACCTTTTCGAGAAAGCTTCACGTTCAAAAGGTATTACGGGTGAAGCATTGCTTAAATTGCTCGAATCGCGACTTGATAATGTAGTGTTCCGTTTCGGAATTGCTCCAAGCAGGTCTGCTGCTCGTCAGTTGGTATCACACAAACATATCCTTGTAAATGGAGAAATTTGTAATATACCATCGTATACATTACGTCCTGGCGATATAGTAGCAGTACGCGAAAAATCAAAGTCACTCGAAGTAATTACTGATTCATTAGGCACAAAACGCTATGTGAAAAGTGCATGGTTGGAGTGGGATGATGATTCAACTTCTGGTAAATTCTTAAACGTTCCAGAACGTGAGGAAATCCCTGAGAATATCAAAGAACAACTGATTGTTGAGTTGTATTCGAAATAATAACATTATATTTAAACTATGGCAATATTAGCTTTTCAAAAACCCGACAAAGTGATAATGCTCGACTCGGATGACAAGAATGGAAAATTCGAATTTCGTCCGTTAGAGCCTGGTTACGGTATTACAATTGGTAATGCCCTTCGCCGTATTTTATTATCATCCTTGGAAGGTTATGCAATAACTACTATCAAAATTGAAGGAGTAGAGCATGAATTTGCCACGATAAAGGGTGTAATCGAAGATGTTACCGAAATCATCTTGAACCTCAAACAAATTCGTTTGAAAAATGAGGTAGAAGATTTCGATAGCGAAAAAGTTTCGGTTACCATCACAGGACAAGACAAATTCACAGCCGGCGATCTGAATAAGTATATGTCGGGTTTTAGTGTGCTAAACCCCGATTTGGTAATTTGCGAGATGGAGCCTTCTGTAAAACTCCAAATGGAAATTACTATCGGTAAAGGCCGTGGTTATGTTCCAGCTGTCGAAAATAAACCGGTTGAAGAAGAATTTGGTCTGATACCTATCGATTCGATCTACACTCCAATTAAAAATGTGAAATATTCCGTCGAGAATTACCGTGTTGAACAAAAAACCGACTACGAAAAGTTGATGTTCGACATACAAACCGACGGATCAATTCATCCCAAGGATGCTTTGAAAGAAGCTGCAAAAATCCTGATTTATCATTTCATGTTGTTTTCTGATGAGAAAATAACACTCGACTCAGATGAGAAATTTGCCAACGAAGAATTCGACGAGGAAGTTCTCCACATGCGTCAGATGTTGAAGACTAAACTTGTTGATATGGATCTTTCTGTTCGTGCATTAAACTGTTTAAAGGCAGCCGATGTGGAAACACTTGGCGACTTGGTTCAGTATAATCGTAACGACTTGTTGAAGTTCCGTAACTTTGGTAAAAAATCGCTCACTGAGCTTGATGATTTGCTATCAGGCATGAACCTCAATTTCGGGATGGATATTAGTAAGTATAAATTAGATAAGGAATAGAATACCGATGAGACACAATAAGAAATTTAATCATTTGAGCAGAAAAAGCGCTCATCGTAAAGCTATGCTTTCGAATATGGCCAGCTCGCTAATTCTGCATAAACGTATCTCAACTACAGTTGCAAAGGCGAAAGCTTTAAAAATTTATGTTGAACCTTTGATGACTAAATCAAAGAACGATACTACACATAGCCGAAGGGTAGTTTTTAGTTATCTGCAAGATAAAGATGCTGTTTCTGAGCTTTTCCGCGATGTTTCCCCTAAAATCATGGATCGTCCGGGAGGGTATACCCGTATTCTTAAAACAGGTAACCGTTTAGGTGATAACGCTGAAATGTGCATTATTGAGTTGGTTGATTACAACGAGAATATGCTTGAAGCTAAGGAGGCTAAGAAATCATCTTCACGTCGTCGTAGAGGTGGTAAGAAAAAGTCAGGAACGTCACAAAAAGCTGAATCAAATCAGGAGCAGCAAGCTAACGCTGAAACTGCTGTTGCACAAGAGGCAACTGCCGAAGCCCCTAAAAAGGAAGAGGCTGCTGAAAAAGCTCCCGAGGCTGAAAATGCTGAGCCAAAAGCTGATGAATCAAAAAAAGCTGATGCTGATGATAATTCAAGCGAAGATAAAAAAGAAGGTAAAGAGTAAATTCTTTACAGATAATATAAAAAGAAAGGTTGGCATCAATGCCAACCTTTCTTTTTGCTTTGTATTTTAGGTTATTAAAATTTAATGAGCCGTGTTTTTGGCTAATGAAATGTAGTGGTTTATTCGTTCAATCAGGGCTTGAATGTGAATCGGTTTCGATATGTACTCATTCATGCCGGCATCTAAGCATTCACGTTTTTGATCTTTGAAAATATGTGAGGTAATGGCAAAAATTGGTATATGATAGCCATTCTCAAGCGAACGTATTTTTTTAGTTGTTTCTACTCCGCTCATTTCAGGCATCATTACATCCATCAAAATTAAATCGTAATGATTTTCCTGAAACTTATTAATGGCTGCATAACCATTATTGGCAAAATCAATATCAAAATAACCTTCCAGGTTGTATTTCATTAAAAGTCTGTTCCCCGCATTATCATCTACAATCAATATCCTTCTTTTTGCTAACATTTTCTGAAATTTGACCTTGTGATTTTCTAAAAAACAAATGTAAGGACATTATACCTAAATGTAAATAGCTTTTGTCCTATAGCCCAAATAAAATTTTAATTTTGCTGTTCATTTAGTTTAGATACAAGAGAATAAAAATAGTTTAAGATATGAGTGAAGATAAGCAGATTATTTTTTCAATGCATAAAGTGAGTAAATCATACTCAAATCAGAAACAAGTTATTAAAGATATTTCCTTATCGTTTTACCTGGGGGCTAAAATTGGTATTATCGGGTTAAACGGTTCCGGAAAATCAACCCTTTTAAAAATTATTGCCGGGATTGATAAATCATACCAGGGTGAAGTTGTATTCTCACCGGGTTATTCTGTCGGGCTGCTTGAACAAGAGCCTTATCTCGACAATTCAAAAACTGTGCTTGAAATTGTGCAGGAAGGCGTACAGGGCACAATGGATATTCTAAAAGAATATGAAAATATCAATCAGCAATATGGCTTGCCCGAGGTGTATGAAGATCCCGAAAAGATGGAAAAGCTTATGAACCGGCAGGCCGAATTGCAGGAGAAAATTGACCAAACTGATGCATGGAATATCGATAATAAGCTTGAACGTGCCATGGATGCTTTGCGTTGTCCTGACAGCGATGCAAAAGTGTCGGTTTTGTCGGGCGGTGAAAGGCGCCGTGTTGCTTTATGCAGGCTGCTTCTTCAGCAACCCGATGTGTTGCTCCTTGATGAGCCCACAAACCACCTTGATGCCGAATCGGTACAGTGGCTCGAAATGCACTTGCAGCAATATAGCGGAACGGTTATTTGTGTAACGCACGACCGCTATTTTCTTGACAATGCTGCCGGATGGATATTAGAGCTCGACAGGGGTGAAGGAATTCCATGGAAAGGTAACTATTCATCATGGCTCGAACAAAAATCAAAAAGATTGGAGCAGGAAGAAAAAGGGGTGTCTAAGCGCCGTAAAACACTCGAAAGGGAACTCGAATGGGTTCGCATGGCACCTAAGGCCCGCCATGCAAAATCAAAAGCACGTTTGAGTAAATACGAATCGTTGATGAACGAAGATATAAAAGAGCGCGAACAAAAACTTGAGATATTTATCCCTAACGGGCCGCGCCTTGGCGATAAAGTAATCGAAGCCCATCAGGTTTCGAAAGCTTTTGACGATAAGCTTCTTTTTGAAAACCTTGAGTTTACATTGCCACCTAATGGTATTGTTGGTGTTATTGGGCCTAACGGTGCCGGTAAAACAACATTGTTCAGGATGATTATGGGCATGGAACAACCAACAAGCGGTACTTTTTCTGTTGGAGACTCTGTTCAATTGGGGTACGCCGACCAAACACACACTGAAATCGACCCTGAAAAAACAGTTTATGAAGTTATTTCAGGGGGACAGGACGAAATAATGGTCGGTGGACGGATGTTAAATGCACGGGCTTATGTATCGAAATTTAATTTTTCGGGTTCAGACCAGGAAAAAAAATGTGGCGTATTGTCAGGTGGTGAGCGCAACAGGTTGCATTTGGCAATTACATTAAAATCGGGGGCAAATGTACTTCTGTTGGACGAGCCTACCAACGATATCGATGTGAACACCCTGAGGGCCCTTGAAGAAGGCTTGGAAAATTTTGCCGGGTGTGCCGTTGTAATATCTCATGACAGGTGGTTCCTCGATCGCATTGCCACCCATATGCTTGCTTTTGAAGGCGACTCACAGGTCAAATTTTTCGAAGGTTCGTTTACCGAGTACGAAGAGAATAAAAAAGAACGGCTCGGCGATATAGGCCCCAAAAAAGTAAAGTATAAAAAATTAGTAAAGGAGTAGAATTGTCAAACTGACAGAAAAAAGTATTGGACTGTTTTTTGTTGTGCAATCCTAAATTAAATATTTTAAAATGATGAAACGAGCATGATTCGGTCGCGGTCCACAACCACGATGCATTATATGCGAGTTCCATGAGTTACTTTAATAAAAAACAATATAGACAAATGAAAAAATCAACAATTATTTGGATTGCCGTTGGCGTTGTTGTACTTCTTTTTTTGGGAGGTATTCGGGGATCATACAATAAAATGGTGTCGATGGAAGAATCGGTGGCAGCGCAATGGTCGCAGGTTGAAAATGTTTACCAAAGGCGTGCCGACCTGATCCCAAACCTTGTAAATACAGTGAAAGGGTATGCTTCGCACGAACGTGAAACACTAGAATCAGTGATTAATGCACGGGCTAAAGCAACCCAGGTAAAGGTTGATGCATCTCAATTGAATGAAAGTTCTGTTCAGAAATTTCAGGAGGCGCAATCGGGGTTGTCATCGGCATTAAGCAGGCTTATGGTCGTTATGGAGCGGTACCCCGACCTGAAAGCAAACCAGAACTTCAGGGACCTGCAAGCGCAACTCGAAGGGACCGAAAACCGGATTTCGGTGGAACGTCGTAAGTTTAATGACGCAGCAAGAACATATAATACATACATCCGAAAGTTTCCGCAGGCTTTTTATGCCAATATTTTTGGATTCGACAAGAAAGCTTACTTTGAAGCTTCAGAAGGTGCTGATCAAGCCCCTGAAGTGCAATTTTAAAATATAGAATATGCCAAAACCATCAAATTTCTTCACAGACGAAGAAAAAAAGATTATAAAAGAATCGATTGAGACAGCCGAACTTAATACATCGGGTGAAGTTAGGCTACATGTTGAAAAAAAATGCCCCGAAGATGTTATGGACAGGGCTGCATATTGGTTTAAGGAACTTAAAATGCACAAAACTGAAGCACGGAATGGTGTGCTTTTTTATTTGTCAATCGAAGATCACAAATTTGCAATCCTCGGTGACGTTGGAATAAATGCCAAAGTTGAAAAAGGCTTTTGGGACTCGACCCGTGATTTGATACTGGGTTTTTTTAAAGAAGGCAAATATGCCGAAGGGCTTAAAGTTGGCATCATACAAGCCGGCTTGCAACTGCAAAAGTATTTCCCATATCAAACCGATGATGTTAACGAGCTTGAAGACGAAATTTCATACGGAAAATAGGAGGCCAATGATGAAAAAAAATATATTATTTTATATCGCTTTGTTTTTTGTCGGCATTTCATTTGCCGATGAACTTCCAAAGCGACCTGTGCCACCCACACTGGTAACTGATTTTGCTGATGTGTTGGATGAAAGGGAAGAGTTGCAGCTTGAACAAAAATTAGTCAGCTACTTTTCTTCTACATCGACACAAATTGCTGTAGTTACGGTCAATGATCTTGCGGGGAATGATATCTCGGATTATGCATTCAGGCTTGGAGAAAAGTGGGGGATTGGCAGCAAGGATTTTGATAACGGAATTTTAATCCTTGTAAAGCCAAAACAATCAACCGGCAGGGGTCGGGTTTTTATTGCTGTAGGTTACGGCCTCGAAGGTGCTGTGCCCGATGCCACGGCCAATAAAATTGTTGATAATGAAATGATACCATATTTTAAATCAGGCGATATGTATGCCGGAATTGACAAGGCAACATCGGTTTTGATTGATATTACCCGGGGCGAATATTCAGCCCAACAGTATGCTGAACAGGTAAGTGGTGGTTTCAACCCTTTTATTTTGTTTCTGGTGATATTTTTTATTTTTCCATTGATATTTGGTCGTCGCAGAAGGGGGTACTACTCAACCGGCGGACGGAGCAGTTTGCCTTTGTGGCTGGCCCTTGGTTTTTTAGGTGGATCAAGCCGCGGGCATTCAGGTAGCTTTAGCGATTTTAGCTCGGGCAGCGGTTCATTTGGCGGTGGCGGAAGTTTTGGAAGCTTTGGCGGATTTGGCGGCGGCGGATTTGGCGGCGGCGGTGCCGGTGGAAGTTGGTAATCATTTTACAGAGGACCATAACATTATTGCAATTCTACCGTTAATCAAAATATCGCTCACATAATCTTTTCTGTATCTTTACGCGCATGCTAAAATATCTGATAATATTGTTTTTTTCGTTATCCTGTCCAACTTTAATCATGGGGCAGGAAGTTAGGATGCCACGTGGTAATAATTCATCTTCAGAAGGTGGGGCAAATGAAGAAACCCATGTTCATGAAGAAAAAAATAATGTTGAACCTAAAATCAGTGCCTGGAAATTAGACAATTTATTTAGCCAAAAAGATTCTGTTGTGCTGGATAGCGGGATGATAAACTTTCATATTTATAATCCAATATTTCAAAAAAGTATATCTAACAATTACCTTGGATATCTTGGCAGTCCTTATGAATCGAATATATTTTTTAAAAGGGTTTCCGGTTCCAACGACTTTTATTTTTTAAAGAATATATCGGCATACAGGCTAAAAACAAGCGATGTAAAATATTATAACACCACCACACCTTTTGCTGTTTTAAAGTATTCGCAAGGCAATCAGGGGGCTGGTAAAGCCGAACAAACCTTTAAAGCTTTTTATACCCAGAATATTGATTCAACCATTAATGTTGGTTTTGATTTTAATGTTATTGCAAATGAAAGCAAGTACATAAATCAGGAAGCATCACATAAATACTTCAATATTTTTCTATCGCGGAATACGAAAAGGCATCATGGTTATCTGACATTTGTAAATGGCAATAACAACCTTGTTGAGAATGGCGGTGTACCTGCCGATGTATTTGAACGTGGGTTTCGTAACCCGGCTGATATGCAGGTTAATTTAATATCGGCTATTGAAGCTGAAAATAAATCATTCTCATTGTTTACTTCCCATGAATATTTTATGGGGCAGTTGCCATTTCTTGAGAAAAAACAAGATTCTGTCACCGTCGATTCAATTAAGCCAGTGTTCAAACCAGCTTATTCAGTGCATTATTACGCTGATTTTTCAAATTATAAACGCTTTGTTTCAGAAAACAGTGTGAACACTGAGTTTTTTGATACAACCCTTATAAATACTGACAGACATATTGATTCAGTGTTCTTCAGAAAATTTAACCATTCCTTTCAATTGAATGCTTTTGAGAATGAAGACCGTAAATTTACTTTCGGGAAAAGGGCATTCATTGAAAATGAAGTGGTGCGGGCAGAGTATCCATTAGCAGATGGGCGACGTTCATATTCATACTCAAATGTTTATGTGGGCGGGGAAATATATCGCAGCAAAAGCGATTTTTGGACATGGCGTGCGGCTGCGCGGTTTGCCGTTCTGGGGCGTAACCTTGGCGATGCGAGAATTGAAGGGGAAATTGAGAAGCCTTTTATTTTTAATTCTGACACAACGCATCTGAAGATTGAGGGCTGGTATCGTGATTTTTCTGCTGATATTTTTCAGGAGCATTGGTACAGTAACCATTTTGCCTGGGATAAGGATTTTAGAAAGCAACATGAGATTTTTGTGAAATCAAGGTTCGACTATCCAAAGTACAATGCCTCGGCCGGGTTTAATTATGGTTTGTTTAGTAATTATTTATATAACAATGAACAGGCAGTACCCGATCAATATGCCGGCGAATTTTCTGTGATAAGTGCTGATGTCCAAAAAGATTTTAATTTTTGGCGCTTTGGTTGGTCAAATAAAGCCGTCTGGCAGGCAGTGTCAAGCAACCCGGCAGTTAGGCTCCCTGCCTGGAGTTTCTATTCCAGTTTGTATTACTCACACTATCTGTTCAAGGTGATGAAAATACAGCTTGGGGCCGAGATTTATTACCACACCAAATTTAAATCAAATGCATACGAGCCTTCAACCGGGCAGTTTTATGTACAAAACGAAATGAATACAGGTGGATATCCTGTAGTCAATTTGTTTGCCAATGCAAAGCTGAAACGGACAAGTGCATTTGCCCAGTTGGTGCACGCCAGCAGTTTCTTTAACCTTGGCGATTACTTCAGTGCACATCAGTATCCACTTGAAACAATGGCTTTCCGTTTTGGATTTTACTGGACATTTTATGACTAATTTCATGTTTCGTCAATGTTAATTTTGACGGATGAACTATTTCAAATTGTGATTATCTTGGGTTTTTGGCGTTACTTCGCAGCATAAAACAGCGATAGGCATAAACAATTTGTATACTTTATCGTTGTTTGCTAAAACAGCTTTTTCTAATAAAATAGTTAGAAAAGTTATTGTAGAACTAAAATTAAAGGTTTGAAGAAACTTATTTTAGTATTATCAATTGCGTTTTCGGTATTGGCCGGATGTACACATAAGAGCCAAACAGAAAACAAGGTTGCTCCCCAAAACACCAAAACCGATGATTTAAAACGGATCATCGGGGAGAAAAAACTCAATGTAGCGGTTGATTACAGTTCAACCAGTTATTTTGTTTACAAGGGACAGCCAATGGGATTCCAATACGAGTTGCTGAAAGCACTCGCGAAAGACCTGGGTGTGGAACTGGATATTCATATCACAAATAATTTAAGTGAAGCTTTTAATGGCATTAATACTTCAGAACTTGACCTTATTGCCAAAAACCTTACCGTTACCAGGAAAAGAAATAAAATAGTTGATTTTACTGAACCGCTGGCTTTGACCCGCCAGGTTCTGGTACAGCGTTCGTCAGATGGTGAGGAGGGTTATCAGGTGAATTCTACACTCGATTTGGCCGGTAAAACAATCTATGTGCAGCAAAATTCTGCATATGTGCAACGCCTAAAGAACCTTTCGGAAGAAATTGGAGAATCAATAACCATTGTTGAAGATTCGGTTTATGGTGTTGAACAGTTGATTGCTTTAGTAGCATCGGGTGAAATTGACTATACCGTATGCGATGAAAATGTTGCAGATGTAAACAAACGTTATTACCCGTGGATTGACGTTTCTGTTCCGGTTAGTTTTGAACAAAAAGTTTCATGGGCAGTACGTGAAAACTCACCTGAGTGGAAAAACTATCTTGACAACTGGATAACAGAATACCAAAAAACCAGTGAGTATCACTATATTTATAATAAATATTTTTCCAGTTCGCGTGTTGTCAACATGGTGCGGAGTGAATATAACTCTATAACAGGAGGTAAAATTTCGGAATATGATGAACTCGTTCGCGAAATATCTGCCAGCTTTGGCTGGGATTGGCGACTGGTAGCTTCCATTATTATGCAGGAATCGCGTTTTAATAAGTACGCCGAAAGCTGGGTTGGTGCCATGGGGCTGATGCAACTTATGCCCAAAACAGCCGAACGCTTTAATGTTACCGACATTGTTAATCCACGTGAAAATGTTCGTGCCGGTTTGGAATATCTTACCTGGCTCGATGAGGTTTTTGCACCAATTATTGAGGATAAACAGGAACGGTTAAAGTTTGTACTTGCATCATACAATGTAGGTATTGGCCATGTGATGGATGCACGTAAGCTTGCTATGAAATATGGGAAAAACCCCTCGGTTTGGGATGATAATGTTGAGGTTTTTATCCTAAAGAAAACCATGCCTGAATATTATAACGACCCT
>JASMTI010000158.1:0-17643 GCA_041694375.1 Bacteroidales bacterium | reverse complement strand
TTTTCATTGCCGTCGAACCGGCCCTTGTATTTTAGCGACCTGTTTTTATCGAAAACAAAAAGATGGGGTGTAGTTACCGGGCCATATTTTATTGAAACTTCATGATTGTCGCCATCGTAAAGGTAGGGGAAGTTATATCCTTTTTCTTTTGCCCTGACTTTCATCTCTGCATATGTGTCACCCATATCAGAGTAACTGCACTCCTGGGGGAGCAATGCCAGCGGACTGTTCGGGCTTATGGCAACAACGGCTACGCCTTTATCTTTATAATCTTCTGTAAAGTTGATGAGCCTGTCTTCGTAAGCCTGTGCTGTAGGGCAATGGTTGCAAGTAAAAACAACTACCAGCACTTCGGCCTGGTCGAAGTCATCCAACGAAACCATTTCTCCACTTACGCCGGGCAATGTAAAATCAGGTGCTTTCTCCCCAATTTCAAGGGTTTTAACTTCCTGTTTTTCCAGTGTTACAGGGTTGGGCTCGAAGGTTTCCTTTTCCTGCTTTTTTTTATTGTTGCAGCCAATTAGCAAGAGTGAAGCTAATAAAAAAGTAATAAGTGAGTTAATAGTCAGATGTTTCATTGTAGTTAGATTTTTTATTTGCCTTTAATTTGTTTTCTGCAAAATATTAAAATAAGGTTGATTTAGAAAGCAAAATGCCGCAAAACAGGAAATAAAAAGCCACCCCTCAACCGAAGGATGGCTTTAATCAGGTTCTTGGGTTTAACCGGTGTATATATGTTGTGTTTCGGACTTGTTATTTGAAAACATTCATCAAAGCATTTATATTCTGCATGTGTTTTTTCGGGTTGCCTTTTTTCAGTTTGTTAATATTAAGCAATTTCCATTGTACAGCTGGCAATTCAACTTAACGTCTGTTCCATTATTTAAAGGAACAGTGTTAATGGTGACTTTTGGAATGTTTTTTTCAATGTCTGCTTTAATTCTGCCCAAACCTTCCTGTATATTTTTAAGAGCTTCAGTTCTGGAATCAATAGGCAAGTATGTCAAGTCAATATCAACCGATAGCCGGGGCATTTCTCTTATAAATAAGTTAATTGCTGTACCCCCTTTTAATGCGAATATTTTTTCTTTAGCAACATAAGGTAATACTTGTAATAGTAAATCAACTTGCTTTCTGTATGTTGGTGATATCATAATTCTGCTAGTTCTTCGGGTATAGTTATTTTGTATTTTGATATATAAGTTCCGTTTTCTATTATCATACGGTCTCCACTGCCTAAATCAATTTGTATTGGATTAAGAAATTTTAACCACTGGTGATTTGCTTTTTCTGCCATATAAAGGAATAGCCGTTTGACTTTTATGGATTTACAAACTGATAATAGTTCCCCAAGTAATTTGGGTTTTAAGTTTACTAGACCTTCAATAATCTGATAACATTCAACAAGGTCAGCATTTTTCGGAGCTAATAATAGACATTCTAATATGGCACGTTCTGGTGTTGAAACATTAATTTTAACTCCCTTTATTTCTATGTCTTTGATGCCGGTATCATCAGGTAGAAATGAAGTTGTTTTTTTGAATAAGTTCACATTCCAGTTGTAATCATTAAACCAGTTGGGGATTCTCGTTTGCAATGGAGTAAAAAGATATATGGTTTCATTGCTTAGTCTGAAATAATGGCTAAACCCATGTAGTGTTAATGCGGTTAAGCCACCTACATGTACATTTATTGTTAGTTGGTGATTTAGAGCATTTACACCAGCTTGCCACTCTATTTTATCACCTGGCTTTTTATAGGCACCTCTTCCTAAAGGTTCTATCCAGCCATTTTTTTGGTAATATCTACGAAGATGCCTTGATATGCCATACTCGTCTAAAAGTGATGATGTAATCACATTATTAGGCTTTAAAAGCTTAAACAATGTCTTTAATTTAGTTTTGCCGTGCGTAGTCATATTACTCAAATATACACTAAAATAAAGAAACAGTTTGATAATACCAAGCCTAAATATTAGAAATATTCATAATTTAGAAATAATTTGCTTGTGAGTTGTTTTAATTTAATAAAGTAAGATGTGACATAATAAAAAAGCCACCCCTCAACCGAAGGATGGCTTTAATCAGGTTCTTGGGTCGAACCGGTATATATATTGTGTTTCGGACTCGTTTATTTCACTTCTTCGAAATCTACATCCGTCACTTCACCGTCGTCGTCGCCTTTCGACTGGTTTCCGGCATTGGCATCGGCTTGTTGTCCACCAGCCTGTGGCCCGGCTTGTTCGCCGCCTGCTTGTTGCTGTGCATTGTACATCTCTTGCGATGCAGCCTGGAACACATTGTTCAATTCGGCTGATGCAGCATCAATCGCATCGATGTCCTGTTTAGCATGGGCATCTTTTAGCTTTTTAAGTGCATCTTCGATAGGAGCTTTCTTGTCGGCTGGCAGTTTATCACCAAACTCTTTCAATTGTTTTTCAGTCTGGAATATCAAGCTGTCTGCCTGGTTAAGCTTATCAATGCGCTCTTTGGCTTTTTTATCGCTTTCGGCATTTGCTTCCGCTTCCTGTTTCATGCGTTTTATTTCATCTTCGCTCAATCCCGAAGAAGCCTCGATGCGGATACTTTGTGATTTGCCGGTTGCTTTATCTTTGGCATGCACGTGTAAAATACCGTTGGCATCAATATCAAATGACACCTCAACTTGTGGCACACCGCGTGGTGCTGGTGGTATTCCGTCGAGGTGGAAACGTCCGATGGTCTTGTTGTCGTTTGCCATTGGGCGTTCACCCTGCAATACATGGATTTCAACCGAAGGCTGATTATCAGCTGCTGTGGTAAATGTCTCTGATTTTTTGGTCGGAATTGTTGTATTGGCTTCAATAAGCTTGGTCATTACGCCACCCATGGTTTCAATACCCAGTGAAAGCGGGGTAACGTCAAGAAGCAATACATCTTTAACCTCACCAGTAAGTACACCACCTTGGATAGCAGCACCAATAGCAACTACCTCGTCGGGGTTCACACCTTTTGAAGCTTCTTTGCCAAAAAATTCTTTCACTTTTTGCTGTACAGCCGGGATACGTGTTGAACCACCTACGAGAATTACTTCGTCGATGTCGCTGTTGCTGGCACCGGCATTCTTCATTGCGCGCTTACATGGTTCGATAGTGGCTTGAATGAGCTTATCAGCCAGGCTTTCGAATTTGGCACGGCTTAATGTTTTTACCAAGTGTTTTGGTACACCGTCAACAGGCATGATGTATGGCAGGTTAATTTCGGTTGAAGTAGAGCTTGAAAGCTCCATCTTTGCTTTCTCGGCTGCTTCCTTCAAACGCTGAAGTGCCATTGGGTCTTCACGCAGGTCGATGCCTTCGTCTTTTTTAAACTCATCGGCTAACCAGTGGATGATAACATCATCAAAGTCGTCACCACCAAGGTGCGTATCACCATCGGTTGATTTTACCTCAAATACTCCGTCACCAAGTTCAAGAATAGAAATATCGAATGTACCACCACCAAGGTCGAATACGGCAATGCGCATGTCTTTCTCGCGCTTGTCGAGTCCGTAAGCCAGCGATGCTGCTGTTGGTTCGTTGATAATACGGCGGACAGTTAAGCCTGCAATTTCACCGGCTTCTTTGGTTGCCTGGCGTTGTGCATCGTTAAAGTATGCAGGAACGGTAATTACCGCTTCTGTTACTTCCTGTCCAAGGTAATCTTCGGCTGTTTTCTTCATTTTTTGAAGGGTCATAGCCGAAATTTCCTGAGGTGAATACTGACGGTCATCGATTTTTACACGAGGAGTGTTGTTTTCACCTTTAACTACTTCGTATGAAACACGTTTAACTTCTTTTGAAAGGTTTTCGTATGTTTCACCCATAAACCTTTTAATTGAATAAATGGTTTTGTGGGGGTTGGTAATCGCCTGACGCTTTGCAGGGTCCCCAACTTTACGTTCGCCATTTTCAACAAAAGCTACAATCGAAGGTGTTGTTCGTTTACCTTCGTTGTTCGGAATTACAATGGGCTCGTTGCCTTCCATTACCGAAACACATGAGTTTGTAGTTCCTAAGTCAATTCCTATAATTTTTCCCATAATATTGTAAATTTTTAATTGTTTCTTTTTAAGTCGACGGTGGACAATAATCAATCATTGTGCCATGACGCAAAATGGGATGTAACATGAAATTATGACATGAATTTGTTCCTTTTACGATTTATCGTGTCAGGTTTTTGTTCGTTTTCTGTCAATTATACTGAATTGGATTTATTTACTGACGGGTATTATGGGGTTTCTGGCATCGCGGTATTTCTCTGGTATATCTGGTATGCCATTATAGTTGGTGTCCTCAAGTCCGCTGGCGTAATGAAATATCGACATCCATTCTTTAGCTTCCTGTATGCCCTCTTGCCCGGGCTTAAGGTCAATGACCATATCAATGCTGTTTTTAACATTGCCGGCTGAATCTTTAGGTTCAACGTTAACCAGCCCTAAGCTCATTTTTTTTAATTGTCCGATAAAGCTAACCATATAGGCATTGGCAGTAATACTGTATAATGTTTTGTCTTTTCGGTTAAGCTTGATGGGGGTGTAGCCCGAGTCTTCTTTGTGTAATTCTATCGATTTAATTTTGCGAAATATTCCTTTGTCAAGGTCAGCAAAAATCCGCATGCCTTTAATAAACAGGTAGAAACTTTTTCTTGTATCCGAAACGGACAAAATCAGCTCCATTACTTTTTTGAGTTCATGCCCGGTTAAATATATTTTTGCAAGCGGTGTGCCCGGAATGCTATCGAACCCGAGACCAAGGGGCATGATGTTAAAAATGTCGTTAATGTTTTGCTTGCCATGCTTACCTTTTAAAATGTTATTACGAATTACACCGGTGCCCGCCACCACTACATCAGTGCCTGGACCATCATCGCGATTAAGCCACGCATAAATAGCATCGGTAACAAAGGGACCCAGGTTGCTTTCTTCGGGGTTGTTTCTGTTAAGCGTTAAATCAAACGATGTTTCAAGTACCGGTGTGTTGAACCCAATGCCAAAGGGAGTAAGTATTTTTTGTTCAATTTTGGGAATCTGTGCTTCTATTTTTTGTTGTGTGCTTTTATCAGCAATAATTTCGTCGTTCATTTCTACCAATTTGTACTGGACAAGGGGGTTGCCAAATGAATCGAACCTTACCTCGATGCGCCCAATGTAGATGCCTGATGCCCCGGCTTGAACTACAAGCGTGTTCCCGGCCTGTACAGCGGTTTTCAAGGGAGTGTGTGAGTGTCCGCTTATAATGATGTCAATGTTATTATTTCTTTTTCCCAGCCGTACATCTTCTCCTTGCCAATGGCCATTTTTATCGAGAGATACACCACTATGCGACAATGCAATTACTAAATCAGCTTCTTCTTGTGTTTTTAAGTGACGGGCTGTTTTGCGGGCTGTTTTATTTTTATTTTCAAATTCAACATTGTAAAGTTCAGGGATATATTCCTCTGCATTATCGCCCATTAAACTAAAAATTCCAATGCGGTAGCCGTTTTTCTCAATTATATCGAAAGGCATAATGGTGCTGTCGTTAAATAGTTTATTTAGCTCGTTTGCGTGTTGGCTTTCAGATTTGTTATAATTAGTACACAGTATTTTGGGGACGGGGCCGTTTTGTTTTGAGTTGGTAATAATATGTGCCAGTGCCCCGGGCCCATAGTCAAATTCATGATTACCCAGGGCCAGGTAATCATATCCGGTTTTATGCATTAAGTTTAATTGAAAGCCATCGCTTGTTTCAATGGTCTGGAAGAGCGTACCCATAAGAAAGTCGCCGGCATCGAGCGTGAGTAGTTTATCTTTATGTTTTGCCTGTTCCGTTTTTATGTATCCTGCAATGCGGGCAAACCCGCCATGTGTACTGTCGTTATTATTTACCAGTGGCGTGTACTCGGTTTCGGGCGAGAACCCCATAAGATGTGAATGGATATCGTTGGTGTGAAGAATAACCAAATCCTGTGCTTTTCCACAAAGACCAGTAATAATAAGCAGAAAAAAAATAAGTTTATGCATTGCCCCTGTTTTCCCCTTTTTAACAAGTTGTGTTTTGCAAATTAAACACCCAAGATACTATTTGTGTTTGAAATACAAATACGGGCTAGTATGAACAAATATTTAAATAAATATTAGTTTTTTTAATAAGCCCCGCCTGTATTTTATTGTTCAGATGAATTATTGAACGCACAATTGTTAAGATAAAAACAATTTATGAGCGTGATTGTTTTAATATGTATAGTTGACGAATCATAACAAATACGAAGAAATATGGCTAATCTATCAACAACTTACATGGGCTTGACCCTAAAAAATCCGCTTATTTTGGGCGCCAGTAATATGGTAACTGAAATTGAGCAAGTAAAAAAAGCAGAAAAAGCTGGAGTGTCTGCTGTTGTTTTCAAATCGCTTTTTGAAGAGCAGTTACAATTGGAGTCGCTGCAAATGGATGAAGACCTGCATGAATATGACTACCGGAATGCTGAGATGGAACGAATTTTCCCCGAGATTGAACATGCCGGTCCGAAAGAGCATTTGCTTGCCGTCCGAAACTTAAAAGAAAGTATATCTATCCCTCTAATTGCCAGTATTAATGCTATTTATGAACCCACTTGGGTTGAATATGCCCAAATGCTGGCTGAAAACGGCGTTGACGGGCTTGAGTTGAATTTCTACCGCGTACCAATTTCATCAGATGCCAATGCCAAAAACATCGAAGAGCATCAAATTAAGGTACTCAAACAGGTTAAAGAGGCCGTGAATATTCCGGTATCGGTTAAATTAAGCCCATTTTATACCAACCCGTTGCACTTTATTTCGAAGCTTAACAAAGCCGGAGCCGACGGAATTGTGATTTTTAACCGTTTCTTCCAGCCTGATATCGATATTGAAAAAGAAAATTTTGAATTTCCGTGGGACCTGACCCGTGAAGGTGATTATCAGGTAACATTAAGATATACCGGTTTGCTTTTTAATAAACTTACAGGCAGTTTAGTTGCTAACCGGGGCATTAAAACATCGTCCGAGGTTATAAAAATGTTATTGGCCGGGGCTGATGCAACTCAACTTGTAAGTACATTTTACAAGAATGGTGTTGGCTATGCCGAGACAATTCTAAAAGAACTTGAAGAATGGATGGACAAAAAAGGGTATAAATCCCTTGACGATTTTAAGGGCAAACTATCAAAAGATACCATTAACGATGAGTTTGTGTATAAACGTGCCCAGTATATCGATATTTTAAGAAACTCTGAAGAAGTGCTGAAAAAATACCCGATGCGCTAAAATTGAACATGATATAGTATATAATTGACAACAGCAGGGCATGCCCTGCTGTTTTTTTGCATTACACATACTTACTTTCCCATGTTTGCTTTGATGCAATCGATAAAAAAGCGTATTTTAGCATCCTGTAAATATTTTGCTG
This sequence comes from Bacteroidales bacterium, assembly GCA_041694375.1. Taxonomy (GTDB): domain Bacteria; phylum Bacteroidota; class Bacteroidia; order Bacteroidales; family Prolixibacteraceae; genus Roseimarinus. Next base: position 10,214 of record JASMTI010000158.1, on the reverse strand, counting down.
CAAGGGTGCTGGCAGTATTAAAAATTTATTTCTGAAATGCGGATCAAAACAGACTTTCTTATAATCGGTTCGGGGTTAGCCGGACTATCGATGGCCATTAAAGCTTCAAAATACGGAACCGTTACAATAGTTACAAAAGCCGGTTTAAACGATAGTAACACGGTATATGCCCAGGGCGGAATTGCAGCGGTTGTTACCCCCGAGGATAATTTTGAAAACCATATTAAAGATACCCTCATTGCCGGGGCTGGTGTTTGCGATGAACATGTTGTTCGGAAAGTTGTAACACACGCACCTGCTTTAATTAATGAGTTGATCGAGTGGGGGGCAAATTTTGATAAAACCGAATCGGGGACTTACGACCTAAATAAAGAAGGCGGCCATTCAGAATACCGGATTTTACATCATAAAGACAACACGGGGTACGAGATTCAACGAGCCTTGGTTGAAAAAATACATGCCCATCCCAATATCACGGTCCTCGAGAATCATTTCTCAATTGATTTGATCACCCAGCACCATACGGGAGAGGTTGTGAAACGGCATCATTCTGATACACGTTGCTTTGGCGCATATGTTTTCGACCGTGTAACCAAAGAAACGAAAACAATTTTATCGAAGCTAACATTTTTGGCAACAGGGGGTGCCGGTAATTTGTATTCCAATACAACCAATCCGGTTACAGCAACCGGCGATGGAATTGCAATGATGTACCGTGCTAAGGGCATTGTTGATAATATGGAATTTGTGCAGTTTCACCCTACTTCATTATATAATCCTAACGAGAAGCCTGCCTACCTGATTACCGAAGCAATGCGTGGGTTTGGGGCTATATTGAAAACAGTTGATGGCAAGGAGTTTATGCAAAAATATGATGAGCGTGGTTGTCTGGCCCCGCGTGATATTGTTGCCCGTGCCATTGATAATGAAATTAAAACGCATGGTGACGATTATGTGTTGCTCGATTGCACCCATCTCGATAAAGAAAAGCTGGTGGCCCATTTTCCAAATATCTATGAAAAATGTCTTTCGTTAAACATCGATATTACCAAAGACCCTATACCGGTTGTTCCGGCTGCCCATTATCTTTGTGGGGGTGTTAAGGTTGACACACATGCACGTACTTCAATTCGAAATTTGTATGCTGCCGGCGAAACAGCGAATACCGGCTTGCACGGAGCTAACCGATTGGCATCGAACAGCCTGATGGAAGCGCTGGTTTATGCAGACTGGGCTATTAATGATGCTTCGAGACTGGTTGGTGAGCTTGAATTTAACGACGCAATACCCGACTGGAACGATGAGGGCACTTCGCATCCCGAGGAAATGGTACTAATTACCCAAAGTTTAAAAGAAGTACAGCAGATAATGAGCGTTTATGTTGGGATTGTTAGGAGCGAAGTACGCTTACAACGGGCTTATGACCGCCTATGGATCATTTATAATGAAACCGAAGAGCTATACAAAAAAACAAAGTTATCGTTGCCTCTGTGTGAGTTGCGGAACATTATTAATGTAGCTTACCTTGTTATTAAGCATGCATACTCGCGTAAGAAAAGTATTGGACTGCACTATATGTCATAGTCGATTCATAAAGAATAGAATAAAATATAGTTAGACAATTGTCTTTCTGTTGTTTATAATCTGTCAAATTTGACTTTGACACTTCTAATACCGTGGAACCCTCATAGTTTATTAGCTACGCTGATCTTCGATTCATCTCCTTTTGTGGACGTCAGTGCATGAGGGTTTCATTACATTCATTCTTGTTTTATAACCCGGAATTAAAAACAAGATTTTATTCGTTGTCACAAGTGAGGTATTTTTTTGTAAATTACATCCGGTTGCATAGAAAGTATTTCGGATGCTTTACTTTTAAATGGCTTGTGAATGGGACAAAAAGATGAATTATTAACGGTTGTGGGCATTGGTGCTTCGGCCGGTGGATTAGAAGCACTACAGCAATTTTTTGAATATATGCCTGATAACACAGGCTTGGCTTTTGTTGTCGTTCAGCATTTGTCGCCCGACTATAAAAGTATGATGGATGAACTATTAGCGCGCAACACCCATATGCCTATCAAGGTGATTGCCGATGGTGAAAAAATTGAGGTAAACCATGTTTATTTGATTCCACCCCGTCAGAATCTACGTATTTTTAATAACCAGCTTTTTCTTACAGGCCAGGATACACGTAAAGGATTGCACCTGCCTATAGATATTTTTTTTAAATCGTTGGCCATTGAGAAAGGAAAGAATGCTATTGCTGTTATACTATCGGGCACAGGGAGTGATGGCACCATGGGGTGCCGGGCAGTGAAAGAAGTGAACGGCCTTGTTATGGTGCAGGATGAACGTACAGCAAAGTTTTATGGTATGCCGTCAAGTGCCATATCAACCGGACTGGTTGATTTTATTTTGCCCCCTTCGGAGATGGGCAATGAGCTTTTGAGTTATTTAAAGCATCCACTGGTAAAAAGGAGCAATACGAACAAAGCAACGTCGCTTAAAGGGCTCGATTCTCTTTCGAAGGTTATCATGTTGGTTCGCGATTTTTCCGGAATTGATTTTTCATTTTATAAAGAAAACACCATAACCCGAAGGCTTGAACGAAGGGTGAGCATTAACCGTTTTGACGGCCTTGAAGAATACGTGGAGTTTTTGGTAAATTCAGACCGGGAAAAAGAAGTTCTTTACAATGAATTCCTTATTGGTGTTACACAGTTTTTTCGCGATAAAGAGGCTTTTAAAAGCCTATATAATAATGTAATCGAACCTTTGGTTGATAGCAATAAAAGTCAGATACGTATCTGGACTCCAGGTTGTTCTACGGGCGAGGAAGCATATTCAACCGCGATATTGTTTCGCGAAGCTGCCGATAAGAAAGGGTACAAAGGGGAAATAAAAATATTTGCGACTGATTTAGACCGCAGGGCAATTGATATTGCAGGCAAGGGGATTTATTCTGAAAGTATTGTTGCCGATGTTGACCCCCATTTGCTACGAAAATATTTTCATGAAAACGAGGGTGGGTTTAAAATCAACGAAGAGGTGCGCAACATGATTGTATTTGCTACCCACAACCTGCTTAAGGATCCTCCTTTTTCAAAACTTGACTTGCTGATTTGCCGCAACCTTTTTATATATCTTAAGCCCGATATTCAATTGAGCCTGCTTTCACGTTTTTACCATAGCTTAAGTAAAAAAGGTTTTCTTTTTATGGGGAGCAGTGAAACGCTTGGTCCAATGGACGATGCATTTAAGGTAGTTGACCTAAAAAATAAGGTGTTTCAATATAAGCCCGGTTTTTCTGCACCAATTGTAGATGGACTTGCCCTTGAAATTAAAAAGAATAAAAAACCTGGCGAAAGCTATAATGGTTTAAGTACAAGAAAAAAAGAGCTGAAATCGAATGAGCTGTTGGGACATGTTATTGATGAATTTGTCCCACCTTCAATTATTGTTGATTCCAACTATTTTGTGGTAAGTGTTATAAACAACATCAATCCTTATATTGAAATTCAGGCCGGGAACTATTCTAACGAGCTTTTTTCAATATTGCCCCGCGATATGGGGCTTTTTATTAATAATCTGATAAGGGTATTAAAAAATTCAGATGAGAAGTATTCCAGCAGAATTGTATCAGGTTTAAACAGCCTCGGCGACAAAGCGGTGAACGTAGAAGCACGAAAGTTGTTTCAGGGTGAGAAGAAGTATTACATGCTTTCTTTTTCTGTTGTTGATAAAAAAACAGCACCTGATGCCGATAAAAAGGAGATTGATGATTTTGATTATTCGTCGGAACAGGGAAACCGGGTTAAGGAGCTTGAAAACGAACTTTCATCAGTAAAGGAGAGTTTAGCTGCTACGGTTGAAGAGCTTGAAAGTGCCAACGAAGAGTTGCAATCGTCGAATGAAGAGCTTATTGCATCCAACGAAGAGTTACAAAGTACCAACGAGGAGTTGCAATCAGTTAATGAGGAACTTTATACCGTTAATTCTGAACATCAGCTTAAAATTGAAGAGCTGACCCGTTTGAACAGTGATATCAATAACCTTTTGAAAAATACCGATGTGGCTGCCATTTACCTTGACAGTAAATTGTGCATACGTAAAATCACACCACAGGTTGCCAGTGTTACCAATATTTTAGAATCAGATATTGGCCGCCCCATTACGCACCTGACCTTAATGGATACATATCCGGAATTTGAAGACGATGTAAGTTCTGTTTTGGAAAACTTACAACCTGTTGACAAAGAAATTACCGACAAAAACGGTATGCCTTTGTTTGTTAGGTTACGACCCTATCGTACCAGTAATAACGCTGTTGACGGGGTAATGGTAACATTGATTGATGTATCGGGATTATATGAAAGGGAAAAGTTGCTCAGGCTCGTTTTGGAAGAATCGCCTGTTGCTACCACGATGCTCGACCCCGAGGGCTGGATTATTTATGCGAACAAAAAGGCCGAAAATCTTTTCAATATTAGTAAAGATGAAATATTAAAACGTAGTTATGATGCATCGGATTGGGAAATAACTGACCTTGAGGGGAAAACTATTAAAAACGATAAATTACCTTTTGCAATTATAATGAAAACCCAAAAGCCTGTTTATGGTTTTAGGCATTATATTAAAATACCCAAAAAGAAAAAAGTTTTACTCACTATTGACGGGGTGCCGGTGTATTTGGCCAATAAAAAATTTAAGGGAGTAGTTTTTACAATAAAAGTGGATAGGGATGAATGAACAAGGCTTTAAAAAAGAACAGCTTAAAAAACAAATAAAAGAGATTTTAGAAAAAAATACCCACAAAGAGATTAGTAAAATGGGTATGAGCGAGTTGGTGGCCGAGGTGAGTATATATCATCAGAAACTTGAATATCAAAATGAGGAGCTTTTGCGCACTCAAAAACAATTAGAGGAAGCCAAGGCCGGATATCAGTCGCTTTTTGATAATGCCCCTTTAGGTTATGTGATTTGTGCTGAAGATTTATCCATAATAAATGCCAACAAAACATTTTGCAATATGGTGCAAAACAAGAGCGTAAAGAAAACATCCCTTACTGATTATATAAGCCCGGCTTCTCAGGATGAATTCTACCTGTATTTTAGAAAGTTCATAAAACATAGTGAATTGCCGCATATCGAAATTGAACTGAAATCAAAATCCGGAGTATGTCCTGTAATTGTGGATGGCAATTATTATATCGAAGGTGAAAAAAAATTATACCGGTTTACTTTTTCAAAACTCAAGATAGCCGAAATGGCCCTTCGCGAAAGTGAAGAGCGTTTCTCTATTGCTTTTAAATCAAGTCCGGCTCCATTGGTCATATCAGATATCATTACCGGTCTTTTTGTTGATGTTAACAACCGGTGGGTTGAAATGTTAGGCTATAGCAGGGACGAATTGATAGGTAAAACATCAAAAGAGGTAGGGATTTGGATGAATCCCGGTGAACGCGACCGCATTGTAAAGTTGTTGGTTGAGGATGGCTCGTTTAAAGACCAATATATTGAATTTAAGACCAAAAGTGATGCTTTAATCCTTGCACTTTGGTCGGCTGAAGCAATTGTTGTGTCCGGAAAAAAAATGATGCTGTCGATGATAAGCGATATTACCAAGCAGAAGGAGATAGAGTTTGAATTACAGCGATTTAACCTGAATTGGGAATTGCTAACAAAGGCGATAGGGCAAATTAACTCGGTGCTCGAGATTGAAACGGTAATGCGTCAACTTGTTGATTCTGCAATCATGATTACCGGTGCAAAAGAGGGGACGGCCGGGATGGTGGTTGACGGGAAAATGGTTTTTAATGAGTATAACCGGCAGGGTGAAACATTCCCTGTTAATTATAGCTTTGACTTAAATGTTGGTGTGCCGGGTTGGGTTATGGCAAGTAAAGAACCATACATATCGAATAATGCATTAGAAGATGAACATGTTGTGCCGGAGGTTCAAAAAAAACTAGGTTTTTATAACTTAATCGATATTCCAATATTAAATAAGCGGGGTAGGGTGATTGGTTGTTTTGAAATCCACAATAAACCTGATGGGTTTAAAGAGCATGATGCTATTCTTCTTAAAAACCTCGCAGTAAACGCTGCTGTGGCTATCGAAAATTCAGAAGAAATATTACAACGCAAAAACGCTCAGGAAGCACTCGAAAAATTTACTGGCGAACTTGAAGAAAACGTTGCCGAAAAAACACGGGAACTGCAAGAGCGGGTTGAGCTGCTTGAACGCTTTCACGAAGCAACCATCGACCGTGAGTTCCGTATCAAAGAGCTCCGCACCGAGATTGAACAATTAAAAAATACGGACAAAACGGACATTTAATAATTAAAAACGCAGCAATGGCTATACAAAGGATGACATATCGTTATAAATATCACTGCCAAAGGATTTGTGTTTTTTTGTTCCTTTTTCTGGTGAATGCTGTTTCTTATGCCCAATACACAGATGTTAATATTTATGATTCTGACACCATATTTATAGCTTCGGAGCCCGATTACCCGCCTTATTGCATTGTTGATGAAAACGGTAATGCCGATGGGTTTTCAATAGACCTTTTCAAAGCTGCTGCCGATGCTGTTGGGTTAAGTGTCGACATAAAAGTCGGGGTGTGGAATAAGATAAAACACGATTTAGCGGCGGGAGAAATTGATGCCCTGCCCCTTGTTGGCCGTACCCCCGAAAGAGAAGAATTGTACGAGTTCACAATGCCATACCTGTCGCTGCATGGAGGCGTTTTTGTGCGTAAAGGAACAACCGGAATCAGCTCTATTGCCGATTTAAAAGGGAAGGAAGTGGTAGTGATGAAAGGTGATAATGCCGAAGAATTTGTGCGGCGGGTGAATGTTTCGGATAAAATATTTACAACAAATACATATGAGGAAGCTTTTAAGTTACTAGCTTCTGGTGAGTATGACGCGTTAATTACACAGCGCATTACAGGGATAAAACTTCTCGAACGGCTTGACATCAAGAGTATTGAACCACTGGGATTTCAAATCCCCGGGTTTCGCCAGGATTTTTGCTTCGCGGTTCAAAAAGGCGATATAGAGTTGCAGGCACGGCTTAACGAGGGGCTTTCAATAATTATTGCAAATGACACTTTTGAAGATATCCGCATGAAGTGGTTTGGACCGGTATTCATGGAAGAAGTTAGCCCCGGGGATGTTATTCGAATTGCTTTAATGGTGTTTTTCCCCCTTGTTATTTTAATGGCCCTGTTTTTTATATTGTTTCTGCGTCGTGAAGTAAAACGCAGGACATTGCGCTTGAATAACGAAATTAAGCAACATAAAAAAACCCTTGAAGAATACAAAACCCAAAAACTTTTGCTTGAGGAAAGTGAATCCCGGTTAAGTTTATTGCTGAACTCAACAGAAGAAGGTATTTATGGTATTGATTTGGATGGGAATTGTACCTTAATTAACCACTCGGCTCTGAAATTCTTAGGTTTTAATAACGCCAGCGAGGTGATAGGAAAAAATATGCATAACCTTATTCATTATGCAAAACCCGATGGTTCCCCGTATGAGTTGTCAGATTGTGAAATATATAAGTCGTTTGCTAAAGGCGGGGCTACACATAGCAATTCAGAAGTTTTATGGCGAAATGACGGGACAAGTTTTCCGGCAGAATATTTTTCCCATCCTATAGTACAAAACAACAATGTTATTGGCTCAGTTGTTACCTTTTGGGATATAACAGAGCGAAAAAAAGCCGAAGAAGAGTTGTTACAACTAAAAAACAGCCTTGAAGATAAAGTAATACAACGTACTGCCGAGCTCGAAGATAAAGTGCAAAAGCTTAGGAAAAGCCAAACAGCTATGTTATATATGGTTGAAGACCTTAATGAGGTTACGGCCCGTTTGAAAGAGGAGACCCGGAAACTTGAACTTTCGAGAAATGAACTGGAGGCATTTTCTTATTCTGTGTCGCACGATTTGCGCTCACCACTCAGGGCTATCGATGGCTTCTCGGGGTTTCTTATTGAAGATTATTACGACCAGCTCGACGATGAGGGGAAGCGGTTGATACAGGTCATCAGGAAAAGTGCCCAAAAAATGGATAAGCTTATCCTTGACTTGCTCAATTTGTCGCGTTTGTCGCGGGCCGAAATGAAATTGGCAACCGTTGATATGGAGACGATTGCTAAGCATGTATTTGATGAATTAGCTACTTCTGATGAAAAAAAGGAATTTGACTTGGTCTTTAATAATATGTACATGGCTGTTTGTGACCCGAACCTGATTGCCCATGTGTGGAATAACCTGATTGGTAACGCGATAAAGTACAGCTCAAAATCGGACATTAAAAAAATTGAAATTAGTTGTTCAGAAAATAATAAAACACTAATATTCAGCATAAAGGACCATGGTGCTGGTTTTAACAAAAAATACATGGATAAACTGTTTAAGGTGTTCCAGCGCCTGCACCGCGATAATGAGTTTCCGGGCACGGGTGTTGGGCTTTCTATTGTGCAACGTATTGTGTTAAGGCACGGAGGTGAGGTTTGGGCTGACGGGGAAGAAGGTAAAGGGGCAACATTTTATTTCTCCCTTCCGGTGAAAAGCTTCACACCCCAAAGATGATTGAAATTTGCAAACTATAATTAACAACCAAAAATATAAAGAAAATGAGCAGTATCCATAATGTTGAAATCCTCATTGTAGAGGACACAGAAGCAGATGCAGAAATGGCTGTGCGGGCATTTAAGAAGAACAACCTGGCCAATAATATATATGTTGTTGGTGACGGAGAAGAAGCACTCGATTTTATTTATGCCCGTGGGCAATTTAATGAAAGGGGAAACGAAGCTGCCCCTAAAATTATACTCCTCGACCTTAAACTGCCTAAAGTTGACGGGCTCGAAGTATTAAGGACATTGAAAAATGACCCCGTAAAAAAAATGATACCGGTTATTGTGCTAACTTCATCGCGCGAAGAGCGGGATATTATTGAAAGTTACAGTTTGGGCGTAAACAGTTACATTGTGAAACCTGTCGATTTTGATAAGTTTGTTGAGGCTGTGAAGAACCTGGGGCTATACTGGCTTTTGCTCAACCAGGCTCCAAATCTTAATTAAACATTATAAAATATTAAACAATGGGGGGAGTAAAAAATGTGCTTGACAAAACCATCCATATACTTTTTGTTGAGGATGTTGAGACCGATATGTTATTGGCCGAAAGGGAAATGCAAAAGCGAAAAATTCAATTTACTTCATCAAGGGTCGAATCGGAGAATGAAATGCGTGATGCCTTGAAAATGCGTTTGCCCGATGTTATTATTTCCGACTATTCGATGCCTGCTTTTGATGGGATGGGAGCCCTGACTGTAGCGCAGGAGCTTGCACCAAAAACACCGTTTGTAATTCTCACTGGTTCAGTAAACGAGGAGGTGGCTGTTGATTGCATTAAATCAGGTGCAGATGATTACATTTTAAAAGAAAACCTTAGCCGTTTGGCACCGGCTGTTATAGGGGCAATTGAAAAGAGGAAGAATATCCTGGACAAGGAAGAGGCTGAAGCTTCTTTGTTTAAGAGCGAAGAGCGGTATAAAAGTTTCTTTAACAATGATATTACAGGCGATAACATGGTTGCCCCAAATGGTGAAATTATTGATTGTAACCTGGCATTTGCCAGCATGCTTGGTTGTGATAGTGTGGATGAACTAAAAGGGAAAAATATAGAATCTTATTATGCCAACCCTGAAGAGCGTAAGCAATTTCTTGAAAAAATAAAAAAATCTAAAAAGATTTCGAACGCTACCATCGATTTAAAAAGAAAAGATGGTAAAGTAATAAATTGTGAGCTAAATTCAGTTGGTGTTTTTGATGATAAAGGGGAGCTGGTTCAAACCATATCGTATTTTATTGATGTTACCATTCAAAAGCGGTCAAATGAAATTCAAAAAATGATATTGGAAATAGTCCAGTTGTCAGCTCAAAATATTGATTTGCATGAATTTATCAAACAAATACATGAAAAAATTAAACCCGTGTTTAATGCTGAAAATTTCTATGTTGCACTTTATGAAAAAGAGTCAAACTCCTATTCTTTCCCATATTTTATTGATGAAGAAGACAATTTTACAGTAGACGAGTCATATAACCTGCCTAACAGTATAACTGATTATGTAAGAAAAAATGCAAAAGGGATGCTTGTAAATCAAAGTATTGAAGAGAAAATACGAAGCA
>JASMTI010000157.1:0-10405 GCA_041694375.1 Bacteroidales bacterium | reverse complement strand
TGAGATTATCGATATTGATAAAAGCAAAGTCGTGGTGGCCCTTGGTAACCTCGTTTCTACAACAACCATTGATAAAATTGAACCTGTAAGCAACAACGAGGTAAAACGGCAAAAGCAGGATGACCGCATGAAACCTAAAAGCGACAACCTGCAACGCACCAATAATATTCTGGGTAAAAAAATGGATTTTAAGCCCGATATTGATGTGCGTGGCCAACGGGCAGAGGAGGCGCTGTCGAACATTCAGGCTTTTATTGACGAGGCAATTATGGTTGGCGCTTCTAAAGTGCGTATCTTGCATGGTAAGGGGTATGGCATACTGAAAGAAGTGATCCGGAATTACCTGAAATCGGAACCTGCCGTGAAATCGGTTAAAGATGAACATGTACAATTCGGGGGCTCGGGGATAACAGTTGTTGAATTGGATTAATTATGGCCAAAAAAATAAAAAACAGCGAATTATCAAAGCTGCAAAAAAAGCTGACTGGTGAACTACGATTCGACCATATGTCAAAAATTATGTACGCCACCGATGCTTCGGCATATCGTGAAATACCACTGGGCGTGGTTATTCCGCAAGGCAAAGATGATTTACACCAGTTAATCGATTTTGCCCGCGAGAACAAAACTTCGCTCATCCCGCGAGGGGCGGGTACATCGCTGGCCGGACAGGTGGTAGGCGAGGGACTGGTGGTTGATGTGTCGCGCCATTTTAACCGCATTATCGAAATCAATGCGCGCGAAAAGTGGGTGCGTGTTGAGCCGGGGGTGGTACTTACCGAACTGAACATGGAACTGGAAAAGCACGGGCTGATGTTTGGTCCTGAAACATCAACAGCCAACCGGTGTACCATGGGCGGCATGTTGGGCAACAATAGTTGCGGGCTTCATTCATTGGTGCATGGTAGTGTGCGCGACCATATCCTTGGCGCGAAGGCCATACTGGCCGATGGTTCCGAGGTTGAATTTTCGGCCCTTAACGAAAAAGAATTTCAGAAAAAATTGAAGATTAACGGATTAGAAGGTAACATTTACCGGACTGTTAACCGTATTTTGAGCGATGCCAAAAACAGGGCAGAAATTGAGCAGCAATATCCGCATCCTTCGGTGCCACGCCGTAACAATGGTTATGCGCTCGATATGCTGGCGCGCATGCAGCCGTATAACCCCAATGGCGAACCTTTTAACATGGCAAAATTCATTGCCGGCTCGGAAGGTACGCTGGCTTTTGTTACCGAAATGAAGCTAAACCTGGTTGAATTGCCACCTCGTGAAAAAGCGTTGTTGTGCATCCACATGGAAAAGCTGGAACACGCGTTTAAAGCAAATTTAATTGCGCTTGAATTCAACCCGTCGGCTATTGAGCTGATGGACAAAAAAATTCTCGACCTCACGAAAGAAAACATTAGTCAGCGCCGCAACCGCTTTTTTATTGAAGGCGAACCGGCTGCCATTCTGATTATTGAACTTTGGGGCGATGAACAAGCCGAAATTACCGAACGGGCTGCAAGCATTGAAAAGGCCATGAAAGCAGCCGGGTATGGCTATCATTTCCCCTTGGTGTGGGGGAGTGACATCACCCGCGTATGGGACCTTCGAAAAGCCGGTTTGGGCGTGCTTTCAAATATGCCCGGCGATGCCAAACCTGTGTCGGTAGTTGAAGATACAGCTATTCCGGTTCAAAAATTGCCCGATTTCCTGACCGAATTTCAACAGAAGCTCGATGAACTGAAATTACAGGCTGTTTACCATGCACACATTGCCACCGGGGAGCTTCACCTGCGCCCCGTTTTAAACCTGAAGGATGAAAATGATGTTGCGCTGTTTCGGAAAATAGCAGTTGAAACGGCACATTTGGTCAAGAAATACCGGGGGTCGTTAAGTGGCGAACATGGCGATGGACGCCTGAGGGGCGAGTTTATTCCTTTTATGCTGGGCGAAAAAGTATATACCTGTTTAAAAGAAATGAAGCAAGCCTGGGACCCGAATGGTATTTTCAACCCCGGAAAAATTACCGATACACCTCCAATGAACACTTCAATGCGTTTTGAGCCGGGTGCCGAAACACCGCAGTTCAAAACGTATTTCGATTATAAAATTACGCAGGGCATGGCACGCGCCATTGAAAAATGCAACGGATCGGGCGATTGCCGTAAATCGGAAATAGTTGGCGGCACCATGTGCCCCAGCTTCATGGCAACGCGCGACGAGATGCACTCGACCCGCGGAAGGGCCAACGTGTTGCGTGAACTCATTACACGCCCGTCGGAAATGAACTGGGCCGATAAGCACGAGATACTTGAATCGCTCGATTTGTGCCTGTCGTGCAAGGCCTGTAAAAGCGAATGCCCCTCGGGTGTCGATATTGCAAAGCTCAAAGCTGAGTTCCTGCAAAATCATTACGATGCCAACCCCGCGCCATTGCGCTCGCGGCTTATCGCTGCATTCCCATCGCTTATTAATATAGCCATGGGCATAAAACCCCTTGCAGCAGCATTTATGCAATGGAAGCCCACTGCTTTTGCATTTCAAAAAATTACAGGGTTTACTACCCACAGGCCTTTGCCACACTTGCCCATGCAGTCGTTTAAAAAATGGCAAAAAAATCATACGGGCTATTCTCACGGCACAAAACGAAAAGTGTACCTGTTTGCCGATGAGTTTGTAAAATCTACTGATTCGCACATTGGCATTATAGCCATTATGTTGCTCGAAAAGCTGGGGTACGAAGTGATTATCCCCGATACTGTTGCCAGCGGACGTACTTATTTGTCGAAAGGCTTTGTACGAAAAGCAGCAAAACTGGCTGTTGAGAATGTTCGTCGCCTTAAAAATATAGTTTCAAATGAAGCTCCACTGGTGGGTATTGAACCTTCGGCTATTTTAACCTTTCGCGATGAATATCCTGAGCTTGTGCCTGAAGAATTGAAGACCGATGCTTCAATTCTTGCTGAGAACGCGTTGATGTTCGATGAGTTTTTTATGCGTGAAGTAGAAAAGGGCAACATTACAAAAGATGCGTTTACGCAGCAAAAAATGACCATAAAGTTGCATGGTCATTGTCATCAGAAAGCCCTGGCAACAACACGTACTTCTGTTGAAATGCTTCAGTTTCCCGAAAATTACTCGGTAGAGGAAATACCTTCGGGTTGTTGTGGAATGGCCGGTTCGTTTGGATATGAAAAAGAGCATTACGAGGTTTCAATGGATATAGGGGATATGGTGTTGTTCCCGGCTGTACGCAATGCAGCTTCAAATGTAGCAATAGCAGCACCGGGCACCAGTTGCCGTGAGCAAATTGAACATGGCACCGGGCGAAAAGCTTTGCATCCGGTTGAGTTGATGTTCAGTGCGTTAAGATAAATTTACGTTAGGGTCATTTTTATTGTTTTTGTTTGGTATTTATTCTTGGTATTTTTAATTTCGTTGAATCCTTTTGGGGTTGAAGAAGTGTTAATATTAATTTGAATAATAGAAATGAGACACATCATTTTAATATTTGTTACAAATTTTGCTTTTATAGTTGCATTGTTCGCTCAGGACACTACTGCTACTATTGCCACTGCCACTGCCACTTCTACTGCTGCTGCTGACACAACTGCCACTCCAAATTATGAACTGGGTGAAATTGTTGTTCAGCAGGAATATGAGTTTGCAAACGAGAAAGAGCGTGAAGAATACAAAGAATTAAAAAACGATTTATATAAAATATATCCCCTGGTTGTACTGGTAGAAAAAGAGTACGATCGCATTAATGCTGAGATGGAATTATACGAGGGAAAACGCCAAAAAGATTTTTTAAAATGGAGCAAAGGGTATGTTAAAGAAAATTACATGCACTACCTTTCAGGTCTGAACCACCGTCAGGGGCGATTATTGCTGAAATTAATCAGCCGTCAGATTGGGGAAACACCCTACAATTTGATAAAGGAATATTTAAATGGTTTTAATGCAGTTATTTGGCAAATGACCTCACATTTATTTTTAGCCAATTTGAAGGTTGATTATAAACCTGAAGAGAATCCTATGATCGAGCACATTATGGTTGAAATGGAAGCAAACAGGGACGTGGTAGCCATCAATGAAATTATGAATGACCGAATGTAAATGATTAAGTTGCGATAGGAAATTGGGGCTGAATTTTATTCTTCGCGCTCAATCACGATTACTTTTCCGGCATCTTCGTATTTTATTTCATCTTTCCCTACAAAAGTGTTGTGGAAATCTTTTTGTGAAACCGATTGTATTTCACCACCAATGGTTCCATATTGATCTACAACAGTAAAGTGCAATATGTCGATGCGGGGAAATTTTTCATTTTCATTCTTTGTTGATTCAGCGGCTTTTTCAAACATCGATTTGTCTTTTTCTTGTTTGCCATTATCTGATTTGCTTGAACCCGTTTCTTCGTTGCAGTTTTCCCCTGATTTTCCATACTCACTAAATTTGGGCATCAAGGCTTCTGCAATTTCCGATAGCTCATCAAATTCCACAATAAGATATCCTTCGTCACTTTTCCAACCGTAAATGTTGTCGTCACGGTTATAGGCAACAAGTAGGTCTGTTTCATATTTTTGGTGTTTTTTACGGTCTTGTAGCCAAACGGTATTTGGGTTTAATTCCATTGAAAGGATATAATTGCCAGGATCGAGGTTTGAAAATTCAAAAGCCCCACTATACCCAACTTTTGAAAATGCTATTAGTTCACCTGAAGCTGCATCGTTAACGTACATTTTAGTGTCGGCCATGGGTTCACCTTTGATTCCAAATAAACCAAACTGAAGCAAAACAAGTAACAGGATATTATTCATGATTGTAATGTTTTATAATTAATAACTCCATCCTAAACATTTTATATGATAAAAAGTTCGGAATGGAGTTATTATTTGAATAAAATAGCGAAATGCTTTTAAAATTTGTGCTTATCCTTATTTTGTTAATGGTTTAACGGTAAAGCTGTATTCAAAACTTCCCGGTTTCAGTTTGTATTTATCAATAGGTGCAGCATTGTTTGACCATGAATCGTTACCACCAACTCCGGTTTGCGCAAGGTCGATATTAAGGGTTAAATGGTCTTCTTTTTCCAAATCGTTTATGTGTGTTGCTTTTGCAAGTTGTTTGTGGCTCCACGGCCATACCGATGTGCTGAGGGGCTGCATGCCTTCAATGCTAATTCCTGTGGACTGGTTTGTAAGTGTTAACCAGCGTACGCCCGTATGGTTGCCATTTTCTTGTGGATAAATGTAGTTCCAAATAAAGTCGCTCACGGTACCTTCATAAACATCTACAATTGCGCCTTGCGAACGGTCTACATAGTTTTCCCACGGTCCTTTACCATAAAAAGCCATGTTGTTATAAGTTGCAGGAGTAGTGAATCTCATACCAACCCTGAGCATATCGGGCAGGTTTTCGTTGCATTCCAAATTATAATCAACGGTTAACTTACCGTCAGCATTTATTGTGTACACAAGTTTGATGTTTATTTTATCTTCAATTTCTTTCTCAACAAAAACCTGTTTAACTGAGTTTGATATATCAATCAATTTTATTTCCTTCATTTTCAGCTCACCTGCAGCAGTTTTCCAAAAAGCTGATTTGTTTTGGGCTTTCCATCCGCGACTGTCGTTATCGGTTAGCGGGCGCCAGAAATTGGGGACCATTTCAGAACTAATGAGCTCATTGTTATCATATACATACTTTTCAATCCAACCTGTTTCTTTGTTTACAGTAAGATTGACTTTATTACTGGTAAGAACAAATTTGTCATTTCCTGTAACCGCAAGGGTTTCGTTGATATTGCTTGATGGTTCATCGGCTTGTTCGTAAAACGGCAGCTTAAACTGGCTGTAGGCAATCTCATGGCCTTTGTTGGCCCAACGCTCATTATTTTTAAGTTTCACACTAAGCATCAACCAATATTCTTTTCCGGCTTTTTCATTTATTCTTTTGAATGGGACGTTTATGTTACGTTTTTGGCCGGGAGCAAGTTCTATGTTTTCTATCAGTCCATTTTGAATTACAGTACCATTTTCCGAAACGGACCAGTATAATTCATATTGGTTCAAGTTTTTGAAATTGAATCGGCTTGTTGCATTAACAATTCCATTTTCAAGGTCAACCGCCTCGAAAACAACGGGTTGATTTACATACCTGCATTCATAGGCTGCGGGGTGGGGTGTGCGGTCGGGGTTTACAATTCCATTTATACAGAAATTATTGTCGTTTGGAGTATCACCAAAGTCCCCTCCGTACTTCCAGTATTTTGTACCATCTTCATCAACTGCTTTTATGCCCTGGTCAACCCAGTCCCAAATGAAACCTCCCATGTAGATATCATCAGAGTATATGAGGTCCCAGTATTCTTTATAGTTTCCTGTTGAGTTACCCATCGAGTGCACATATTCACACATTACTACCGGGCGGTTGTCATATTTGCTTTCCCCCAGGGCCCTGAGCCCATTAATGTCGGGGTACATGCGGCTTACCATATCTACCCAGTGCGGGTCACGTGGGTTGGCCCATATTCCAAGACTGCGTACTTTTTCAGAATTGTATGGTGCATATTCGGGATGGTCGATGTCGCCAATTGCACCTTCGTAGTGCACCGGACGGGTGTTGTCAAATTCTTGCAGCCAGGCAGCCATTACAGCATGGTTGGGACCTTGTCCGGCTTCGTTGCCCAACGACCAGCTTACAATTGAAGGGTGGTTTTTATCGCGTTCGGCCATCCGTATGGCCCGTTCGAGAAATGCAGCCCCCCACGATGGTGTGTTTGAAAATTCACCTCCTACCTGGTGGGTTTCGAGATTGGCTTCGTCAATTACGTATAAACCGTATTCATCGCACAAATTATAAAAGTAAGGGTCGTTGGGGTAGTGTGATGTACGTACAGCATTAAAATTCAATTGTTTTAATAGTTGCACATCTTTCAGCATTTCTTCGCGGCTAACTGTTTTGCCACCGGTTTCGCTATGGTCGTGGCGGTTAACCCCTTTAAGCTTTACATGCTCCCCATTTACTTTGAACACGCCATTTTCAATGGTTATTTCCCGAATACCAATTTTGAAAGGAACCGCCTCGGTTGTGTTTCCGTTTTCGTCTTCGAGCCATGTTACATAGGTATAAAGGTTTGGAACCTCGGCGCTCCATAACTGAGGGTTTTCAACTTCTCCCTGCATCAAGGCAAAATAAACATTGTCGCGTTGTGGATATCGTTCATTTGTAATGTCGCTTGCCTCAATTTCAATGTTTTCGGCCCATACTTTTGTTCCATCGGTATTGTACAGTTGTGCTTTTACTTTCCAGCCTTCGAGGTTGTTGTTGGTCGTGTTTGCAATTTCAGGGCGTACTTGTAAGGTTGCTTTTGAATTATCGTTGTTCAGGTAGGTTCGGATGAAACAATCGGTGATGGATATTTCAGGAACAGCTTTGAGGTAAACCTCACGGTGTAATCCGCTCATGCGCCAGTGGTCCTGGTCTTCGAGGTACGAACCGTCGCTCCAGCGGAACACCTGGGCTGCAATGGTGTTTTTGCCGTCTTGCAGGTAGGGGGTAATATCGAATTCGGCAGGCAGGCGGCTGTCCTGACTATATCCAACTTTTTTGCCATTAACCCAAACATACATGGCCGATGAAGCACCCCCAAAGTGCAGGATTACACGTTTTTTATCCCATTCGGCAGGTATTTCAAAGGTTTTCAGGTAAGACCCCACTGGGTTTTCGCGCTTAATATATGGAGGGGTATATGGAAATGGATAACGCATGTTTGAATAAATGGGGGTTCCGTATCCTTCCATTTCCCAGCATGACGGTACTTTAATTTCATCCCAATTAGATGCATCGAAACCAGCTTGCATAAAATCATCGGGGCGTTGTGATGATTCAGGCACAAAGTGAAATTTCCACATTCCGTTCAGCATCATTAAATTTGATTGTGAACGGTTGTTGGTTAGTGCATCTTCAACCGTATTGAAAGAATACGATGTGGCTGTTGCCGGAAGCTTGTTTTTTTCAAAGACTTTTTGGTTCTCCCAGTCGTTATTGGCTGTTAGTGTGATGCATGGCAGAATCAGGCCAAGTAATAATAATGTTTTCTTCATAATTGTTGTATGGTTTAGTAATAAATTTGTGTTTATACAAAACAAAAGTACAAATGAATTCTCAAAAGAACTACTTTGGAATTGACAGAAAGTATAACAAAATTGATAATGATGGCTACAAACAATGAAGAACAGAAGTCATGGTTTCATAAAAACTAATTTACAAATTTTCCAAATTCCAAATTTCAAATGACTAATTTACCAATGACCAATGACTCTATCAGGCTTCGGCCATCAGCATCCGTGCTTCATCTTGTAATACGGAAGGCAGGTTTATTTTACGTCGTTCGATACTGAGGAGCCAGTATCGGATTTCTTCGGTTTTAAGGGTATAAAGCACCTCGCGGAATTGGTCTATTTGGTTGTCGTTGTAGTCGGTTGGATTAATATTTTTAAACTGGTCGAGCTCTTCGTCGTCGTAATATTCGATTCGCGTTTCGTCCATTTTTATTTCATCGTATTCGCACACCTCATGTGCCCCACAACAATCGAGTGGGGGTGCAGTAACCGTTTGCGGTTTCCCTTCAGCTTTTGCTTTTTTTGCCTTTCTCCGGTTTTCAACAACCAAAAAAACAACAGCTGCAACGACAAAAACTCCTAATATGATTGATAGTATAGTTACCATGGTGCAAAAATAGAAAATGAGTTTATTTTTTATTGTCGAGAACAAAAAAGAAAGGCAATGGTTTAACATTAACTTAGGTTTCTGGTTAAAAATAATAATCGGACATAGAAAAATTGATATGAGAATAGCATTTACAGGTAGTTCGGGTTTTTTGGCCACATCTTTTAAAAAGAACAATACACTCGACGATGTTGAATATTTTAATTTGAAACGCGATGAAAACATTGACCAGTGGAAAGAAAAGATTCAGCAGAGTGATGTGGTGATGAATTTTGCCGGATCCCCAGTGGTACAGCGCTGGAACGAAGAAAACAAAAAGGTAATTAAGGACAGCCGTGTTAAAACCACACAGCGTATTGTCGAAATCATTAATGAACTGCCTGTAGAAAAAGCACCTCGATTATTGATTTCAGCTTCTGCCATTGGTGTTTATCCGCAAACAATAGGGTCTGAATATGATGAAAGTACTTCGGAAACCGGGGATGATTTTTTGGCTGAAGTGGTTGTTGAATGGGAGCGTGCTGCACGTGAACTTAACAACCCGGCAACTAGGCTGGTAATTCCACGTATTGGTGTGGTGTTAGGTACAAATGGGGGGATGTTGAAAATGGTGGCACCTCTATTTAAACTCGGGCTCGGGGGTAAACTTGCAACCGGGAAACAGGGCGTTTCGTTTATTCATATCGATGACGTGGTAAAGGCCTTTCAGTTTTTTATCGAGCATGAAAATGTCGAAGGTATATATAACCTTACAGCCCCTCATCCGGTTACAAACAAGGAATTTACAAAGGCGTTGGCCAAAACCCTGAAGCGTCCGGCTATTTTTCCTGTACCGGAATTTGCCATTCGTCTGGTTTTTGGAAAAGCTGCAAGTGTTGTCACTGGAGGCGGCTTTGTATATCCAAAAAATTTGGAGCACGATTGTTTTGATTTTGAATATCCAAAGATTGAAGAAGCTTTGATGGCATTATTTTAACTTATTTAAGGTAAGTTGAATGATTTCACCATATCTTACTTTGATGCTGAAAGCTTCTTGAGGTGGAGTGTTATCAATAATTGATTTTATAGCACGTATGGGACCGCCATGGGTTACGATGCAAATGTTGTTATAGTTTGATGTTTTTATATCTTCGAGAAAAGCCCTGCATCGCCTTATCATTTGGTCGAACGATTCGCCACTTGGGGCCGGAATGTTTACATAGTTGGCAAACCATGCTTTAGCTTTAGGGGTTTGGTCAATATCTTTCCAGAATTTTCTTTCCCAGTCACCAAAGTTTAACTCCATTAAACGGGCGTCGGGAATTACACAGGGCGAAATTTTGTGGGCAAGGCGTATGCACCGGCTAATCGGACTTGAATACACTGCGTCGAAAGTATAGTTGCCTGTTTGCCCGACAATTTTTTCTGCTTCATCTTCAAATGAAGCACTCAAGGGCACATCGGTGTGGCCGTAAATCATGCCCGGTGGTACATCAACTGTGGTATGGCGGATTAAGGTGATATGCATATTTGATTTTTTAACTTTTGAATCATTTAAAACTCCAGACTGATTTTGGTGTTCATTGTGTTGATTTTCGGGTTTTTATGAACTTCTGAATTGTATTCGGCATTTATTCCAATATTTGT
Source organism: Bacteroidales bacterium (assembly GCA_041694375.1). Lineage (GTDB taxonomy): Bacteria > Bacteroidota > Bacteroidia > Bacteroidales > Prolixibacteraceae > Roseimarinus. The sequence goes on along the minus strand of JASMTI010000157.1, from coordinate 55 downwards.
TTTTATACTTTTGAGCTGAGTCTTTATTCCGATCCCGATTTCATTATTCATGAAT
>JASMTI010000156.1:0-19024 GCA_041694375.1 Bacteroidales bacterium | reverse complement strand
TTATCGTGTATTCACCTTCACCTTTTGGAAATTCATATTGAAAGGCCAGCCCATCGTTATATGCCCTCACGATAACGTTCATTTCAGATTTATCTGAATTTTCAAAACGAAGCACCACCTCGTTGGCCTTGTTGCTGCATTGGCTGCGTTTGCCATGAATGGCGGTATATTGTTCGTTTATAAATGTTGGCTTTTCGGCTTTCAGGAACTTCAATTTGCTGGAAAAATCCTGATCGTTGCGCGATAAGCCCAACTGTATTTGAGGAATCACTTCCACTTCATCATCGCCAGTGTAATTAACCTTCAAAAACCACTTACTAAATTCAGCTTCATGTTCATTAACAAGTGAAATCTCGATTTTTTTATTGGGCGATATAACAGAAACTTGCTGAGAATATACAATTGTAACACTCATCAGCAGAAATGTTGTCAGCAATATGATTATATTGACTTTCATTAAGTTCATTTTTTTGTTAATATAGAATTCTCTTTTTCTTTAACGTCACATACCCAAACCTGGCGATTACAACAAAACAAATAAAAGGCAACACAAAAGAGAGGTTAACAGCCGGCATTCCGGCTATCGTACCTAAATCGATAATAGCTCCCTGTAATGGAGGCATTAACGCTCCACCAACAATCGCCATTACAAGGCCAGCTGCCCCAAGCGTTGCATCTTCGCCAATTCCTTCGAGCGAAATTCCATAAATGGTAGGAAACATCAACGACATAAAAGCCGATGTAGCTACTAAACAATACAAACCGGCCATACCTTGAATAAAAATCACCCCTGAAATGGTTATCATTCCTCCAATGGCAAAAAACATCAAAAGCTTGCGTGAGTTTATAAAGCGCATCAGGTAAGTGCTGATGAAGCGGAATGCGATAAACATAGCCATGGCAAAAATATTGTATTGTTGTGCGGTTGCTTTTGGTACCCCAAGGTTTTCGGCATAATGGATAATAAATGTCCAGCACATGATTTGTACCCCAACATAAAACACCTGGGCAATAACCCCATGCATATAAGTTTTGTTTTTAATTAATCGCTTAAATGAGTCGAGTGCTGATGAATGGGGATTGGCAGTTTGAGCCTTAGGCATTTTTACAATCAAAAACAAAACAATCATTGCCAGGACCACAAAACCTAAAATCACATACGGGTTACGAATGATAGCCAAATCATGAGTGCGGACGGCCGCCTTTTCAACAACATCTAATGATTCGTAAATAAGCTCTCCAGCTGTATTTCTTTTCTCAGATTCAAGTGATGCAAGTATCACATTAGAAGCCACGAACATCCCCAGAATAGACCCCAATGGGTTAAATGACTGGGCCAGGTTTAATCGTTGTGTTGATGTTTTTTCATCACCCATCGACAAAATATAAGGATTAGCTGTAGTTTCAAGAAAAGCTAAGCCGAATGTAAGGATGTACAACGAAGCCAGAAAAAAGCCAAAAACCTCGAAACGGGCTGCGGGGTAAAACAATAAAGCCCCAGTGGCGTATAATGCCAACCCCAGGATAATGGCTTTTTTGTAACTAAACTTACGCACAAATAATGCTGCGGGGATTGCCATGGTTGCATATCCCCCATAAAAGGCAAACTGAACCATCGCGGCTTTGGCATTCGATATTTCCATAATGGTACGGAAAGCGGCCACCATCGGGTTGGTAATATCATTGGCAAACCCCCACAGGGCAAACAAACTGGTTACAATGATAAACGGTACCAGGTATCTTTTTTCTACTATTTTTGCTTTAGGGCTCATTGGTTAAAAGTTATATTACTGTTTTGCAATAAAGGTATATTCATTTCCCTTCACAGTTTCAACGTCGTATGTTTGTGTTTTTGGTAATTGAAATGTATTTACTTCTGCAGATATCGAAATCAAGGGGTCTTTAACCTCAGGAATCTGGTAAAAGGGATTTTGGTTTTCACCATTAGCCATTGTCAGTTTTTTATTACCTTCGATCGTAAGTTCATTCGCCGCACGGATCCTCAAATTACCACCAAGATTTGATCTTATGATCAATTTGGTTACCTGGCGGTTCTCCCATTCCATTTCAACAATTTCGAACCCACCACGGGCACGAAGCCCTGTAACACGCCCCGAAGGCCAAGCATCGGGCAATGCAGGCAATAAATGAATTGCCCCATCATGACTTTGCATCAACATTTCGGTTAAGCCGGATGTAAAACCGAAATTACCATCGATTTGAAACGGCGGGTGCGCATCGAACATATTGGGATAAGTCCCACCACTTTCGAATGCAGGCCCGCCATCTTCATTTCTTCCTACCAGCCTGATTTGCTCACACATTAGTCCGTAGGCATGATTCCCGTCGAGCAGCCTCGCCCATAAATTTATTTTCCAATTGATGGACCACCCGGTTGAAGGATCGCCCCTGTGGATTAATGAAGTACGCGATGCATCGGCAAGTTTGGGTGTACGGTATGGAGATATCTGGTTAGAAGGGAACAAACCATAAAGGTGCGAAACATGCCGGTGCTTGTCATTAGGGTCGTCCCAATCGTACATCCACTCTTGCAGTTGCCCGTATTGACCAATTTGCATTGGGGGCAATAACTTTAATACACGCTCCATTTCAGTTACAAGGTTTTCGTCAATATTTAAAATTGAAGCCGCCTTACTGGTTTTGGTAAACAAGTCGAACACCAATTGGTTGTCCATTGTTGTTCCTGCCGAAACTGATGAAGATTTATGTGCAGATGGCGAATTCTCAGGTGAGTTGGAAGGCACAACCACCATCCAGCCATTTTCTGGTTCTTGAACCATATAATCGAGGCAAAATTTAACAGCCCCCTTCATAATGTCATATACCGAACTTAAATATTCGGTATCGCCACTATATTCGTATTTATCGAACAGATGTTGGCTTAACCAAACACCGCCCATTGGCCACATCCCCCAGTAAGAACCATCAACAGGTCCACATATACGCCAAATATCAGTATTATGGTGCGTAACCCATCCATCGGCCCCGTACATTGTTTTTGCAGTTTCGTGCCCCGCCTCAGATAGTTCTCTAACCATCTGTATCAGTGGCTCATGTAGTTCAGGCAAATTAGTTGGTTCTGCCGGCCAATAATTCATTTCAGTATTAATATTGATCGTATACTTGCTATCCCATGCAGGAAAAAGCTGATTATTCCAAATACCTTGCAAGTTAGCAGGTTGTGTCCCGGGTTGCGATGAGCTAATTAACAAATACCGCCCATACTGAAAATAAAGCGCTGCCAACGACGGGTCATTCCCTACACTAAACTGCTCTATCCTTTTGTCGGTCGGGTTCTTTATCGAATCGGTTTGTCCGAGGTTAAGCGAAACACGGTTAAAATATTTTTGATAATTGCTAACATGCTCCTTCAGCATTTGCTTGTAATCATGCTGAATAGCTTTCGACAGAAAATTTTCGGCCATTTCTCGGGCATCACCACTAATATCTTTATAATTTACAAAATTAGTACCTATCGAAACAAAAATTGTGGCACTGTCCGCACCGGAAACAATTAACTTATCATCCTCTGAAACCAGGCTTCCACCATCGTTTACAACCTTGCCCAAAATTTCAAATTTTACTTTTCCTTCAACGGTTTCGTGGTCACTTGTCACCCCCGTCATCCTCAACATATCGTCCCCTTTTGTCGATACGCTAACACTACCTTCCCGGTTTAACGTGGCTGAAAAGTTTAACGCTCCGGGTTTGCTGGCAGTTAAACGTACAACAACAACTTCGTTGGGGAACGATGAAAATATTTCACGCGTATATTCAACCCCCTCAACCGTGTAACGGGTCGTTGCAATTGCCCGTTCTATATCGAGTTCGCGATAAAAATTATCGTACTTGTCATGCCCTTCAAAGTCAAGCAATAAATTACCGGCCGTTTGGTACGACATTCCATGCGAGGTCTTTGATATTACCTTCTCATTAATTAGGTCCTGCGCTTTATTGTACTTTCCCTCAAAAATCAGGCGGCGTATTTCAGGCAGGGCCTCTAAGGCATTGGGGTTATCATTCCTGTTGGGCCCTCCTGCCCAAATGGTATTTTCATTGAGTTGGATATTTTCCTCTCCGGGATTGCCAAAAACCATTGCACCAAGCCTTCCATTGCCAACGGGTAAGGCTTCTTCCCACATTGTTGCAGGTTTATCATACCACAGTTTAAGGTCTTTGTCAGGTTGCCCTGTACCACAAGAGCAAACTATCACCATCAAAAAAAAGACAAGTAATGTTCTCATATCATTGTTTGAATTAGATTTATTATACCTGTTTAAAGAGGTGTAACCCCTTTTTTTAAAATTATATTTCCATATTTAGCTGTTTCACCGGTCATCACAACAGCAAAAGCTGATTTAGTCCGTTCGTAAAAATCAAAACGGTCGATCCTTTCAATGGGTGCAACATCAGGGTTGGTTTTATGTATGGCTGCCAGATAACTTTTTTCAACCTCAGGATCAAGTGTATCGCCTTTGGTAGCAGCCATCATAACCAGGGGATGAGGCACATAATTGTCAAGTTCAAACAATGGCAATATTGCTTCCAGCAAATTAGGAATGTGCTGCCCATCTGCCCTTAACACTCGACCATTATACGACTCAGCAGGGAAATGTGCATCGGCCAAAACAATTTCGTCACCATGCCCCATACGTGCCAGTATGGCAAGCAGTTCAGGGCTGATTAAAGGTGATATTCCTTTTAACATATCTATCTATTTAAATTATTGTGTTCAATTTTCCTTCATTTTTCGTTTCAAAAATTGAAGCTTTACAAATGATCAATTCATCTCTTTCAATTTTACTTTTACCTTCAATTGCTTCAATCAATAATCTGAAAGCAGCTCCTGCCATTTCCTCTTCAGGTTGCTTCAGCATAATTAAGCCGGAACTTATAAGCGGCATTCCGGTGAAACTTCCAAATCCTGCTATACCAAAATCTCCGGGTATTTTCATCCCCAGTTTTTGTGCTTTCATTATTGCCCCCAACATAAAAATATGAGAATCGCATATTAACGCATCTGGCAAATCATCACTAAACAATAGATTTAATGCCTCTTGTGAATTTTCTAGCGTAAAATTTCCAATAATTTTGCAATTACGGTATGAATACCCGGCTTGTTCAATACCGGTGTAATAACCTTTTTGCCTGTCGGCAAAAACATTAGAAACAGGTGGACCCGACAGGTATGCAATGCGATCATACCCACGTGAAGCAAACAGTTTAACGGTATTTTGCAAAATTTCAAAATTATTGAGTACCACTTTGGGCACAGGCAGCGAAAAATCAACCCTGTCGAACAGAATCAGTGGTATGTGAAAATCTTGTAAAATCGAGAAATGTGAAGCATTACTGGTCTCCATCGAAACTGAGGCCATAACCCCCGAAACATTTTGCTGGATAAGGGCTTTAATAATTTCCTTCTCTTGACCAAGCGATTCGTTCGACTGAAAAACAGAAACCACATATCCTTGTTTAAATGCCAAATCGGCTACCAGGCTCACATAATTCGAGAAAAAGCTGTGGTTGATATTGGGCACCACAACACCAATAACATTATTCTTATTCCCCCTTAACTGCAATGCACTACGATTAACCTGATAGCCCCTCTCGCGTGCATATGACAGTACTTTCTCCCGTGTTCGTGGATTAATACTTTTCTCGTCACGCAAAGCCCTCGAAACCGTTGAATGATGAAGGTTGAGCTCCTTGGCGATATCTTTAATGGTTACTCGTTTCATAACAATACAGGCAATACATTCATGTATAAATATTGAATTATGGTTGTAAAATTAGCAGTCCATGCACACGTGTGCAATAAAAGAGAACAATAAATATTGTGTTATAAAACAGGAAAAATAGAATTTTATTACAGCAAATAAAGACTGAAATTTAAAATTATTCTTTGATGCCTTTCGTTTCGATAATTAGTATTTTATAAAGTAAATTTTTATTAACCTTTGAGGCACCTAAAACTAATGCTATGAAATCCTCTGAACTTTACAAACTGTTGATAAAAAATGGATGGTACCCTATTTCACAATAAGGCTCGCATGTAAAAATGAGGCATGATATAAAAGAAGGAACAATCATATTCCCAAACCATGGTTGCCAAGAAGTTGGCAAAGGGCTTGAACAAAAATTATTAAAGGATGCAGGATTGAAATAAAAGAATAAAAAAACGGATCATCATAAAACCAACAAAAAATATTACAAAATACTCAATGCAAGCTTACTGGCACAAAAAATTGGAATGAATCCAAGTTTACTTTCACAATACGTGCATGGACATAAAAAGCCATCTAAAAAACAAACTGAAAAAATTCTATGTGGCATTCACGAAATTGGTTAGGAATTATCAGAAATTAATCTAAAATACAAGTAATCCCTAAACTAAGCTTTCTCCCAGGGTTCTAATCCTAATTCTATTTGCGAAGTGTCAAACCCTTCACGATTTTCAGTACATACCATGGCTGCACCCAATGCGGTTGCATTATCAATTTCGCTCTTGTATATTTTTTTATCAGGGAACAACGAAGCCAGTGTTCGCATATAAATGGGGTTTCGGGCAAAACCACCTGATACGATTAAACTTGAAATATCATCGTTTTTTGACAACACCAATTTCATCGACTTGGCATTTTCGGCTGTCAGATCGAACATAAACTGATTATAAGCCGCTTCAAACGTGCTAAATTTTGACAAATCGGCATTAATGTCGATATAATTTTCAGGCGTACCATTTTTGAAGAACACCTGTTCGCCATTTTTTATATAACCACGCAATGCATTTTCGTCGAGCGTTACATTTTTATAGGCATTGTCAGGTGCATTATAATAACCATTAAGCACTTCAACATTTACATCGTGTATATGCCCCAGAAAATAGCGGGCCGACTTAACCGGCTTTTGATAAATATTCAAGTAATCCAAACAATCCTGGCGTAATTCTTCGGCTGTCAGTATCTCATCATTGAAGGGATTCATACTAATGCACCATGTGCCGGTAGACAACAGCACAAACTTTTCTTTAACCCCCATCAAATAGGGTACTAACGATGATGAACTATCGTGAACACCAATGCCTGCATCAATTACCTTGCCTGCAACCTCAACCTTTTCGGTGGTATTATTGGGCTGCGGATCGGGCAATTTAATATGATGATCGCCCAACCACCGATGATAGCGTTGCTTGTCAAAATCCCACATAAAAGTGTGGCATCCAATTGAAGTTGGTTCTGAGGTTATCTTATTTGTAAGTAAATATGAAAGGTACTGTGGAAAATGAAGAATTGAGTTTGTTTGGGCATATCTTTCAGGATGTTCCTTTTTCATCCATAAAATTTGTATGCCCGAATTAAGTAGAAGTCCTAATGAAGGGCTTGCTGTTTGACGGCAAAATTCATCCTGCCCCCCGTATTGATCAAACAATTGACGTGCAACATTCTCATCAACCGGTTTCAGGTAGTTGTTTAGTGGTCCAATTCGTTTGCCATCTTTATCAAGAAAAACCAGGGTAGCCCCATATGTAGAGAAATTTACAGCTACAATATCGTAACTACTATTTTTCACCATATCTTCAAGACTATCGAGTACCCATAGCTCAATTCGCTCAATGTCATCGCATTCAAATCCATCATTATCAACAACAGGAGGCATTTTACCTTCTTTTTGTTGCACAATGTTGAATTGCTCATCAAACAACAGCACTTTCTTATTCGTTTTCCCGATATCAAAAACAACAATTCCCTTCATAGACTTCAACTTCTAACTATTAACTTAACTTAGACATTATTAATTAACCTATTATCTTTTTTTCAGAACTTCTTTTTCGTAATGCTGAATTTCCTTGATGTAATCTTCACCAACCGGTACATTGTTTTTCATGCAGTAATAATCCCAAACAGCGCCAAATGGTTTCGACTTTAACAATTCTAACATTGCGAGGCGTTCAAAATTATTTTCATTCTCTTCAAGTTTTATCAACTCTTCAGTTGGTTCAAGCAATGCATTTAAGAATGCAATTTGGGCAGCACGAGTGCCAATTACATAAGCACCGATACGGTTTATCGAGGCATCAAAAAAATCGAGGCCAATATTTACCCGCTTAAAGAAATTATTCCGAACAACCTCTGATGCAATAAGCTTAACATCTTCGTTTAACGTTACCACATGGTCAGAGTCCCAGCGAACAGGACGCGTAACGTGCAACAATACCTCATCAACAAACTGAAGGCATGCCGAGATTTTATCACCTACCTCCTCGGTTGGGTGGAAATGACCATTATCCAAACAAATCAACTTGTTGTTTTTGATCGCGTACCCAAGATAGAAATCATGCGAACCAACTGTCATGGCTTCGGCACCAATTCCAAACAATTTGCTCTCAACTGCATCTTTCATTTGTTCTTTAGGATACTCAACAGACATCGCCTCATCAAGCGATTTTTTCAGAAGTGTACGATGTCCGTTGCGATCTATCGGTGTATCTTTTGACCCGTCGGGGATCCAAGTGTTATGAACAGAAGGTGTACCCAGTTGTTTCCCCATTTCGGCAGCGATGGCACGGCAACGCGCTACATGTTCAACCCAAAACTTACGGGTTTCTTCATCTTTGCTCGAAAGGGTAAAACCACCATCGGCCCTGGGGTGCGAAAAGCAGGTTGCATTAAAGTCGAGGCCCATGCCACGCTCTTTAGCCCAATCAATCCATCCCTGAAAATGCTCAACGGTAATTTCGTTCCGATCAACTTTTTTGCCACCAAACTCTCCGTATATAGCATGAAGGTTTAACCGTTGTTTGCCCGGCAATAATTCCATTACCTTGTCAAGGTCCTGGCGCATTTGTGGGATATTCTTTGCCTTGCCCGGATAGTTACCGGTTACCTGTATACCGCCACCACCAAGTGCGGCATCGGGTGTTTCAAAACCACCTACATCGTCGGTTTGCCAGCAATGAAGCGAAATTACCACATCATCCATTTTCTTAATGGCAGCATCGGTATCAACGCCCAATTCGGCATACTGTTCTTTGGCCAGTTCGTAAGCTTTTATAACTTGATCTTTTTTGTTCATATTCTGAATTTTATGTGTGTTTTAAGAATTATTTTTGCTAATCTCAATAATTAACTTACTAATTCACTTTTAGCTATCCCCATAATGATTATAGATAGTAAAATAAGACTGATTCCAAGAAAAATTGTTGTTCTTGTTTTGGAACGTACACCTGCCCACTCTTTACGGTAGAATCCCCAAAGATTAGCGGTAAGTATAATGGTTGACATATGAAGTATCCATGAGCTTGCACCATTTCCAATTTTAGTTTCTCCCATACCGTAGAAGAAAAATTGAAGAAACCATGTAGTACCGGCTAAGGCACAAAAAAGATAATTCTTCAATAATGGTGTTTTTTTATCAACCAGATCGCCACCTGTTTTATTTTTAATTATCAAAGCAACAGACCAAATCAGATTGGTTGTTAAACCGCCCCAAAGTATAACCAGGAAAATAATATTATTCTCAAAAAGATAGGTACCATCGCTCACAAAAGAAAAATTATTATCCACCGCTATCTGACGTGCAGCTAATCCCATTTTCCTCCCGGCATCAATACCGAAACTAAAAAAAGCACTCAGTACACCTGATATTACTGCAATAATCAAACCTTTCGAAAGCTTAAACTCACTATTAACGCCCTCCTTTATATGGCCTAAATCTTTGTCCTTCATTAGCCCGGCTTTACCACTAAAAAAGATTCCAAACATCAGAACTAAAATTCCAAAAAGAATAACACGACCGCTGTTGCTTGCCAACATATCGGTAAATGATTCCCCTACAGGTAAAACTTCATGTAAATTACCAATATTTCGTAGTATTGGCAACCCCAGTGATCCCACCAATGATGTGATTCCAAGTAACACTGAATTTCCTAAAGACATTCCTAAATAGCGAATCCCCAATCCATAAGTCAGGCCACCTATCCCCCAGAGTAAACCAAGAATATAAGTAGCTCTTATTGTTGATGTATCAGCTGATGATAAAATCCCCTGCCACCCCGGAGTGGTCAACATTGTAGCCAGATAAGGCATGATCAACCATGAAAAAAATCCACCGATAATCCAGTAAACCTCCCATCGCCACTTTTTAACATAATTGAAAGGCATATACCAACTTCCGGATGATGCACCACCCAGCGAGTGAAAAATTATTCCTAATAGTGCTTGCATAATTGTTAGTATTAGTTAGTCTTAAAATATTTGATATATTTGATTTTATATATAAGCATGCGACTTGTCAAAATTAGACTGATAATTAAACAGAATCAATACATTTTTTGGCAAACGTTTTGCATTTTTTGGCACTATCATATTTTATACATGAAAGATTTTTTTCATTATTTGACAACAAGCGAGGAAGATGAAAATTGGGGGGTTACATTGAATGTTACAGGAAAAGCCGTATCACCCCCCCAAACAATATATCCTTCACCCAAACATCCCAGTGGATACTACTTCACCTGGGACAGCGGACGAATTTTAAATGAATATCAAATAAATTATATCACCGAAGGAAGTGGTATTTACGAGACAAAAAACGGTTCGTTCCAACTCAATACAGGCAGTATATTCATTGTATTTCCGGGAGAATGGCACCGGTACAGCCCCGACATAAAGGAAGGGTGGACAGAGAACTACATAGGCTTTTCGGGACCGGTGATTGAACAGTTGTTCAGTAAAACAGTTTTTTCGGCAAAAAAACCGGTCATAAACATAGGCATCAAGGAAGAAATTATTGACACATATTATAAAATTTATGCATTATCGTTGAATGAAAAACCGGGATTTCAGCAAATAGCCTCCGGAATGATTATTAAACTACTTGGATACCTAATTTCATTTGAAAAGCAAAAACACTTTTCGGGTAAAGAGGTTTCAAATATTATTGAAACAATCCGTTTTAAAATCAGGCAAGAACTAAATCAGGATATTGACTTTAGAAAATTATCGACAGACCACCATGTCAGTTATTCTTATTTGCGGAAAATGTTTAAAAAATACACTGGCATATCGCCGGGGCAATATCAACTTCAATTACGTATAATGCATGCCAAGGAATTAATTATTTCAACCGATAAAAGCATAAAGGAAATTTGCTACGAATCGGGTTTTCAATCTATTCACTATTTTAGCCGCTTATTTAAGCAGAAAACAGGCATATCCCCGTCGGCATTTAGAAAGAATCAGCTTCATAATTAATCGAGCACAAACCGATAGGTAATGGTTCCGGTTTGAAATGCAGGCGCTTCATTATCCTGGTTGAACCGTGTTGACAAGGCTGCATTTTTAGCAGCATTCAGCAAGTCCGATTCTATAGAAGTAGAACCCCTGACACCAGGCTCAGCTTTTGTCACCCTTCCGTATTTATCAACTGTAATACGCACAACCACGACCCCTTCTTCCTGTCCGGGATAAGTAGGTTTTTCAATGTTCACAGCTGAGCGGCCGGTTAAGTCAAATGAAATGCCTTCCCCGCCTCCATGCCCGTATCGTTCGGCACCTGCTGTACCGGTTGTTGTTCCTTGGTTACCGCCTTCATAAGTTACACCCTGCCCGCTTGAAGAATTTGAATTATCATTTTGTCCGGCTGACTGCCCGAATACATTTTCAGCCCTTGAATTGATAGCTGCAATCCGTGCCTGTTCTTCAGCGCGTTTTATACTATCCTGCCGGCGTTTTTCAGCAATCCGCCGTTGCTCGGCCAGGCGGGCTTCTTCAATTTTTCGTAGGCTGTCCTGCCTGCGTTGTTCAGCTTCTGCCAATCGCCTGCGCATTTCCTCTTCCTCTTTCTGCCTTTCTAACTCTTTTTTCCTCCGTTGTTCCTCCAGCTCTTTTCTTTTTCGCTCTTCTTCTTCACGTTTTTTTCGTGCTTCTTCTTCCTTTTTTTTGCCCTCGTCAATAGCTGCGGTTTCTTCAAAATCCTGCGTAATCACTTCCTCACCACTTTCGTCTGGCTGTTGTTCGGCAACAGCGGGTTGTGCCGGTTCAGGCGGTGGCGGCGGGGTAACCTGTTCTTGTGTTTGCTGCTGCTGTTGTGGCTGTGGCTCGGGCTTAGGGGCAGGCTCCTGCTCCCCTATGCCGGTTTCACTGTCACCAAAATCTACCAGAACACCTTTTTCCTGTGGCAAAGGCAGTGGCGTATAAAACCCCATAAAAAGCAACAATAGCAACACAATAACATGATACACCACTGTTACGATAATACCTTCTTTATGTTTTTTGAAGTAACTCACAAAAAATGAATGGATTAATTATTTTTCAGGACTCGTTGCCAAAATCATTTTATACTCATTGCGACGTGCAATGTTCATTATTTTCACCACTTCTTCAATAGGCACCTCTTTATCGGCATGCAACGAAAGGTAAATATCTTCGCCCTGGCCCACTGTTCGTTGTAAAAATGGTTCAATTTCGTTAAACCGGACCTGGGTTAGGTTACCATTATTGTTGATGTAATATTCGAGATTTTGTGTAATCGAAATTGTGGTTATCGGCTTGGCCTGTGTTTGATTATTGCTTTCGGGCAACAACAGTTTTAGCGCATTTGGCGCAATCAAGGTTGATGTAACCATAAAGAAAATCAAAAGCAGGAAAACGATGTCGGTCATCGATGACATGCTGAAAGCCGAATTTACTTTATTTCTTCGTTTAATAGCCATAGCTTATTATGCCGGTTCGTTTAATAAATCCATAAAATCGGTAGTAGTTGCTTCCATTTTAAAAACAACCTTTTCAACGCGCGATACCAAAATGTTGTATGCAAAGTAGGCCACAATACCAACAATCAGCCCTGCCACTGTAGTAACCATAGCCTGATAAATACCCGATGAAAGCAAAGTCACATCGATATTATTACCGGCATTGGCCATGTCGTAAAACGCCTGGATCATCCCCATTACTGTTCCCAGGAACCCGATCATGGGCGCCCCGCCGGCCACACTTGCCAACAATGGCAAACCTTTTTCAAGTTTAGTTACCTCAAGGTTCCCCACATTATCAATGGCTGCACTTACATCGTTTAACGGGCGGCCAATTCTTAATATTCCTTTTTCGATCATACGGGTAACAGGCTTATCGGTTGATTTACAAAGAGCCAGGGCCGAATCAATTTTTCCTTCCTGTATATGTTGCCTTATTTGGTTCATCAAATTTGAATCAACCCTCGATGCCCTGTGAATTGCGAAATAGCGGTCGCCAAAAATAAATAAAGCAATAGCCGATAAAATAACAAGGGGCACCATAATCCATCCCCCTTTAAGTGCCAACTCCCAGAAATCGAGAGAAATGCCTTCGGCCTCAACAGTTGCAGCTGCTTCGTTGGCAGCCTGATTTACTTGCAATAAAATTAATCCGATCATATCAAATGTTTTTGTACTGGTATTTAAAAACGGTAGTAATGCAATTTTAGTATTTTATTAAACAGCCCACAAAATAAACAAACAATTTCAAATTGCCATCCGGGCATCTAAATTTTTATCAATAGTTTTCATTGTTTTCTGTTCCTGCCTCATTTCTTTTTTTGCGCGATAAAAATGCAGTATAACGCCTGAACAAATCTTTAAATGAATTAAACTCCTCACGATAAGTAAAACCAACGCCCTGGGTATAAGGTGCTGTATCGTATATCAGGTTATCATTGGCACGGTTGTTAACTTTTAACTGCAATTTTCCATTTTCGGTTAATTTTACATTGAGGTCTACATCGCCAATAAACTCGCTTTCGTTTGTTGTGGTTTGTTTGGTATTATTGGCAATATTTCCGTTAATGGTAACCCGGTCGTTAAATATCTGGGTACTTAGCGCCAGCTCAATCTGATCGTTCGATGCCTCGTTACCCGGCCGGTAATTTATTCCCAAGTCGAAATTATCGCTTATTTGCGACAACCAGTTGCTCAACTGGTTTGAGAACAACTCACTGGCAGTAGTTCCCACCAACTCAGCGCCAGTGCTGGTTGTATTTGGGATACCGGCAAAGATTTCAGGGGTATAAAAACGCCCGATCATTAAAAGCGAAATCATCTGTTTGTTAACCTCTTCCGGTGTGGCAATAAGTTGTTGTACACGGTCTTTTACCCGCTCTTCAGCCGTGGGCAGGGCTATTGAAAATTTTATTTCAGGTTGGACCAGCTCTTCTGTTAAATCAATAATACACTCAACAGGAATACGACGTTCTAAATTTATATTTTCATAATTTTCGACAAACAAATCTTTCAACGATGTTTTTAAACGGTATATGGCAGTAATATCAATCATGGCATTATATGGATCGCCCACCCATTCGATATTGCTGCCTTCTTGTATTGAAAATCGTTTATTTATAAGGTTTTGAAGCGAAAACAGGTAATCCCCTTCCACAATTGTATAATTCCCGTACAGCTCTATATTGTAATTTTTATCAACGCGCACCTGTAAATTACCACTGCCAACGCTTTTTATGGCATCGCCAAACTGCGAGCTAAATATAAGTTGAACACTGGCATCGGGGGTAACTTCAAAATCGAAGTTAAAATTGAAATCAGAAGTTGGTACGTTATATTCTTCTTTCCCCCCATCATTTGCTTCAGTATTCACAAACTCAATAAAATCGTACTGCTCAATATCTGAGCTGCTCTCAAATGGAATAAAAATACTTGTCCCTTTCTCACTCCTTACATCCCCCGATATTTCCACATCATCATCAAAACCTTCAATATCTATTATCCCCGAAACAAAGCCCTTACCATAAAGGTATTCATTATCAGAGAAAGAGGTATTCATGACCATAAGGTTGTCCGACTGTATTGACAAGTCGTAAGACATATCATTGAATGACCGGTGCACAATATTACCTTTAAACCTTCCGGTATTGCCCAATTCATCTTTTATCAACAAGTTGGGAAAAATAATTGAATCACTACCGAATACAACCGGTTCTTCAAAACTATAAACAGTTTGAAGGTACGACACACCTATTGTTGCCTTTTCTATGGGATCAAACTCCCCATCAAGCATAATATGCTTAACATTTCCGTGGAGGTGAATATCGCCTTTAACTTCGCCTGTCATCCCATAAAAAGTAGATGGCATAAAGATGTCGAGCACTGTAAACGGAGCTTTTTCAGCTTCAATATCAAGGTCAAGGTCACCATCAACAGGATCAATATAACCTGATGCTTCCAACAGGGAGGTATTTCCATCGGTCAGAAAAAGTTCTGAGTACAGCTCTTCGCGGTCGTGATCCCAACGGCTGCTCATAACCAGGTCGCCTATTTGCTTATGGTTATAACTGAATTCATTCATGCTCAAATCCATGTCGAGAATGAACTTATCGTAAAAACTCGACAACTGTGCCTGACCGTTTAGCTCCCCGGTGAATGACGAATTGCCCAACAGTGGTTCAAACAATTTCAACCCTACATGATCGATGCGGATATCTAATGCCGAGTTGTTATTTTCAGATAACTTTCCGTTTATTAGCAAGCGTTCATTATTGTGCGCAACTTCGATGCCATCGAAGAGCACAGATGTAGAGTCAATCACCATTCGGCTTTCGTGCACTTGCCAAAGCGAGTCACCAATGTATATATCCGATGGTTCCAAATCAATTTCAACATGGGGCGATTTTGATGAGGTTTTTGTAAAAGTTGTTGTGGTTTGTATTGCACCACTGTATGTTTTCGGACTATAATTATTCCAAAAGAAATCAACCCCCAACTGATCGTTTTGGGCTGTAGTGTTTATAGTAAAATTATATAGGTTGAATTTCGAATTGAGCCATAATTTGTCAAAATTCGACCGACTGTACAAATCATCCTCGGTGGCATCTATTCTCAGTGATATATTTTCGCCCCCCCTTTTCCCAAGGTTTATAGAGGGGATAAAAGTTTCGAGGGTTACCCGGTTATTAATTGGGGCATACACACCTTCAATTTCAACATTATCATCAATAGTAAATTCGGGGTCAATCAAATTAGTAACAGAATTGAAATTTTTTAGTTGCACATGAAACCTGAAATTATTCGGATCGTCTATATCTTTTGGTGTGCGGTTTAACGACGAGGGCAAATAAGTACTGTAAAACTCCCGCAATGAACTGCCAAGGGTCATAAAACTATACTGCCCTGTAACTTCTGCATCAATCAAGTCACTTTGTAATGTTAATTTACCCTCGTTGCCCACAGGCGAGTTATCCAATAAAATTTCAGATATATTCACCTCTCCATTTTTATTTTTAAAGAAAAGATCAGATAACAATAAACGCCCTTCGGCATCATCAATGTTGTTTCCTTTAAAGTTTGCATCAATTTTAACGGCACCTGCAACCTCCTCTTCGGCCTGCACCAGCTGTAAATTGGTCAAGTTAACATATTCAACATTAGCAAAAAACTCAAAAACCGGCATTTCGGGGTGCATATCAAGCTTACCGCGGTAATCCATTTTTAAATTAGGGTCGGAAATTGCCAGCATACCATTAAACAAATCATTTTTCAACGAACCGTTAACCATGATGCTGTCGTAGCTGTACCCCTTAAAATCAATTGAATTAACTAAACCGTCAAACTCAAGGTCATATTCAGCTTGTTGACCCAGTTTTCCATCTAATTGCCCCGTAAATGACAGTTTGTCGAGATTTTCATTATCGAAAACCTTCCCAATTGATAAATCAACAGCCTGAACATTTCCATTAACTTGTAATTGTTCGTTTTTCAAAGGCCTGAACGAAACATCGGTGGTAAAAGTACCCAGGTTACTGTATGCCGTACCATAAGCCACAAAATTATCAAGAAAGCCGGTAAAATTCCCCTGATAGCGAAAAACACCCACGTTATCAAGAAATGAAGGCAACCCATCGATGGTTTCCTGCATATCCGATGGAAGGTCTAAGTTTCTGATTTCGGTTAAGTTGGCAAACGATTCTTTTAAATCGAAGAAAATATAGGCATTTTGAATATCGGGCAGGCCATTTATGTAGAAGTCCCCGTTTAACCGGGTAAAATCTTCAACCTGGAGCTTGAAATTACGTCCCCGCATATCATCAATTGTCCCACGTACATGCCCTTCAACCTGTGCCGAAAATGCCCGCTGGTAAAATCCGTCAAACAAGAACGACAAATCGCTGAACCCCACATTGAGCTTGTTGAGCATCATATCAAACGAAATATCTGAAACATCATCCGAGAGCAAATACTCATCAAAATCAATAAAAATTGAATCGGACTGTAACTCTGAGTAGGCAGTTTCCCCGTTAATATTGTACAAATTCAATTTATTTCCGGCGTATTTGACTTCCGAAGAAAAGTTCTTCATGGTCAGTTTTGAATCGGAAACAAAAGAAAGGCTGCTAAGATTGGCTGAAAATTTATTTCCACCTTGATAACTCACCCCATCAATAAAAAAGCTCAAATCACGAAACCTCAAAAATTCAGCTACGTTAGGCTTCATCAGCGAATCGTAATACACAAAGCATCCGTCTTTAAAGTTAAACCCGTCGGCACTAATTTTCCAGTTACTGCTTTTTACCGAGTCGCCCGTAAACAAATCAGTGAGGTAGGTAAAATTAAACAAGGCGGTATCAATTTTTTCGAGGTTCAATATATAGTTATTCAATTCCAGCTTTTCCACGGCAAAATATCTCCCTGAAATGGAAAAAGAATCGATACCGGCTATCATCTTCCTAACATAAAGCATGGTATCTTTCTTCTGGTCACTGAGGTACACATCTTCAAGTATCAAACGGTCGAAAAAAGCATAACTGACCCTGCCAATACGAAAATCGGCATTTGTTTTTTCTGAAATATCTTTGGTAATGAACGAAATAATAGTTGTTTGCACCCAACGGCTCTGGAGCACAAAGTATAACGTCCCGACCATCAAAATAACAGTCGAAATAAATATCAGCACTATTTTTCTTGTTTTTTTAATACTTTTGCCCTCCGTTTTGATTTGATTACAAAATAATACAATTTGTCTCAATTATAAGGGGTCACAGCACTTAAAATTGAAGAAAAAAGCACTATGTCACAAAAAAATAAAATCATCATATTAGGTATTGAGTCGAGTTGTGACGATACTTCGGCTGCTGTTATTGAAAACGGCATCATACGCTCAAATATTATTGCCGGCCAAAAAGTACATGAAGATTACGGTGGCGTGGTCCCGGAACTGGCCTCGCGTGCCCACCAGCAAAACATAGTACCCGTGGTTGACCAGGCCATTAAAAAAGCCGGCATCAAACCTGCCGATGTTAATGCCATTGCTTTTACCCGCGGCCCCGGACTATTGGGCTCACTTTTGGTTGGCACTTCGTTTGCCAAAGGCTTGTCTGTTGCCACCGGTGCCCCCATGGTTGAAGTTAACCACTTACAGGGCCATGTGCTGGCACACTTCATAAAAAATAACGAAGATGACGATAAACAGCCGGCATTTCCGCATTTGTGCCTTTTGGTTTCGGGCGGCAATTCACAAATCATTATGGTAAAAAACCACCTTAAAATGGAAGTGATTGGCCAAACCATTGACGATGCAGCCGGCGAGGCTTTCGATAAGTGTGCCAAGGTAATGGGGCTCCCCTATCCCGGCGGGCCAATAATCGATAAGCTGGCCAAAGAAGGAAACCCCGGTGCCATTGAGTTTAACAAACCCCGCATCCCCGGCCTTGATTATAGCTTTAGTGGCTTAAAAACCAGCTTTTTGTACCACTTGCGCGACAACATCAGAATCAACGAGAATTATATCGAAGAAAACAAGGCCGACCTGTGTGCCTCTTTGCAAAAAACCATCATCGACATTTTACTGGGCAAACTCAAAAGGGCCGCTAAAGAAACCGGCATTAGCGAGATAACCGTTGCCGGTGGTGTTTCGGCAAATTCAGGGTTAAGGAATGCCTTGCAGGAAGAAGCAAAAAAACGAAACTGGAAACTGTTTATACCCGAGTTTAAATACACAACCGACAATGCGGCCATGATTGC
>JASMTI010000155.1:0-6399 GCA_041694375.1 Bacteroidales bacterium | reverse complement strand
ATGTTTTGTTCTTTTGAAACGGTTTGGATAGTTTTTCATTATTATCTCATAGCAGCATTGTGGCTACTTCAAAATCTTTAAACGTAAACGCCCTGCAAAGCCGGACTAAGCATTCCCGATTGACTCCGTCGATTTTCAAATTCACCCTTGCGCCTGCCAGCATTTTTGACGGCCTCCCCGCGTTTTCGCTAATGCGAAAGTGGGCGGATTGCTTCAAACCAAAAATAGGACTATGAAAAGATATTAGCGAATATCAACCTTGTACTGCGCTGTGGCCTCCAAATAAATTTCATTTGAGTTGAAACAAAACCTTAGTAAGGACGGAAAGCTGAGAGCTTTGCTCGAAGATCGTCCGGCCGCACTTAGGTTTTGTAAAAATGAAAAAGAGATTTATTTGGGAGCCTTGAACTTTTGTTTACTTTTCTTTCAAGAGAAAAGTAAAAGCCCTGCCGGCTTGAGGCTTTAAATCACCAACAACTATTTATAGCGTTGCAATACCCAAGTTTAAAATACAACAATTGATTTTCAGTTAGTTAGATGGGTTCTGAAAAGAAGTGCGGAAAACAGGACAATATGATTTTCTTGAAGCAGGCGATGAGCTAACCGAAGAATTTATCATGAAACTGGAGACCGAGGAGCAGCAGGAGATTGCTAAATCGATAAACCGGCGTACCGAATTCAGGGTATTGAGCAACGATTTCAGGGAAACATATACAGAATAGCTAAATTGTGAAATAAAATGTACTCCCCCGTCCTGCCTCACTTTCAACACCAATTTCACCACCATGGGCCTCAATTATTTTTTTTACAATAGCAAGCCCTAAACCGGTTGATTTTTCGTTGGCTGTAGCTTTCACCGAAGTTGTTTGATAAGCATGGAAAAGCCGGGAAATTTCGTTTTCCGGTATGCCCTGCCCCTGATCAATAATCTTGGTTGTCACACCCTTATCGCCTTTCGATATATCGATGACAATGGTGGTTTTGGGTTGAGAGAATTTAACGGCATTGTTGATTAAATTACTGATTACCTGCCGTATCTTGTTCTTGTCGAAACGAATTGTTACTTCATCAACATTTGTTTTTATTTCAATTTTCTGCGACTTATTATTAGCCAATATTTCATCTTGTAGAATCCCCTCCTTCACAAAAGCGATATATTCTTGTTCGGTAATATCAAGGTCGAAAACACCAGATTCAATTTTTGATACATCCAGGAAATTATGGATCAAATCGAGGGAATAATTGCAACGATCGTTGATAATTCCCAAATACTCAACCTGCTTTTCCTTTGAAATAGAATCGATATCATCGATTAAAAGATTTGAAAACGATTCAGCTATACCGATAGGGTTCCTTAAATCGTGCGACACCATGCCTATATATCGGTTCTTCTCCATGTTGAGTTCCGACAGTTTTTGGTTGGCTTCTTCGAGCTCAAGGGTGCGTTCTTTCACCTTCATTTCCAGGGTTTCGTTGGCATCCTGGAGACTATGCATCAGCTTACGGTTTTTGGTAATCAGCTCATATTTTTCGAATGCCTCCTTTATGATGGTTTCAAGCTCTTCGGGGTTCCAGGGCTTGGTAACATACCTAAAAACCTGGCCGTCGTTTATGGCACCAATTACAGCCTCAATATCGGAATATCCGGTTAATATGAGTTTTAGGGCATCGGGGTATTTCGACTTTATGCGCGAAAAGAAATCAACTCCCGTGAGCCCGGGCATGCGCTGATCGGATAACACCACCTGGATGTTTTCTTTCTCCATTATACCAAAGCCATCTTCGGCATTTGTGGTAGAAAACACATTATATTTACGACGGAACTGCCGGGTAAGAGCTTTTAAAATATCAGGCTCGTCATCGATAATCAGCAGGCTATGGTCTTTCTCTTCAGAATAATCTAAATCACTCATTGGTATTGATTTTTTCGGGTATTAACATTCTAAATATACTGCCTTTTTTCGAATCCGGGTCGATTTCAATTGACCCACGGTGTAAATTACAAATTATTTTATAGGTAATACTCAAACCTAAACCGGTGCCACTACCTACTGGTTTGGTCGTGAAAAAAGGGTCGAAAATACGCTGTTGAATTTCGGCTGGTATTCCCGGGCCATTATCGCTAATGGCAATCAACACGTTTTCGCCAGCTCGGGATACCGAAAGTGCTACCACACCACCTTCATCAACCGCCTGTATGGCATTGATCAACACATTCAACACCGCCTGGTTAAGCTGTCCGGGGTAACAATCGACCATCAGTTTTTTGGGAGCTGTAAAACTAAAATCGATGTGTTTTTTATTAATTTCGGCCTTAGCAATGGCAATGGTTGAGCGTATGTTTTCGATTAAATCGATGTGCTTGACATTCGATTCGTCTAAGCGTGAAAAACGGCGCAAGTCCTCAACAATATCCTGTACCCTTTTAACACCAACTTTCGACTCTTTGATCATTTCAGTAATATCGTCCATCAGAAAATCCACATCGTTCTTCTTTCTGATTTGGGCTGTTTCAGTTATCAGTGTTTCGTTTCCTGAATCACCTATAAGATTTTCTACCCCGACGTACGATTGATAAACCTCGGCAATGTAGTTCTGGAGCGAATGCAGGTTGCTGTTAACAAACGAGATGGGATTGTTTACCTCGTGCGCCACACCGGCCACCAATTGCCCCAGGGCATTCATTTTCTCGGAATGGATAAGCATCTGTTGGGTCTCCTGCAACTCGGAAAGTGTATTTTGCAGGTTCTTCTTCTCCTTTATGAGTTGTCGTTGCAGGTTGTTAACCTGTTGGTTGAGCCGGCTCATTTTATTGTTATCATCGAACAGTTGCGGCACGTTGGCTTCGGCGAAAACAAAAACCTGGTTGTCATGTTTAAACACTTTTGCCAGTAACACATAGCTTATGTCGGCATAATTACCAATGGTAAGGTAGCCTTCAAAAACCAGCCCTTCGCCTTCGGAAAAAGCAGAGAACTCAGGGTTGATGAAATAATTGACGGGATTTAATTCATCGGTATTTGTGCCCAAAAAATAACACATCGGGGCGTTGGCGTAAATCAATTGACCATCGGCATTGAACAGCCCCAACGCGGTTGATTGACTGTTTACCGATAGGGAACAGATCAGTTCGGACCAATGGGAAAGTTGGTTATTCGAATTGTTCATTTTGTTTACGTTCATCTACAAAGTTGTCACAAATTAAAATCAATATTTAAGCCACGAATGCACGAATTTTATTTTTGTGCTGTACTTGTTGCAGCTAATCCGTGTAATTTATTTAATGCATTGCCCGAACAAAGCCAAGCAAACAAAGGCTTGTAATTCGTGAATTCGTGGCAGATAAAAACAACATCGAAACAAAGTACAGCGTTGTTATTACACTAATTTATCCCGATAATATCGGGATATGAAAACTGATACTGTATAATTTGATAATTTGCTCTTTCTTTTTTCTTAAGGTAAATTCAATTCAATATTTTAAGCCACGAATGCACGAATTATTTTTTTTGTTTTCATTTTAGTGTGCCGATAGCGGTGCGTCCAACACATCCTCGGCCAATTGATTGAACACGGGGATGTTAATTTGCATCCAGTTATAATAAGGGAAAATCTCATTGTAACATTCGTCCGACAACTCCTTTTTGTAGATTTCGATCCATGCATTTAACTGGGCCGCCCAATAAGTTGAACTGAAATTACGCGAGCGGTATGCCCTGAACACCCACAAAACAGTATCGGTCAACACTTCGGGTGAATGCTGACTAAAAATTGATTCCATAAAGCGGGCATGGTTGGCATGGTTGTCTTTCATCATATCTACGTTTCCCGTGCCAACCATATCCAACAAATCAGATCGTGCTTCCATTTTTTGGTTCATCAACGCAACCAGTCCGTCTCTTTTAGCACTGTACTCGGCTACACTTTTTTCACTTACCTGCGGAAGCTTCTCCGCGGTTTTGATTAAATCATCTCGTTTCATATACGGTATAATTGGTTTATTGAAAACTACAACAAGTTACATTTTTGAATTGATGGTATCAATATATTGTTCAAGCAGATACAAATCGGGCAACACGGTTACGTTTCTTTATTGGTTTATTGGTTTCCCACATGCCCTACTTCGTAAAGCGCAACTTTAACCCTTTCAGGGCGGAGGGTGCTTTTGTTCCCTTTGTCCACGGGCTACTTCGCGATGCTCAGTATACGCCCATGGTTATTGAGATATGACCGCTTCGCGGCCAGTCCTTATATTCAATTGTATCACCCGGCTCTTGCATATCTCTTTTTTTATAAGCATTATATTCTATTATTATATACGCCACACTGCTCCGGAATGGTCTTACTTTGTTAATTAGGTATGGTAAAATAAAACGTACTCCCCTTCTCTTCTTCCGACTCAACACCAATTGTGCCCCCAAGCATTTCGACAAGGCTTTTTGAAATGGCAAGTCCCAGTCCGTTACCGCCATATTTTCGGGTTTTAGAAGTTTCGTTTTGCCTGAAACGTTCAAACACATGTTTTTGAAAATCAACAGGCATTCCAATACCCGTATCTTTCACATAAAACTTAATGTGCCCATTTGTTTGTTGAAAACCAATTTCAATGGTTCCCTGTTCAGTAAACTTTATGGCATTACCAACAAAGTTAATCAGCACCTGTTTTAGCTTTGCTTCATCGCTTTCGATATAGAGTGTTTGCTTTGGTATATCCTGACTTACGACGAGTTGAATCCCTTTCTCCTTGGCCAAATGTTCAAATTCTTTATGAACATTGTTCACCAGCTTTTGCACCATTATAGTGCTATTAAGTACCTGTACCTGCCCTGCTTCAATTTTTGATATGTCAAGGATATCATTAATAATATTCAACAGGTTTTTACCTGAAATTTCGATCAACTGGGTAAATTCGTTGCGCTGGTTGGCATCAATGTCTGGCTCAGACAAAAGCTCGGAGAACCCGAGGATGCAATTAAGCGGGGTCCGTATTTCGTGGCTCATATTGGCCAAAAATGCAGACTTTAGCCGGTCGCTTTCTTCGGCACGTTCTTTGGCTTCGAGCAGTTCCTGTTCCGACTTTATCCGATCGCTTATATCATTATAATTCCCCAGGATACCTTTTATATCATCGTCGTGCAAGAGGTTCTTCCCGGTGAATTCAATCCACTTATAATGGCCGTTTTTGCACAGGTAGCGAACTTTTATTGTTCCAGTTTTTCCCGGTTCAGACTTCAAATTATCCATGAAGTTTTTGGCTCCTGCTAAATCATCGGCATGTATATTGTTCCAGGTACTGATGCCCACTAATTCTTCAGGCTTCCAACCAAACCATTTTTCAACATTAGGGCTTTTATAGCGATTTATCCCATTATTATCGATAATAACAATTACATCGCCAATATTGGCAACCATTTTGTTTTTTATGGCTTCGCTTTTACGTAGGGCTTCCCTCGATTCTCTTTGTTCGGTAATATCGCGGCCTAAACCAATTAACCCTGATATGCTCCCATAATTGTCGGTAAGGGGTATTTTCGAAATAATTCGCCAATGTAGTTTTCCATCTATATCATAGTATGCGTTTTCTTTGTTATAAATGGCTTTTCGGGTCTTGATAACATGCATATCTTCGGCGTAACCTTTTTGCCCGTTTTCATCATTAAATATTTCGAGATCGGTTTTTCCAAGTATTTCTGATTCTGAACTGCAATTCATAATTTTTAAATCGGCAGCATTGGCGACTAATTTTCGGCCATCTTTGTCTTTTATATAAATTGCATCGGGCAAATTGTCGATTAATGTACGCAAAAGCTTACGTTCGTTTTGAATCGTCTCCAATGCATTTTTATGGTTCGATATGTTGCGCCCAATACTTAAAATGGCCTTTTTACCTTGCCAATTAATAATACTAGAAGAGATTTCAACAGGAATTATTCTTCCATCTTTGGATTTATGGGTTGTTTCAAAAGTTTGCAGTTTATCGGTGTGTATCGATTGTATCAGCTCGTAAATCATTTCTCTTTTCAACGAGTTGTCGATGCCATATAATCCTATTGATAAAAGTTCTTCTTTGGTATATCCCAGTGAAGTTTGAGCTGATTTATTTACATCAATTAAATTTCCATTAAAATCAATTATCCATACGGTTTCGCTCATCCCGTCAATCAATTGCTTATAATTGTTCAAACTTGCTTGAAGTTTCTCTTCGATTTGTTTACGCTTTAACATTTCATGTTCCAGCTTCTCATTTTTCTTTTTCAGTTTAAACTGAAGGCGGTATAGGTTAATATGTGCCCCAACCCTTGCAATTACCTCTTTCGCCTGAAAAGGCTTTGTAATGTAATCGACCCCGCCTGCCTCAAAGCCCTTTAGTATTGAATCTTTGTCTCCAAGAGCACTGAT
>JASMTI010000154.1:0-1174 GCA_041694375.1 Bacteroidales bacterium | reverse complement strand
AATTTAGCATATACCATTTTATCTTTCTTGATAATTGAAATTGGTCTTTCACTTTTCTGGTAACGCCCCCCGCTGCCGCCACCATTTTCACGGCCTGCCCACTTCGTGTGCGGGTGCAGCTGCTCAAAACAACATTTCCTTAAACATCGGGGTTTATTTAAAGCAATCCGCCCACTTTCGCGTGAGCGAAAATGCGGGATGGCCGTCAAAAATGCCGGCAGGCGTGGGGGTGAATCGGAAATGCTTAGTCCGGCTTTGCAGGGCGTTTACGTTTAAAGATTTTGAAGTAGCCACAATGCTGCTATGAGATAATAATTCAGAACAACCCAAACCGTTTCTAAAGAATAAAACATTGTTAAAATCTTTCCTACCTGCTTAGCCGGACTTGGAATTTTCGAGAGCGGGTGGAGGCTTATTTTTGACTAGATTTTTTTTCCTGAGTTTTTTGTATCATGACAAAAAAGTCAGTGGGGTTTGGGGCAAAGCCCCCAATTTGTTAAATCAAATAATTGTCAGAAATTTTAGGGTGTTGCAAAACTGAAAACAGGAAAAAAACTACCTTTGCGGCAAAGCAGGCCGTTCTGTCGCTGTGGACTTGTGCCACAGAGGAAAGTCCGGGCAACGCAGGGCATCCCGCTCACGAAAGGTGAGATATCCGTGAGGGTATGGTAGCAGAGAAGAAAATGACTGCCCGCCGTAGCCTTGGCGAAGGCGGGTAAAGGTGAGAAGGTGGGGTAAGGGCCCACCAGTTCTGGTGGCGACACCAGGAGCTGTCTGCCCCGGGAGTTGCAAGACCAAATATATCCTGAGAGCTTCGGCATACGGCTGCCCGCTGTATTTTTCCGGCCCGTCCGGAATGCTCAGGAGGGGTAGGTTGCGAAGATAAATGACAGAAAACGGCCATAGTCGTTGACTACGGCCGTTACAGAACCCGGCTTACAGGCCTGCTTTTTATTTTAATTTGTTATTTCAAAACTGACTTCACCTTTAATCGATTCAGATGAAGAACCAACATAAAGAATGTAGGTTCCCGTTTCAACAACCCATTCCATTTTATCTTCATTGTAATATGCCAAATCGTTGGCATTAATGCTCATGTTTACAATTTTCTTGCTTTCTGCATTTATGGCAACTTTTTTAAATGCTTTTAACTCTTTTACCGGGCTTAATACTT
>JASMTI010000153.1:0-1464 GCA_041694375.1 Bacteroidales bacterium | reverse complement strand
GCTTCCAGCACTTCATCATCGGATAAATCAGCTTCCTGGAAATTTAAAAAAGACATAAAAATGAACTTGAATAATTAAAAAAACGAAGTGGACAACTATCCAAACAGTTCTGAATGAGAACCAATACGAGATAAGTGCAACATGTCATTCTTAGTATCAATATAATATAACAACAACAAATCTGGTTTTAAATGTATATCGGTGAAACCTTGTAAATTACCAATTAATTGGTGTTCTTTATATTTAGCAGGGAGTTGTTTTCTTTCCATCAGAAGACTTACAGCCTCAACAAAGGCAGAAACCGAGGCTTCATTATTTCGTATTTTTTTAAAGTCACGTTTAAATTGGGAGGTTCTTTTAATGTCCATTGAACGGGTTAGTTCATTAAATCGTGCATCAAACTATCAACGTTTTTATGGCTGCGCCCTTTATTGTTACGGGTATCGGCTACTGCTTTTTTTGTTGCAGCAGGCAATTTTTCATGCTCAACAACACGAAATACACCAACCGATTTAATCATGTTTACAATGCTTTTTGCAACGCTATTACGCCCATCATATTCTAAAACTATCCTCGTTGACATAATTATGCTGTTTAAATGTTACAATACAAAGCTACAAAAAAATTCAACCGGTTCGTACAAGTCATTATGCTAACCTCCTTCATTATTAAGTGGGGATATTTGCAATTGTTTTCAACAAACCGGGTTGAAGGTTTAGGTAGTTTTTATATCTATTATACCGGGATTGATGATTCCTCTTTCGAAGAACATCCATTAATGACTTATAAGCAAGTCACAGACAGGAATGTCTGTGTTACGGTACAGGCATTACTTCACGGCTTCCAGCACTTCATCATCGGATAAATCGTGGTCAAACTCCAAAACAACATCGGCCTGTTTGTACCACTTTTCACGTTTAGCCAGTGTTTCATCAATAAAAGTGATAAGTTCCTCTTCATTTTTGCCTTTAATTAAAGGGCGTTCCACTTTTGAGTTTTTAAGCCTTTCGGCCAAAATGCGGGGGGTACCTTTCAGGTAAACCGATTTGCCTGATTTTTTTATAATTTCCATGTTGTCGAAAAAACAAGGAGCGCCGCCACCCGTACCAATAACAACATTTTCAAACTCCGACAATTCGAGCAGTGCCTTACGTTCAATCTTTCTGAACCCGTCTTCGCCATCTTCAGCAAATATTTTGGGAATGGTGCGCATATTGCGCTGTTCAATAAAATCGTCCATATCGATAAAAATAAGCCCGAGGTTTTTTGCCAACCCCTTGCCTACTGTCGACTTTCCACTTCCCATGTATCCTATCAGATAAATTCGCATGTTTATTTGGTTTTATTCGTCTTCAAACAATGACATTTGGTTTTCATTATCATCGTCATCTTCCTTTCTTCGCTCTACTTCAAATGGTATATCATCAAAATCGGGTAAATCCTTTTTCTCTTCATCTTCAAGAG
>JASMTI010000152.1:0-25854 GCA_041694375.1 Bacteroidales bacterium | reverse complement strand
TTTTTTAGAAAGCTACAACAATAAGAATAATAACAACAAAATGGGTATGAAGAGAATGTTTTTGACAACGATGATTGAAAAGATGACTGTGATTGCAGCAATTGTTCTACTGACAATTAGTTGTGCAACACGGCATGGAAATGAAATTGGGGAAAAAGGGTTGACAATGTCGGTTAAAATGGCCAACTCCGAAATGGTTCATTTTTCGCATCCGTCAACCGTTGATTTTAACCCCGAAGGAAAATGGAATTATACCGGCGGGCTTATCGCTCAATCGATGATAAAAGTGTGGAAAGAAACCGGCAATGAAAAATACTTCAATTATGCTAAGGGCTATGCCGATGATTTTATAAACGAGAATGGCGAAATCAGAAAGTATAAACGCAGCGATTTCAATATCGATAAAGTAAACTCTGGTAAGTTTTTGTTTGATTTGTATGACGAAACTGGCGACGAACGTTACAAAAAGGCTATTTATATATTGCGCGACCAGTTGCGCGATCATCCACGTGTTGCCGAAGGTGGTTTCTTGCATAAAAAACGATACACACATCAAATGTGGCTCGACGGTTTGTACATGGGGGCACCTTTTTATGCACGCTTCGCAAAAGTGTTTAACGAGCCGGAAGCATTCGATGATGTGGTAAACCAGTTTGTGGTGGTTCACAAACATACGTACAACCCTGAAACAGGATTAAATTATCATGGCTGGGACGAAAGTAAAACACAGCGCTGGGCTGATCCCGAAACCGGATGTTCCCCTCATTTCTGGGGGCGTGCAATGGGCTGGTATGCCATGGCAATTGTCGATGTGCTTGATTACCTGCCCAAAAATTATCAGGGCAGGGAGACAATGCTGAATATACTCGATGATGTGGCTGCAGGTATCAAAAAGTATCAGGATAAAGAGAGTGGTCTTTGGTACCAGGTTCTTGACCTTGGGCACCGCGATGGAAATTATCTCGAAGCCTCTGCTTCTTCAATGTTTGTGTATTCGCTTGTAAAAGCTGTCCGCAACAATTATATCGATGAAGCTTACCTCGATGTAGCACTAAACGGCTATAACGGGATTCTTGAACAGTTTATCGTTGAAAATGAAAACGGGACGATCAGTCTGGATAAAGTATGTGCTGTGGCCGGCTTAGGCGGCAACCCATACCGCGACGGGTCGTTCGAATATTATATCAATGAACCTGTACGTATGAACGACCCCAAAGGTGTGGGGCCGTTTATTATGGCCGGTTTGGAAATTTATAATACTTATAATCCTAATTAATCTAAAAAGTTATGACAGATTTTGTGAATCAAAAGCAAAAAAAACTATGCGTGTTCTTTTCGCGTATAGGAGTTCTTGTAATGGGCTTTTTGTTTATGGCAACTTCTGTGCTTTATGCTCAGAATGTTACTGTTTCAGGTACCGTAACAGATGCCCAGACCGGGGAGTACCTGCCCGGTGTTAACGTGATCGAGAAAGGGACAACCAACGGGGCTGTTACCAATATCGATGGCGAGTTTGAAATTAGTGTGCCGGCATCGGCTACGCTACAGTTCTCATTTATTGGATATCAGAAGACTGAAATTGCAGTTGATGGCCAATCATCTATTAATGTTGAATTAAAAGTTGATGCCAAACAACTCGATGAGGTTGTTGCCATTGGTTATGGTAGTGTGAAACGTAAAGATAATACCGGGTCAATTGCTACCATCTCGGGTGAGGAACTGAAAAAAATTCCGGTTTCGAGTGCTGCCGAAGCAATTAAAGGACGTCTTCCGGGTGTAAACATCACCACAACCGATGGATCCCCCGATGCCGAAATTGTTGTTCGTGTTCGTGGTGGCGGCTCTATTACCCAGGACAATTCTCCGCTGTTTGTTGTTGACGGTTTTATCGTTGAAACCATTCGCGATATTCCTCCTTCCGACATTACAAGCATTAACGTTCTGAAGGATGCTGCTTCAACTGCCATTTATGGTGCGCAGGCTGCCAATGGTGTTATTATTGTAACAACGCGTAGTGCAAAAGCCGGTAAAACCTCGGTTTCGTACAACGGATATTTGCAATCGAAGCATTTGCCCCAGGAGCGTAAGCTTGATGTACTTGGGCCTTACGAATATGTAATGGCTCAATATGAGCATGCAAAAATGCGTTCGGATGCCGATTTGAGAAACTTTGAAAAGTATTACGGAAAATACGACGACCTTGAGCTATATAAATATAAAGAACCAACCGACTGGCAGGATGAGATTTTTGGAAGTACTCAGTTGTCTCAATCACATAATGTTAGTGTAAGTGGTGGTAACCAAAAAACCAAAATCAACCTGAGCCTTACCAATAATAATGATGAAGGTATTATGGTTGGAAACGGTTATATGCGTAATGTGGTCAATTTTAAATTGAACCATAAAATTACCGATAATCTGACCTTGGATGCATCGGCACGTATTACCGATACCCAGGTTGACGGTGCCGGGACATCAGGTAGCGCCCAGTTGCGTGTTCGCGACGTAATTACGGCCCGCCCTGTAAACGGTATTGCCGACGAGCTTGAAATCGACCTCAATAAAGTTGATTCGTCTGACGACTACCAGTCGTTCCTGTTGAGCATGATTAACCCGCTCGACCTGGCCGAACAAGACTGGAGGCAACGTAACACCAACCGTTATGTGTTGAATGCCGGTTTAACATGGAACCCGCTTAAGAACCTTATCCTGAAAACAACTTATACCGATAGCCGTACTTTCGAAGAGCGCCTTCGTTATTATGGTCCGCTCACTAGTCAGTCTCGCCAGGAAGGAAACAGTTTACCGCTTGGTACGATGGAAAATCGTGATGACTTTTCGTATCGCTGGTTAAACACCGTAAATTATATTCTCCCTGAAATGGGTGCTCACGATTTAAATGTATTGTTAGGGCACGAAATATATTCGAGCGGAGGTTTCCGTTCGTCAGCCCGTACTGAAGATTTCAGGGAATCGATGCAGCCCGAAGAGTTATTTGCGAACATGGTGCTTGGTAATACTGTTGCCTATGCTACATCTGAGTCAACCAATAATAACCGTGTTTCATTTTTCGGTCGTATGAATTACCAATATGCCGAAAAATACCTGTTAACGTTTACATTGCGTTCGGATATGTCGAGTAAATTCTCGAAAGAAAACCGTGTAGGTATATTCCCTGCCGTTGCACTGGGTTGGAAAATGTCGGAAGAGCAATTTATTAAAAACATGGATGTTTTTGATGAGCTGAAACTGCGTGTGAGCTTTGGTACAACCGGTAACGACCGCATCCCTTCAAATTCAACAAAGTTTTTGTTTGATGCCAGTACAAACAATGGCCCGGGTATGGGTACCAATGCTTACAACGCGTACTATTCGCCTGATGGTTCTACTTTGTTTAACCCCGATGTTCGTTGGGAAACGACTGTTAACCGAAATCTTGGTCTTGATTTCGTTCTTTTAAATGGTCGTGTAAACGGTAGCCTCGACTTGTACCAGAATACAACAGAAGACCTGTTGATCCAGTCGGCGATTTCGCCAATTTCAGGTTTTGAAACCCAGTGGAACAACATAGGAAGTACATCGAATAAAGGTGTTGAGCTGGGCTTGAATACTTATATTGTTGAGCAGGATGAATTCACCCTTTCGGCCAATGTTAACTTTGGTATCAACCGTGCCAATATCGACGAACTTGATGGAACTGATGAACGTTTTTACCAGTCGAACTGGGCCAGTACCGACCTTAAAGACCGCGATGATTATTACCTGAAAGTTGGCGAAACCATTGGTATGATGTACGGATACCGAAACGACGGGATGTACTCGGTTGACGATTTTGAAAGTTATGATGAAGCTTCAGGTACCTATGTTTTAAAAGAAGGAGTTCCTGATGCTAAACAAACACTTGGTGTTAACGATGTTAAGCCTGGTTATATGAAAATAAAAGACCTGAATGGCGACTCTATTATTAACAGCCTCGACCGTGAGGTTATCGGAAGTGCACTTCCGTTGGCTACAGGTGGTTTTGGGGTGAACATGACTTACAAAGGTTTTGATATGTCGATGTTGTTTAACTGGTCGTACGGAAACGATATTTACAATACTGGTAAAATTGAATATAACCAGTATTACCGTACTTCGTTTGGAAACATGCTGAGTAGCCAAAGCTCTGATAAGCGTTTTACATATATCGATGTTGATGGTTCAATTACCGGGACTGCCGGTGGTGTAGTTACCGATTTGGAACAATTGCGCCAGATGAACGAAGGCAAAGAAATGTTGAACGGTCCAAACTCATTTGGTCAGGCAACCGCTGTTTTCTCCGATTTTGGGGTTGAAGACGGTTCATATCTGCGTTTAAACACCCTTACAATTGGCTATACCGTGCCACGTAATGTGTCACAGCGTTTTGGTATGTCACAATTGCGTTTTTATGCTTCGGGTAGCAACTTGTTTGTTTGGACCAACTATTCAGGGTACGACCCTGAGGTTAGTACAACCCGCAGCAGTTCATATTCAGCACTTACTCCGGGAGTTGATTTCTCGGCTTATCCGCGTAGCCGTTCATTTACATTTGGTGTGAATGTGACATTCTAAAAGTAAGTAAGAAACGAGCATGTAAAAAAGTGACATCCATGAGAATAATTAAAACACATGCGAGTTCCATACTATACCATTGAAAATAAAAGTTTTAATAGTATGAAAATAAACTCATAAAATTTAACGAGATGAAAATGATAAAAATCAAACACATCATATTATCGTTCATGATTATGACTTTCGTATCATGCCAGGATTTTCTGGAGCCGGAGTCACTATCAACGTTCGATCAAAATTACATCTTCTCAAATGCCGAAGATGCGCGCAAAGCAATGAATGCTGCTTATGTGCACTTTAGCCACGACGGTTTCCGCTCACGTTTGTCGAACAACATGACCGGTTGTACCGATATTGAACACGCAGGTGGTTCAAGCGATGGGGCTCGCTACCAGATTTGGAGGCTCGATGCCCGCGAAAATAATGGCGACCTTGAATATGTATGGGAAATCGGATATCAGGCTATCCGCGATTGTAATATTGCCATCGAAGGTATTCAAAACAGCGAAGCTTATGAAAGCGACGATGTTGCCCTGGCCGATGAAATGAACCACTTGCTGGGCGAAGCCTATACATTACGTGCATACTGGTACAGCATGCTTACCTTCTACTTTGGCGATGTTCCGTTTTCAACACAGGCACCCGGGGTAGATGTTGAATTTAACCTGCCTAAAACCGATCGTAACGAAATCCTTTCGCAGGTAATCCAGGATATGATCGATATTGAAGAGGATATGAAATGGGCCGAAGATTGCCAGTTTGGCATTGAGCAGATTAACCGCGAATATACGCTGGGGATGATTGCCCGTTTAGCTTTGCAGCGTGGTGGATATTTTTTAACCCCCGATATGCAAATGGAACGTAAAGATGACTATCTGGAATATTACCAGATTGCGAGAGATTATACAAAGAAACTGATTGACCTGAAAGATCGTGTGTTGCCTGATGATTTCAGGCAAATATTTATGAACGAGTGCAAATTCATTGCACCGGTTAACGATGAGGTTTTATTTGAAGTGCCTTTTGCTGTTGGTGAAGGCGACGTTGGTTGGAATATCGGAATTGAAGTTGAGCGTGGAAACCACCCCTACGGAAGCGGTGGAAATTATATGGCCATGCCTCCGACTTACGTGTATTCGTTTGATGAAAAGGATGAGCGCTTCGATGTAACTTGTGGATTCTATAAGGTTAACGAAGACTTTCAGCAAGAGCTTGTGAGCTCAAGTGGTTTTAATGTTTCACAAGGTAAATGGAGCCGCCATTTTATGGATACACCCCCGGGGCCTTCAACCGATAAAGGTACAGGTATTAACTGGCCTATGATGCGTTATGCTGACGTGCTATTGATGTATGCCGAAGCCGAAAACGAACTGAACGGACCTACCGATTCGGCAATTGAAGCTTTCCGCCGTGTGCGCCAACGTGCTTTCGATGCAGCCGACTGGGCAGAAAAAGTTGATGCTTATATTGCTAACGCTGCCGCAAGTAAAGAAAGTTTCTTCAATGCAATTGTTGATGAACGTGCTTGGGAGTTTGGTGGTGAAATGATCCGTAAATACGAATTGATCCGTTGGAACCTATACTACGAGAAAGTACAGGAAACGGTTGAGGGTACAAAACAAATGGCCGATAATGCACAGGCCGGAACCGGACAATACCCCGATTATTTATACACCAAAATTAACGAAAGTGGTGAACTTGATATTTACAACAAGTTCGAAAAAGTACTGGGTGCCCCCGATGATACATGGGAACGCCAATCGTGGTTGATATCGCTTGTTGACGAAGAAACAGGTACATACCAGGAGTGGATCACACGCGACTGGGCAAATTATACCTATCCGGTACGTTACATTTTCCCAATTCCAACTACCGGAATTGATAACAGCAAAGGGTTGTTGAAAAACGATGGTTACGGATTTTAATAACCAAAAATGTTAATTTTTAAAACTGAATAAAATGAAGATCAATAAATCAAATATTATAATGCTGATGTTTTTCTTCGTTACAGGATTATTTGTTCTTAATGCTTGTGAAGAAGAAAAAGAATATCCGCGTACCCGGTTGTTTCAGCCGGTACTGAATAACGAAGAAGGGTTGATGTCGGTTGAGAATACCATTATTGTTGAATTGGGTAAAATGAAAGCGGCCGAGGAGTATTTTGTTGAAGTAAGTCGCGATTCATTTTTAACGGTTGATTATTCTTTTACAACCGATACTAACTACTTTGTAATTGATGAAACACTCACAAACGAAGAATTGCTGTGGTTTACCATTTATCAAATACAGGTAACGGCCATTGCCGATGATGATGAATTTAATAGTAAACCTTCGTTCCTGGGCAGTGTACGTACTCAAAAATTTCCTTCAAACCAAAGGGTCCCCGGTATGTTTGATGTAACCGATACAAGGGCTAAAGTTTTATGGACACCTGTTGGAAGACCAATTACGGGTGTAAAAGTTTATGCCATTGATGATGAGCGTTTAACGTCTCCAATATCAGAGTTTGAGGTAACTGAAGAAGACCGGACTGCTGAGGAGAAAATTGTTGGCGGGTTAGAACCGGCAACCGAATACCAAATTGCCATTTACAGCGATGGCGAGCTTCGCGGCTGGGAGGTTTATACAACAAAACCTGCACTCGAACTGGGCGATAATGTGATCGATTTAACTGGTACCGATAATCCCGATACTTTAGCTGCAGCGCTTGCTGATGCCCCCGAGGGTGCTTACATATTGCTCGAAGGCGGCAAAACCTACAATGCCGGTGGCTTTGAATTCTCAAAATCGGCTCATTTTGTAAGTGGCTACAGCTTTGTTCAGTCGTTACCAATTATCGAATGTGGTTCTAACTTCCGCACGGTTGAAGGGGCTGCTATTGCTGCCATAACTTTCGAGAATATCCGTTTTCAGGGCGATTTTGATGGTAACTACGTGTTCAATATCGATAAATCGAGCACAGTCGACGAAATTTCATTTGAGTCGTGCCGTATTCACTCGTTACGTGGAATTTGCCGGATGAAAGGTGGCGAAGGCCATTTGGGCTTGTATAAGCTTAACGACTGTTTAGTTGACAGCATCAATGGATATGGTGTGCTTTCGGTTGACAAAGATACCTGGTCGGTTGGCGATATTGTATTGTCAAATTCAACGTTCTCTAAAATCCAGTACTTTTTGGTTAGCCGTTCTAACTCCAATTCTATCACAATGGATGGGTGTACTTTAAACGAAGTTCCTGATGTTGGCCGCCAAATGTTCAGGTGGCGTGGTGGCGACGGTAACAACGATGTACTTAATGGTATAAAGATTCACAATACCATTTGGGGCCACGGTTGGGATATGGACAATGAAGAAACCTACGCGGTAAAAGGCTTCGATGGCCTGCCCAATACGGTATTCGATATTAAAAATACTTATGCAACATCAGACCTCGAATTTTCGGAAAATGAAATACCGGCATTCCCATCGTTCCTGTATAGCGGAACTGCCGCACAGTTGTGGGTTGACCCGTATGTTGCGCTTGATTTTAATATCAACGATAATGCATTCCAGGGAAAATCCGACAGTGGTGACCCACGTTGGAGATCTGGTTTATAATTACTTTAACCGGAGTAATCCGGCTGTTCATAATAAATAAAATACTGGTTAGTCTTTTTATGGAAGGTACGAAGCTCCCGCGATTTTCGCGGGGCTTCGCTACCTTATTTAAATCAACTTCTGCCTAATTAAACTTAAAATAGAAAAGAATGTCAAAACTTTACTTCATATTCCTTTCATTCTTACTGTCCCTATCTGCTTTTGCCCAAAAATCAATCAATGCC
This sequence comes from Bacteroidales bacterium, assembly GCA_041694375.1. Lineage (GTDB taxonomy): Bacteria > Bacteroidota > Bacteroidia > Bacteroidales > Prolixibacteraceae > Roseimarinus. The sequence goes on along the minus strand of JASMTI010000152.1, from coordinate 17,440 downwards.
GACATTGTAGTGGCCCTTGATGGTAGCGGCGACTTCAGTAAAATTCAGGACGCAATTGATGCGGTTCCTTCCAATAACAACCGTCAAACAACAATTTACATAAAACGGGGTACTTACGATACTGAAAAGTTAATGGTGCCTTCTGATAAAAAAAATATTACAATCGTTGGCGAAAGCCGCGACGAAACAATAATCAGCTATCATATTTATGATTGCCCCGATGGAAAATGCCCGGCTGATGATGCATCGCTTTGGAGCGGTGACAACATACGCACCTCGGCAACACTTACCATACACGGCGATGGCTTTAAGGCTGAGAATATTACCATCCGCAATACCGCCGGTCCGGTTGGGCAGGCACAGGCCATAACCGTTCGTGCCGACAAAGTGGTTTTCATTAATTGCAACCTCGAAGGTTATCAGGATACTATTTACCTCTGGAGCGATGGGAACCGCTCATACTTTAAAAATTGCCTCGTTGTTGGGCGTACCGATTATATTTATGGAGGGGGCATTGCTTTTTTCGAAAAATGCGAAATCCGTAGCTGGGGTGGAGGTTGGATTACAGCCCCTTCAACCGAAGAGTCGCAGCAATATGGTTATGTTTTTTATGAATGCGATATTACCTATGCCGAAGACAGCCCCCGTGCTGGCGACGATGGATCGAAAATACGACTGGGACGCCCATGGCATAACTACCCTAAGGTAGCCTGGTTGTATTGCAAAATGACCGAAATGATACACCCCGAAGGATGGGGCGATATATGGAACATGGATTATTCACCAACAAGCAACAAATTACATTTATACGAATATAAAAATACCGGTGCCGGAGCCGACATGAGCAGCCGTGCCGATTGGGCCGGATTGCGTGCTTTAACCGATGAGGAGGCACTGGAATATACTGCTGCCAGCGTGCTTAGTGGTAACGATGGTTGGGACCCATCCGCCGAAGAAGCCATGGTTCAAAGTTATACTTTCACAGGCCATAGCGATGATAAAAGTTGGGGTAACGAGGTTAATTGGTCGCCCGAAGGTGTTCCGGCTGCCGGCGAAATTGCCAATGTTAATGGTTCCGATACCATTATAGCCAATGGGGGCACTTTTAGTGCCGACCTGAATTTAAATAATAATGCTGTGTTAAAAGTAGCTGAAAATAGCATTGCAGACTATATTGCCGTTAATGCTTCTGTAATCTATACTGAAAACGAGGTGAGCCTCGGGGGCAAAATTGCTACAAAAGATACCCTGTTCTTTGATATCGAAGGTGTATTAACGCTTGATGCCACATTAACCGGGGTACATAAATTAATCAAAACCGGATCGGGGATATTAATCCTGAATGGAAACAATTCAGGTTTTTCAGGTGATATCCTGGTTAAAGAAGGAGAAGTTGAAGGGGCCGCAGAAAGCTCACTTGGTAAGGGAGATACCGAAATAAATGCTGAGGCTGTGTTTACAGTCAGTCATTCACTGGCATTTCAGCCTACTTCAAAATTTATTGTTAGCAGCAGTGTACAATTAAACCTTTTTGCCACATTAACCACAAGCGAATTTTTTATTGATGGCGAAATGCAACCCATAGCTTCTTATACCGCTGTTTCAAACCCCGATTTAATCAGTGGTGATGGTGAAGTTTTGGTTGGGCGCCCAAGCGGGTTTACCTTTATAGGTGGAGATAATGGCAATTGGGACAATCCGGCCCATTTTGTGCCGGCCTTATTGCCCGAAGCAGGTGAAAAGGTTTATTGCGATGTTGAGATGGAAACCACATCAACGCCTTTTGTTGCTGATATCGTTCTTACAACAAACGGGAACATGCGGCTTAGGGGGGGTGACCATGTTTGTACTGGTAACATTTATATGCACGATGGTACTTCTTTTCGGTACAACACTGGTGGGGCAGGCTTTACCCTAACGGCACCTGTTGTGCTCGAAGGGGATATAAAACTTATAATGGAAAGCGGTAACAGCGCCGGCTCCGAGATGGTTCTGCCCGGAACATTTACAGGGGCCAACATTATAACAGCTTTGAATAATGGCAAAGGCACCGTCAATACCGGAACCGTAGTTTTAAAAGCTGATAACTCAGGTTTTTCAGGCATTTGGGATTTAACTTCGGGTAGTGAAAAATATCCGGGAGAACCCTATATCTCAGCTTTCGATGGAAAGGTTGAAAAAGCTTTTGGTAACGGGTTTATCGACGTAGCCAATGGCAATAAGGTTGTTTTTAGCCATGAAAAAGCAATACAGGGAAGCTTGTCGATGGGCTTAAACAGTGGCGGGGTGGCTGTGTTAAATGCTGATGTTCATTTGGATCAATTGATCATAAATGCTGAAACCTTAGGTGACGGAACATATACATCTGAAACGCATCCAGGGTGGTTCGAAGGCCCGGGGTCGTTTATTGTAGGGACTGATGTTGGTGTTAACGATTTCCATAATTCAAATAAAGTATCTGTAACCGATGATGTTATTCATTTCGGTTGTGTTGCTTCAAATGTCAGTGTTTTCAGCATTACTGGCACTCAAGTGCTTTCTGTTGCAGATGTTGAGCACATAAACCTAAATCCATTTAAGAATGGGGTTTATATTATTTCATATCAAACAGGTGTTCAAAAAGAAGTGTTGAAACATATTGTAAATCATAATTGAAAACATAAATATTAAAAAACAGATCATGCAATACAGGTTATTAAATTCTACGTTTAAGTTAAGTGTTTTATTCATTTTTGCCACATTGTTCAGTTTTGGTCAGAATGACCAGTTGCCTGCCTTTCCGGGGGCCAACGGACATGCAAAGTATGTTACCGGTGGCCGCGGGGGGCAGGTGATTTATGTTACACATTTGAACGATGATTACACGCTGGGATCGTTGCGTACGGCAATTGGGGCTACAGGGCCGCGTATTGTTGTATTTAAAGTCTCGGGTACAATCCACCTCAAAGATGATTTAAAAATAAGAAACGCTGATATCACCATAGCCGGGCAAACTGCCCCGGGCGATGGCATAACACTGGCCGATTATCCGGTAACGGTTGCGGCCGATAATGTTATTATTCGTTTTATTCGTTTCAGGATGGGCGATGCAGCCCAACAGGAAGGCGATGCCCTTGGAGGGCGCTTTCAAAAAAATATAATGATCGACCACTGTTCAATGAGTTGGTCAACCGATGAGTGTGTCTCTTTTTATCAAAACGAAACATTTACCATGCAATGGTGCTTGATTTCTGAAAGTTTAAGAAATTCAGTTCATGGAAAGGGATCGCACGGATATGGTGGGATATGGGGTGGTAAAAATGCATCATTTCATCATAATCTTTTGGCGCACCATGACAGCCGCAACCCACGCCTTGGCGAGACCGACGGTGATGCTTTTGCCCTGACTGATGCGGTTGACCTTCGTAACAATGTGATATACAACTGGCATGGCAACAGCTGCTATGGTGGCGAGGCAATGAACGTGAATATTGTAAACTGTTACTATAAACCCGGACCGGCTACAACTAAAACCGAACGTATTGTTTCAATTGATAAAGAAAAAGACTCCGGGAAACCAACTTCGGATATTTGGGGTAAGTTTTTCATTGATGGTAATGTGCTTGAAACATCGCAACGGGCAACCAACGACAACTGGACCTATGGCGTTTTTAACCAGTTCCACCATAGTTACGGTACGGTAACCGAAGCCGAAAAAGAAGAAATTAAGATTGAAGCTCCACATCCAACCGGAGAGGTGATGACCCATACTGCCGCGATGGCTTATGAAATGATACTTGAATATGTAGGTGCAAGTTATGTAAGGGATACTACTGACAAACGGGTTATCCACGAAGTAAGCACCGGCACGGCGACCTATATGGATGGTGGTAATGGCAGCGAAGATGGTATCATCGACTCACAGGAAACTGTTGGTGGCTGGCCTGAATTAAAATCGGGCGATGCCCCTGTCGATTCCGATGAAGATGGTATGCCCGATGAATGGGAGCAAGCTAATGGACTTGATCCGGATGATGCCGGTGATGCCCAAGCAACATCCGTTGATGGTGAATACCCGAATGTTGAAGTTTACCTGAACAGTCTTGTTGCCGATATTATTGAAGGACAATATGAAGGCGCAGAGCTTGTTAATGTTGAAGACAAAACATCCTCAAACCAGATTGAAAACACACATGGTAACTACAAAATTAATTACGATTCATCAGGCTTTTTAAATGTTCAGGGTAATCAACAAATTGAATTAATTGAAGTGTATAATGTTTCAGGTAAAAAGCTGACATCATCATACATTCAAAGTCAAAAAGCTCAAATATCTGTACGTTTAAGTAAAGGGGCTTTGTATATTGTTAAAATTACAAGTGCCGATAATCGTTTGCAAACCCGTAAATTATTAATCAACTAAACAATCGTTGTCTATGAAGTTGTTGTCATCATACTTAATTGTTGTTTTTATCGCTTTATTATTTCATTCATCGGTATTCGCTGTTGAATATGATTTTGTTGTATCAGCCGATGGTTCGGGCAATTTCCAAACTGTTCAGGATGCCATTGATGCGGTTCCGGATTTCAGGAAGAAGGAAACGGTAATTTTTATCAAAACCGGGGTTTACAAAGAAAAAATTGTGCTGCCGGCATCTAAAAACCGAGTCACTTTTATGGGTGAAGATGTTGAGAAGACAATTATAACCAATGATGATTATGCCTCAAAGCAAAATGTTTTTGGTGAAGAAATGGGGACTACAGGTTCCTCGGGGTTCTTTGTGTTTGGGAATGATTTTACAGCCCTTAATATCACTTTTGAGAACTCGGCAGGCCCGGTAGGCCAGGCAGTTGCCGTTCGTGTTGATGGCGACAGGGTGTTTTTCAATAATTGCCGCTTTTTGGGTTTTCAGGATACGCTTTACCCACATGGGAAAAACAGTCGGCAATACTATAAAAATTGCTATATCGAAGGAACAGTAGATTTTATCTTCGGATGGTCAACGGCTGTTTTTGACGGATGCGAAATTTTTTGCAAGCGGCATGGATACATAACCGCTGCATCAACCGATAAGGATACCCCTTTTGGTTTTGTTTTTTTAAATTGCAGGATACACGGTGATGCCGATAAAAAGTCGGTATATCTCGGACGTCCATGGCGCCCGTATGCAAAAACAGTATTTATCGGTTGCGAAATGAGCGATGTTGTCAATCCAGGGGGATGGCACAACTGGGGAGAAGAGTCGAATGAAAAAACCGCTTTTTACGCTGAATTCAATAGCTCAGGAGCAGGTGCAGCCCCCAACGAAAGGGTAGGTTGGTCATATCAGCTTACACAAACACAACGGAACGAATACACATTGATGAATATTTTTAATGGTTGGGTGCCCGGGGAATAGAGATCGGCTTTTATCGATAAAAATCACATGAATCAATAACAACGTCTACACGATTTCTGTACTAAACATTAGCAATTAGAAACATAAATAGGAATAATATGAATTACAAACTAAGAATCTTTGTGCTGATTTTTGTTGGAATAATCACACTAACTCAAATTAAAGCCAGCAATAATAATACAAACGACAAATTTGTATCAAAAGCCTGGGTGGCCGATAATGGCGATGGTACCTATACCAACCCCATTATCCATGCCGATTACTCCGATCCTGATGTTTGCCGGGTTGGCGATGATTATTACATGACATCCTCATCGTTTAATTGTGTGCCCGGCTTGCCGGTTTTACACTCGAAAGATTTGGTAAACTGGGAGCTTATTTCGTATGCACTGCCCAAAGTTGTACCCGCCGATGTTTTTGATGTGCCACAGCATGGAAACGGGGTTTGGGCGCCCAGTATCCGTTTTCACGAAGGTGAGCTCTATATTTTTTGGGGTGACCCCGATTTTGGTATTTACTATGTGAAAGCTAAGGACCCCAAAGGTCCCTGGACAAAACCATACCTGATAAAAGCAGGTAAAGGGTTAATTGACCCCTGTCCTTTATGGGATGAAGATGGCAAAGCTTACCTCTCGTTTGCGTTTGCCGGAAGTCGTGCGGGTGTGAAATCAGTACTGATTGTATCTGAAATGGAACCCGACTGCAGTGCACTTACGGGCGATGCCGTGATGGTTTTCGACGGCCATAAGGATAACCCCACCGTAGAGGGTACGAAATTTTATAAGCGCAATGGTTACTACTATATTTTTGCACCGGCCGGTGGTGTAAAACCCGGCTGGCAGTTGGCATTGCGAGCCGAAACTCCATTTGGCCCATATGAAGCAAAACGGGTTCTCGAACAAGGTTCAACCGATATAAATGGCCCGCACCAGGGGGCATGGGTCGAAACCGTAAAAGGTGAGCATTGGTTTATTCATTTTCAGGACCGCTATGCTTATGGCCGTGTTGTGCACATGAACCCCATGAAGTGGGAAAACGATTGGCCGGTAATGGGTGTTGACTACGATGGAAATGGAGTGGGGGAACCTGTTACAACTTATAAAAAACCCGATGTTGATGCTGAATGGCCGCTTGTAACACCTGTTGATACCGATGAGTTTAACTCGCATCAGCTAGGCATTCAGTGGCAATGGCATGCCAACCCCAAAATGAAATTTGGTTTCCCCAGTGGTAATCTTGGTTTCTACCGTCTGAATTGCCGTCCACGCCCCGAAAATTATGTGAATTTGTGGGCGGTGCCGAATTTGTTTTTACAAAAGTTTCCGGCACAGGAATTTACCGCTACTGCCAAAGCAACAGTTAAATTACGTGCCGACGGGGAAGAAGCTGGTTTCATCGTTATGGGCGAAGATTATCAGTATGTCGCTTTAAAACAGGTTGATGGTAATACAGTTCTGCGAATGGTAAGGTGTGAAGATGCCCGTAAAAAAGGTGCCGAAAAAGAAATTTTTAGTCAACCCTATGACGCTCAAACCATATATTTTAAGGTTGAGGTGGCTGAAGGTGGTATGTGTACTTTTAGTATCAGCGAAAATGGAAAGCGTTTTATACAAATAGGGGATGAATTTGAAGCCCGTGCCGGGCGATGGATTGGTGCCAAACTTGGCTTCTTTGCTTTGCGCAACGGTCTTGAAAGTGATACCGGCGATATGGATATCGATTGGATACGAATTGATAAATAGATATAAGCACATGAAATCAGTTAAAATATTTTATTCTATTCTGTTCATTTTCTTGTTTTTATCAGCATGTATAAACAAAGAAACGAGTGAGGATATAACGAAAGTCTGGCTTATTGGTGATTCAACCATGGCTAATTATGCACTTGAAGATGATTATATGCAAAACCGTTATCCAGTAACAGGATGGGGGCAGGTATTCCAGCCATTTATGGCTAAGGACAGTCTGGCGATGTTAAACAACCTTATCAAAACAGACAGTGTGGTTGTTGATGATCGTGCAAGGGGTGGACGAAGCACACGTACTTTTTTCCAGGAAGGAAGATGGCGTTATGTTTATGAGAATATGAAACCAGGCGACCTGGTGCTTATTCAATTTGGGCATAACGATGGCTCGAAAAGCAAACACGAACGTTATGTGAACATTGAAGGGTACAAAGAATTTTTGCGCTTGTATGTTGTGCAGACAAGGCAAAAAGGCGGAATCCCGGTGCTGCTGACCCCGGTTGCACGTAACTATCCATGGCACAATGGGCATCTCGAAAATGTACATAAAGGTTACCCCGATGCTATGAAAGCAGTTGCTGATGAACTGGATGTTTTATTGGTTGACCTGAACCAGCGTTCTATGAACTATTTTTCAAAAATGGGGCGCGATTATGTTAGTAAAAATTATTTCATGAACCTGCCGGCCGGAATGTATGATGCATATCCCGACGGGCAGGATGATAATACCCATTTTCAGCCTGAAGGGGCAAAAGCGGTATCGCAGCTTGTTTATGACGGGTTAAAAAAGATAAATAATCAAATTGAATAGTTAATTGATTTCTAAAATAATAGATGATGGTTTTAAAGAAGATTTTTGTGTTACCTGTTATTACAGCTTTTGTAGCTGTAGGGATGATAGCTTGTGATTCTGCAGTTAAAGAAGAAGTTGGGGATTTACCTTCTGTATATGATGGAGTTGAGTTTGATATGCCAAAGGTTGAAGAACCAGCTTTTCCTGACTATTCGGTTTCAATTACCGAATTTGGTGCAATTGGTGATGGACAGTTCCTAAATACTGAAGCTTTTGCTTCTGCCATTGCCCATGTTGCAAAAAAAGGTGGTGGCGAAGTTATTGTGCCACAGGGGATCTGGTTAACCGGCCCCATTACACTAAAAAGCAATATCAACCTGCATACCGAAAGTGGCGCCCTGGTTGTTTTTAGCCGTAACAAAGATTTATACCCCCTTGTGGAAACCAGTTTCGAAGGGTTGAACACCGTGCGTTGTATGTCACCAATTAATGGTGCCGAACTTGAAAATATTGCCATTACAGGAATGGGTGTTTTTGACGGTTCGGGTGATGCCTGGCGACATGTTAAACGTTCAAAAATGACGAAAAACCAATGGACGGATTTGGTGAAATCGGGCGGTGTGCTTAACGAAAAGGGCGATATATGGATGCCTTCGGAAGCTTACAAACGTGGAATGGAATCGAGTGGTATGAATGTTCCTGAGAACTTTGAAAATATCGAAGATTACAAAACCATTAAAGATTTCCTCCGCCCGGTGATGGTCAGTATTATTAAAAGCAACAAAGTTTTGCTCGAAGGGCCTACGTTTCAAAACTCGCCGGCATGGAATATTCACCCGCTGATGTGCGAAAACCTCACCGTGCGTAATATTGAAGTACGCAACCCGTGGTATTCACAAAATGGGGATGGTATTGATATCGAATCGTGTAAAAATGTGGTACTGACTAAGTCACGCTTCGATGTGGGCGATGATGCTATTTGTATAAAATCGGGTAAAAATGAAGACGGGCGCAAACGGGGTATCCCATCTGAGAACCTGATTATAAAAAACTGTGTGGTTTATCACGGGCATGGTGGTGTAACGGTAGGCAGCGAAATGTCAGGCGGTGTGAAAAACATGCATGTTTCGGGCTGTACTTTTATAGGTACTGATGTAGGTTTGCGCTTTAAAAGTACCCGTGGGCGCGGGGGCGTTGTTGAGGGTGTTTATATTTCGGATGTCGATATGATTGACATACCTACCAATGCCATCTCATTTAACTTGTATTATGGTGGCTTGTCGGTTTCTGAAATGCTCGATCAAAACGAAGGAAGCGATACTTCTGAAGAAGTTTTTGAAGTAACGGAAGAGACACCACAGTTCAAAGATATTTACATGAAAAATATCACCTGCCGGGGTGCTTATCAGGCAATATATCTTCAGGGATTGCCCGAGATGAACCTCGAAAATGTGAACCTCGAAAACATGAAAATGGTGGCAGAAAATGGGTTGGTATGTGTTGATGCTGATGGTGTGAACATTAAAAACCTCGATTTAAAAACCTCAAAACCACCGGCAATGATGTTTTATAATTCAAAAAATGTTGACGTTGATAATCTTACCATTTTAAAGTCAGGTGCGCAAGAAATTGTTATCGATGGTACTCATTCTAAAAATATTTCGATTGAAGTTCAATCGCCTTCATCATTAAAGGGTATGGTTAAAATTGGTGATAACGTTGCTAATAGTTCGATTTCAGTAACTGAAATGTAGCGTATTTAAAACGGTATGCTATTACAATAAAAAAACGCAGGACTAAAAGTTACAGTCCTGCGTTTTGCATTAATGAGAAATTAAATTGCTTTTGTTATTTATCTCCGGATAAAAGCCTTGCTTTGGGTACCCCGGCTGTCTTTCAGTATGACATGGTTAACACCATCGGGTAATCCGGGGGCATCTATTCTGTATTCATGTAAACCGGGCCTGTCAATCCATAGCGACTCGGTTTTGATTACTTGTCCGGCATTATTGATGATTTGCAGGTCCATATTGCCTTCCGATTCGGTTGCAAATGTAACCGTAAAACTACCGTTGTTCGGGTTCGGGTACAGCTTCAGGATTTCATTGGCACTTTTTGCGCCCAGTTCAGGTGTTATTATCGATGTTGTTGCTGTATCAGGTGCAATCACATCAATGCTTCCTGAGTATATGATGTTGCCCTCTTCGCTGAACAAGGTACAGGCCAGTTTTGGCATTTTACCTTCAAATACCAGGTTAAATTGTGGCAATGTTGCATATTGTTCTCCTTTTGACGGAACATACGGACTAACCAACTCAAAGAACGCGTTGTGCCGGCTCATTGAAACTTCTCCCATGTATTCATAATCATTATTATAATCGAAGCAACATGTCGATGCAGCAAACAGTTTAGAATCATCATTCGCTTCATCTTCGTTAAAATAACCAAAAGAAACATATTTTACCTTTTCATCGGTAGGTGTTGTTATGTACGGGCTCACACTTACAGCTAATAGTTTGCGCCCAATGTTTAAATCACCGGCTTCAATATCGGCATCTATAACCGGGCGTTTGTTCCAGTTCACCTCAAAACAACAAACCGTACCATCGCATTTTGTGATACAAACTTCAATTGTACCCTTGTAGCCTTTGGCTTTTAATGTAAAGTCGATATTGTTATAGGCTTCGGGCATCAGGTTGCCGCTTGCAGGTATGTTGGAGTTCGTCCAGCTTTGTCCTGATAAATTGCCGTCAATCCAAAGATTTCCGGTAGAGAATGAGCCACCAGGCGTTGGGTTGATTTCTACAGAACAAATTGGCGATGACGGGTCGGGGTTTGTTATGCTGAAATATCCTACGTATGTATTCTTTTCGGGCCATGCCGGCTTGAGTTTGAAATTGAGCTCAGGACAGCAGGATGATGGCTCGGGTTCTGATGCTTCACAGTCCATTTCAACCCGCTTCTCACATTTTTCGCCATTTGCGAAGTACGATACATAGGTGATATAAACTGTACCGGTTGAATTTGGTGTTACACAAGTAACCAGATCGGCAGGGGCTGAATTGGTGTCGAACGTAAAGCTGCTTTGTCCTGCAAATCCTGATGTAAGGGTAGAACCGTTCAGGGTAGCAAGGTCGAGAGTCCCGTTGCTTACAATTACCATTACCGAATCGGTTTCACATTCCGAAACAAATTGTGCACAGCATTCGCCTAAGTCCGGATCCTGGAAAACATCTACTTTTACATTCTCACAGCATTCTGGTTCTGGAGCTTTACAGTCCATTTCAACACGGCTTTCACATTTTTCGCCATTTGCGAAGTAGGTTACATAATCAATGTACACAACGCCTGTTGATTCAGGTGTTACACAGGTAACTAAATCGGCAGTTGTTGAGTTTGTGTCGAATGTAAAGCTGCTCTGCCCTGCAAACCCTGATGTGAGGGTAGCGCCGTTTAAAGTTGCAAAATCAAACGTTCCGTTGGTGATTGTTACCATTACCGAATCGGTTTCACATTTTGAAACAAACTGTGCGCAGCATTCGCCTTCTAAGTCCGGGTCCTGGAAAATATCTACTGATATATTTTCGCAGCATTCGGAATCTGAAGCTTCGCAGTCCATTCTCACATTTTGTTCACATTCTTCGCCATTAGCAAAGTACGAAACGTAATTAATCGATACAAGACCAGTTGAGTCTGCATTTACACAGGTAACCAAATCGGCAGGGGCTGAATTCGTGTCGAATGTAAAGCTGCTCTGTCCTGCAAACCCTGATGTGAGGGTAGCGCCGTTTAAAGTTGCAAAATCAAACGTTCCGTTGGTGATTGTTACCATTACCGAATCGGTTTCACATTCTGAAACAAATTGCGCACAGCATTCGCCCAGGTCCGGGTCCTGAAAAATATCTACTTTTACATTCTCGCAGCATTCCGGTTCCTGAACGTGGCAGTCCATTTCAATAAACTTTTCACATTCTTCGCCATTGGAATAATAAATGGTGTAATTTACTGAAACAACTCCGGTAGAATCAGCCGCAATACAACTTGTCATATCAACAGCGCAATTGGCAACATCAAACGTGTAAGAACTCAGTCCAACGTATTCGATCGGCATTGTACCGCAATTCCAGCTTGATGCTGAGAAGCTGCCATTGGTGATATCCACATGAAATGAATCTACTTCACATTCTGATTTAAGTTGTATGCAACATTCTCCCAAAGCAGGTGCCTGAATTGTCTCAAGTGTTGTGTTTTCACAACATTGTGAGTCGGAAACCTGGAGCGTGTCGGTAGTAATACAAACCGGTGGTGCAGCAATGGGGGTTAAAGTAACCGCCTGTGGTGACCCGTTAAGCAGGAAGTTCGCCGAGGCGCGTGCTGCAAAATCGTTGCACGAAGTGGAGTCGTGCCCAATTGTATTTGCCACCGAAACATCAAAATCTTCGTTTAATGCCTGTGCCGGTGCCAGGCTAAATGTACTGTAGTTTAACCGTACATTTTTGTCGGGCGATGTATTCCAGCTTGCCGTTGTACAGCCCGGAACATTTACGCCAAAGTTGGGTAAACAAAGGTTGGCACCCGCTGAAAAGTCAACACTTGTTGTTGGGAGGGCACCTGTAGGTTGCAGACTTGTTGTATGGTTGCCAACATAATCAACCCCAAACTGGCTCCCACGTGGGTTATTGCGGTCAAGTATCAGCCAGTCGTCTGAATTGTCGTTGAACGCCAGCAGGTCAACCATTTCGATATCTGATAACGGGATATTTGATGTGTTGGTGTAGCTTAAACGATAGCGTGCATTGCTGCCGGGGGCTACATTGGCACTATTGGCAAAGTTGCTGCCATTATCAGAGCTTACCTGTTTGCTTATTTCTTGTCCGAGAGAAGCAACAACAAGAGCGTAAACGGTATTCGAAGTGTTGGTTTGCGTGAGGTTGCCACCCGAAATTTCAAATTCGTTTGGTGTTACGCCCGGCATGGCAAAACTATCAACCACTGCATCAAATTCAATGTAATAATAGGGTAGTGCCCATGTGCCGTAATAACTGCAAAAGCCTACATAAAATAGCTGGCAGTCCGATGCTATGTCGGGTAAGTTCCAGCTAAGGTTATTCCCACTATGAGAGGTTGTAACGCCCTGCCATGCTGTTGTGTTGCCAGGTATTTGCCCGTTTGAAGCACAAGGCACATTGTAGCTTGATGCCTGATAGTAACTTTCGTTGCCGGCATAACTAAAATTGGCATTAAGTGCATCTTGTATGGTTGCACCGCTCATGGTGGCGCTGCCAATATTTTGTACGCGTAACCTGAAACGCAGCGTATCGCCGGGTTCGTAGTCGGTTTGCACATCACAAATATCTTTATTGATACAAGGGCGGGGTTCGCCTTCTTCGGCAGTAAAACTTACACAAGCATCAGCAAGTATGAGGTTGTTTTGCTGACCGTCGAAATGGGCACAGTTGGTAATTTGTTGCCCGATGGGCACATTATTGTCGATGGTGAAATATACCCGCATAAAAATGCACTTGCCCACCGGATGTTCGTTAGTCATTTCAAGGTTCAGGTCATTTACGGTATACCCGATATTTCCCGAATTATAATAACTATTGATGTTGTTTGATAAAACATCGTTTCCGTTATTGGCTGTAAGCGAAAAGGTAGTTGTTGCATCGGCATTGTAAACATTTACGCCAGTAACAGTAATGCCTGTTGGAATGTCATCTGTTATATTATAATCTGAAAATGAAACATTTCCGTTATTACAGAATACGATGGTATAATACCCCTGACAACCCGGTACGCGGTTGGTCAGTGAAATTCGCTTATAAAAGTTTGCATCGGCATTAATTACATAATCATCAACCTCGATACAGGTTTCATTGCTTTGATATGCTACGGCCTGTCCGCATATTTCCGCGTCAAGGTCTGCCTGGTTGTATATTGTTGTTCCGTTCGGAAAAGTTCCTGCCGGATAATACACATCAATATTGCAGGTGTAATTGGTATAGGCTACAGTTGCATCCAAATTACCGATTGTCCATTCAATGGTGCTGCCGTTTTGTGCCACAGTGCCTGCATTTGTGTTTGAATTTATCAGTTGTGCTCCGGCCGGTAGCATGTCGCTTACAATTGCATTGGAGGCGTTAAGCTGTCCGTTGGTATTGCCCCAAAACGGGCTTTTTTTCGATACATGCAAGCGGTAACTTACGGTATCGCCTTCGTTCATCAGGTATCCGCAGCTTCCGCCCTGTGGGTTTGAAACCACACCCGATATAATGGATTTGGAAATTTTCCATGGATCCTCGGCTGTAGCCGTAGTCGATACATGTGGTGTGTAAAACAATTTATCGCCAATATAAATACCAGCCTGGTTACGGGCACTAGTTCCCGGGCAAGTTGTGCCGGCCGGAAATGAAGTGACAATGGTAAACGAGCCCGAGCTGGCAGAACCGGCAGGCAATCCGCTTAAACTGTATGTAACATTGTTTCCTGAAATTTGTACCGTTGGACTTACCCCGTTTACTGCCTGTGGCGTAGGCACACTAATGTTTCCCAGTGCTTGGGGCACATCGTCAACAATGGTAATATTGCTTGCACCAGCAGGTGCCGAAAACATGATGGTATAACTAAAATTTACCCCGCTTGGGATGCTGGTATTACTTACAATTTTCTTTAATGAATAGCCCTGGCCGTTCCATTCGGCTTCGTTTGGGCTTTGGGCGTAACCAATGTTTGTAAAAAACAGGAGGGTTAAAACTGCGAAGAATGAAGTGATTATATTTCTCTTCTGATTGCCAAAATATTCTTTTTTTCTTACTGAGAAGTGCTTGAAAAATAGTACATACCTTCCCATGTTGGTTGGTAAATTTTTGCTCATAAGTAGGAATTTTAGATAAATGTTATAAGAATAAGATTAAAACATCTTTAAATCTTAATTGTTCATAAAATGTGATTTTTAGCACAAAAAAATTCTAAAATTCTATATCTTAGCTAAATAGAACCTTTTTTAAACTAAAACATTGTATTATGTCACTTAAAGAAACCCTTCAGGAGCAGAATTATGACCTTATTCAGGGCCCCATCCGGAATCAGGATTTATTACAGGTATGGATAAAAAAAGATTTTGACCAGATAACGATTTACCGCAAGTCAATTTCTAAAGTATTTGACCAGCCATTTGTTGCTGACCCATTGGTGAATGAAGCTCTTTCGATGGTATCGGCTGAAAGCGAAACCTTTGATTTTAGCTCGGGTATTAACTTTGTAAAAAATGCCTTACACCAATTCGATATTATGGATGTTGATATTGACGGGCATATTAAAAACGGTAAATCAGTAACTGTTAGTTATGAAAACTCATACACAAAAGAATTCACCTCAGGGGCAATTGCCGAATACCTTTCGCATGTTACATTTAATTCTGAAAACCGTTCTTTACAAAAACAATTAAACCGCGATAATTTGATTATTATAGCAGGCGTTGTATTTGCCAAAAATTTAAATGTAAAAATTGAAGCAACTACCGATGATGATGTTGGGCTCGAAGCTAAACTTAACCAGTTTGGCAGCGCCAAGGTTAAAATTGCCAAAATTGCTGAACATGAAATCGCCATGATGGTTGATAGCGATGAGGATTTTCCCATCGCAGTTAAGGCATACCGGATAAAATTTCGTAATGATCGTTTTTCTGGCCTTAAATTAGTAAGCGATAACCGGAATTTTTTCTGAAATTAAAATAACGGTATATTTACCGATAAATTATAAATAACGGTAAATTCACCGATAATGTCACAACTCAAAATACTAAAAGCATCGGCAGGTTCAGGTAAAACCTTTAACCTGGTTGCCGAATACATTAAGCTACTTGTTGAAAACCCGTACAATTACCGTTACATCCTGGCTGTAACTTTTACCAATAAAGCTACGGCCGAAATGAAAGAGCGTGTGGTTCGCGACTTATTTAAACTGGCGAATGGCGAAAATGATGTTTTGCTCGACATTCTCGCCGGGCAAACCCATTTGCCTTTGCAGAAAATTGCAGATAACGCGCGGTTGGCATTATCAAATATATTGCACGATTACGACCGCTTTTCGGTAAGCACCATCGATAGTTTTTTTCAACGTGTACTCCGTTCTTTTGCCCGCGAAACGGGGTTGTATGGTACTTATGAAGTAGAACTCGACTACGATGCAGTGCTTAACGAAGCAGCCGACCGTTTGTTAATATCGGTTGAGGATGATGACGATTTGCGCATCTGGCTTACCGAGATGTCGGAAGACCAGCTATCGGAAGGCAAAAACTGGTCGATTAAAGAAAAAATACTTGAGCTTGGTAAAGAACTCCAAAAAGAGGCATACCAACAATATATGCTAAGCAGTGCCGCCGGCGATGGGGAAGAAAGTGATATGCGCGGGCACATTTCAGCATTGAAAAGCGAATTGATAAAGACACGTAAATGGTTTGAGAAAGAAATTTGTGAATTAGGTAAAACAGCTGTTTTATTAATTGAAAGCCATGGGCTTCAGTTAGATGATTTCAAATTTAAGAAAGCTTCTTTTGCTAATTTGTTTTATAAACTGAACGCTTTCAAGGGGGGGGAAATCTCTGTTGGGAAAAGGTTTTTGGGGGCAATTGACGATGTTGAAAAATGGGGCAATAAAAATAATGCCGACAAAATGCAGGCATTGTACAATGACGGGCTTAACGAGCTTATGCACCGCATATTGGATTTTATTGAAAAGAATTATCCTTTATATGTTACGGCTAACGAAATTTATAAGCATATTTTTTCACTTGGTGTTTTATCTGTTTTACTTTCTGAAATCAGGGAAATAGGGCGAGAAAACAACTCGTTATTACTCAATGAAGGAACCCTGCTTCTAAAAGGAATTATAGGGTCAAACGATGCTCCTTTTATTTACGAAAAAACCGGGAGCTATTACCGTTATTTCATGATTGATGAATTTCAGGACACCTCGGATACGCAATGGCAAAATTTTAAGCCATTGGTTGTTAATTCGCTGGCCGAGAACAACCCAAACCTGATTGTTGGCGATGTGAAACAGTCGATTTATCGCTGGCGAAACAGTGATTGGCAATTGCTGAATAAACATATACAGGAAGAGCTGAAAACTTTCCGTATTGAAGAGCATAAATTGCAGCAAAACTGGCGGAGCCGCGAAAACCTGATTGGTTTTAACAATGCTTTTTTTAAATCGTCGGGCAACTGGTTGCAGGCAAAGTTAAACAATCAGTTTGATGAAGCTGCCCAGCAACTACCCGATGAGTTTAGAAGCATGGTTGTTCAGGTTTACGATGATGTTGAGCAAAAAGCGACCCCGGGCAAAACAGGGGGGTATATTAATTTGCAGTTTATTGAAAAGGAAGAAAAAGATGATTATCGCGCTGAAACGCTTGAACGTATTGTTTCTGCCGTAAAAAATGTACAGCAGCAGGGCTACAATGCCGGTGATATTGCCGTGTTGGTCCGTACCAACTTCGAAGGAAAAATGGTTGCCGATGCCCT
>JASMTI010000151.1:0-7119 GCA_041694375.1 Bacteroidales bacterium | reverse complement strand
CCCCAGGTGTGGGCGCTCTATAAAGAAGTTTTGGATTACTATGAAAAGGGCATGCGGGTCCCTGATGATGTCATCATACTGCTTGCTGACGATAACTGGGGAAACGTACGGCGCCTTCCCAACGAAGAGGAAATTAAACATCCGGGGGGATGGGGAATGTACTACCACTTCGATTACGTAGGGGCACCCCGAAATACCAAATGGCTTAATGTGAGCCCCATTCAGCATGTATGGGAACAGTTACAACTTACGTATGATTATGGCGTTGATAAACTTTGGGTGGTTAATGTGGGCGATCTCAAACCTATGGAATATCCCATATCATTGTTTATGGATATGGCCTGGGAACCTACACGCTATACTGCCGACAACTTATTGGAACATCCCCGGGAATTTTGTGCACAGCAATTTGGTAAGGAGCAGGCCAATGAAGCGGCCCGCATCCTAAACCTTTACAGCAAATACAACGGTCGTGTAACACCCGAAATGCTCGACCGCAACACGTATAACCTAGAAACCGGGGAATGGAAGAAGGTTTCGGATGAATACTTGAAGCTGGAAGCTGAGGCTTTGCGCCAATATTTGAGCCTCGAACCGAAATACAGGGATGCCTATAAGCAACTTCTTTTGTATCCGGTGCAGGCCATGGCTAACCTATATGAAATGTATTACGCACAGGCCATGAACCATAAACTCTATGAAGAGAACAACCCACGTGCCAATTTTTGGGCTGATAAAGTAGAAGAGGCTTTCGAAAGGGACAAAGCCCTTAGTTACGACTACAACAACGTGATGGCCGGTGGAAAGTGGAAAAATATGATGTCGCAAAAGAAAATTGGGTATACTTCATGGAACGACAATTTCCCGGCTGACAAGCTTCCGGAAATTCACCGCATTAAAAATCCGGAAGAGGCTGTTGGCAATTATGTTTTCACGCCTGAAAATGGTTTCATTTCCATTGAAGCTCCTCATTATTTTGAACTGACAGATGCTGGTAAAGCCAAATGGACAGAGATCCCCCATGTGGGGAGAACATTGGGCGGAATGGCAGTAATGCCCTATTCCAAACCGGTTGACGGGGCTTCCATATCTTACAAAATGAAATTACCTGAAGATGTTAATAGAGTAACGGTTCATGTTGTGGTTAAATCAACATTGGCATTTAAGCGGCTTGAAGGTCACCGGTATAAAGTTGGTTTTGAAGGGACCGATGAAAAAGTGGTCAACTTTAATAAAGACCTGAACGAAAAACCTGAAAATATTTACACTGTATTTTATCCAACGGTGGCACGCCGTGTTGTTGAGAAGAAAGTTAACCTGACGGTTCCGGATACCTCGGAAGGGGTGCACATGCTAACACTTACTCCAATGGACCCGGGAATTGTGTTCGAAAAAATTGTGGTTGATTTTGGCGGATATGAAAATTCCTATCTTTTTGGTGAAGAATCGCCAAACAAAAGAGTAATAGAATAATAATTTAATTGGATATGAATAAGATATTGATAGTTGTATTTTGGGCGTTGGTTATATTTTCGTGTACCAGCCAAACACAACCTGGACAGGTACAAGTTGAGGGTGGTACCATACAAGGAACGGTAACCGAAGAAATGACAATTTACAAAGGCATACCTTTTGCAGCGCCCCCGGTAGGTGAATTGCGCTGGAAAGCCCCACAACCAGTTGAAAGCTGGGAAGGGGTAAAACAAACTACAAAATATGCACCTGCACCCATGCAGGGTGGAAATCCTGCATCAGGAAAAAGTGAAGATTGTCTTTACCTGAATGTTTGGACACCTGCAAAATCATCCGATGAAAAGTTACCTGTAATGGTTTGGATTTATGGCGGAGGGTTTAGTTTTGGATCTACCTCTGACCCTGTTCACAACGGCGAACAATTGGCGCGTAAGGGCGTGGTATTGGTGAGCATTGCATACCGGGTAGGGCAAATTGGTTTTCTTGCACATCCCGAACTTAGTGCTGAAAGCTCCAACGGGGTTTCGGGTAATTATGGATTGCTTGACCAGATTGCAGGATTGAAATGGGTGCAAAACAACATTCAAGCATTTGGTGGTGATCCTGATAATGTAACCATTTTTGGTGAATCGGCCGGTGGTATTTCGGTAAGTATGCTTTGTGCATCCCCTTTAACCAAGGGCTTGTTTCACAAAGCCATTTCTCAAAGTGGCGGTTCTTTTGGTCCTGCACGCCCAACCACCTACCCGGGCGAAAACATGAAAACACTGGAACAAGCAGAGCAAGACGGTGTTGAATATTTAGAAAAATTTGGGGTCTCATCTATCAAGGAACTTCGTGAGATTGATGCTGAAAAACTGATACCACAGGGGTGGACATTGCCAGGGAGCTGGCCTGTGGTTGACGGATATGTTATTCCGGACGATCAGTATAAATTGTATGAGAAAGGTAATTATAATGATGTTCCGGTTCTAATTGGGTATAATTCTGATGAAGGGTTAAGTTTCCCGGCTGGCCGTACTCCCAACGAATTTGTCAATACCGTTAAGGAACGTTTTGGCCCTTTTAGCGACAAGCTTTTACAAGCCTATCCGGTAACAGGTGACAGGGTCAACCGCAGTGCCCGCAACCTGATGCGTGATGCAGCTTTTGGATGGCACACCTGGAGCTGGGCCCGCTTACAAGCAAAAACAGGTAAATCGCCAGTTTATCTTTATTATTTCGACCAACATCCCGAATATCCTCAGGATTCACCACAAGCTGATCATGGAACACCCCATGGTGTGGATGTGCCCTATGTATTTATGAATATGGATGCATCTAATCCGAATACAACAGAGCACGACATAAAAATATCCGGGATGATGGGGGCATATTGGACCAACTTTGCAAAAAATGGAAATCCAAACGGTGATGATTTACCAGATTGGCCGGTTTTTAACAATAAAAACCCACAAGCTATGTATTTGAAAACAGATCCACATGTTGGCCCTGTGCCGGATGAAGCATCACTCGATGTGATGGATGCTTACTATAAATGGAGAAGAAGTAGCGAAGGCGAAGCGTGGGTATTACAACAATAACGATAAAAAACGGTAACTATGAAATACTTAGTATTACTATTGATGTTGGCTATTGCTACACTCCAGGGCTTTGGCAAAACAGAAAAAGAAAAGTGTGAGAATCCAATCATCCATGCCGATGTGCCCGATATGTCGATGATACGGGTGGGGGATACTTACTACATGAGTAGCACAACCATGCACATGAACCCGGGAGTGCCTATTATGAAATCAACCGATTTGGTAAACTGGGAAATTGTAAGTTATGCCTATGATGTGCTTGCTGACAATGATGCAATGAACCTCGAAAATGGCAAACATGCTTATGGCCGCGGTTCATGGGCAAGCAGCCTGCGTTACCACGAAGGGACATATTACGTATCAACCTTTTCAAGCACAACCGGGAAAACCTATATCTTTTCGACAAATGATATTGAAAACGGGACATGGAAACGGCAAATATTTGATCCATCATACCACGATAATACCATTTTTTTTGATGATGATGGAAATGTTTATATGATTTGGGGAAATGGTAAGCTTAGCATAGCCCAGTTAAAAGATGATTTGTCGGGTATAAAAGAAGGGACCGCAAAGGTCCTGATTGAAAATGCCAGTGCACCGGCAGGCGATAACATCATGCTTGGGGCCGAAGGTGCCCAACTTTTTAAGGTTAATGGTAAATATTATTTATTTGTAATTACCTGGCCACGTGGCGGTATGCGTACGGTGGTTGTCCACCGGGCTGATGATATACATGGACCATGGGAGGGCCGTGTTGCCTTGCAGGATAAAGGCGTGGCCCAGGGCGGAATGATTGATACACCCGATGGACGTTGGTTTTCGTACCTGTTTCGCGACAATGGTGCTGTTGGGCGCATACCATATCTCGTTCCCCTTAATTGGGAAGATAAATGGCCGGTGCTGGGCGTTGACGGTAAAGTACCCAAAACGCTTGATTTGCCTGCAAGTGAAGGGTTAATACCTGGTATTGTTGCGTCTGACGATTTTAAACGCAAACGCAAAGAAGCTGATTTACCCCTTGTTTGGCAGTGGAACCATAAACCGGTTGACAGCTTATGGTCGGTACGTGCTCGAAAGGGATATTTGAGGCTTAGAACAGGCAAAGTGGTAAACGAGTTGGAAGAAGCCAGAAATACGCTTACACAGCGCACTATTGGGCCAGCATGCACAGGCAAAACTTCAATTGATGTTTCAAACCTGAAGGATGGTGACATTGCTGGTTTAACTGTATTCCAGAGCAAGTATGGTCAGCTGGGGGTGAAATGCGAAAACGGTAAAAAGTTTGTTGTGATGATAAGTGCCAAAACCGGCGAACCCGTTGAGTTGGAGCGTGTACCACTTTTGCAGGATGAAGTACAGTTCAAGATTGAATGCGATTACAGAGACCGTGAAGATGTTGCGTATTTTTATTATAGTATTGACGGGGAAAACTGGAAAGAAATTGGAGAACCGCTTCATATGGAATATACCTTAGATCATTTTATGGGCTACCGCTTTGGTTTGTATAATTATGCCACAAAATCACCGGGGGGCTTTGCCGATTTCGACTATTTTAAAATCGATAATCAAGTATCAAAATAAATGCATGAAACCCTTATGCGCTGTCTTTTACAAAAAGAAATGAATCAACAATTAAACAATCCTATTATGAAGAAATTCAGTTCGCTTTTATTTACAACAATATTATTGCTGTTTACAACAACACTATTTTCCAATGAAGTGGCAAATGTTTCAAGTCCTGATGCTAGCCTAAAACTCAGTGTTTATATTGAAAGTGGCAACCTTAGGTATTCTGTGACTTACAATGAAAATGCCATGCTTGAGAAATCACCTTTGGGGTTCATAACAAACGAAGGTAATTTTGTAAACAACTTGAGTTTTATAGATTCCACAAAGGAGAGAATTACGAAAGAATACTTGCAGGATAAAATCAAACAATCGTATGTGAAATACAATGCAAATACCTTGAAGTGCACTTTTAAAAATGCACAGGAGAAAGAGTTTTCTGTGTTGTTTCAGGTTAGCAACAACGATATTGCTTTCAGGTACGAATTGCACAGATGGGGTGAAACCATGGCATGTGTGGTTGAAAAAGAAGTAACCGGGTATCGTTTTCCTGCCAATACGAATTCATTTCTTTCTCCTATGATGCCTCCAATGGAAAGTTTTGCCCGCACATCGCCAAGTTACGAAAGTGGTTATGAGGTGGATGTGTCAATGAGTAACAATACCTGGGACGAAGGTTATGTTTTTCCCGGGTTGTTTCGTGTTGGCGACAATGGCTGGGTATTGTTGACCGAAACCGGTGTGAGTGGCATGTATTGTGCTTCACAACTGAGTAAGTTTAACAATGGACTATACACTCTTAAATATCCAAATCCAGGGCAAAACAATGGATTTGGCAGCTCAGGTGCTCAAATTGGCCTGCCCGGTACAACTCCATGGCGGACAATAACTGTGGGCGAGACCCTCAGACCAATTGTTGAAACAACCATTCCCTGGGATGTTGTAGACCCGCTCTTTAAACCCTCAAAAGATTACAAATATGGGCGCGGAACATGGAGCTGGATAATATGGCAGGATCCGAGTATGAATTTTGCCGATCAGGTTAAATATATCGATTTGGCTGCAGCTATGGATTACGAGTTTATATTGATTGATGCATGGTGGAACAACTGGGTTGGGTACCCTAAAGTTGAAGAATTGATCCGGTATGCAGAATCAAAAGATGTGGGTGTTTTCTTGTGGTATAACTCAAACGGCACAACCAGCGATGCTTTCATGACGCCATTGAATAAAATGAATACCTCCATCGCGAGGAAGAAGGAAATGAAGTGGCTCAAAGAAATGGGGGTAAAAGGTATTAAAGTTGATTTTATGGCCGGCGATAAGCAGGTAACCATGCGTTTATACGAAAATATTTTATCTGATGCTAATGATTATGGACTCATGGTTGATTTTCATGGTGCAACACTCCCACGTGGTTGGGAGCGTATGTTCCCCAATTTTGTCGGAAATGAAGCTGTGTTAGCGTCTGAAATGCTGGTTTTCCGTCAGGATGTACGTGAGGATGAAGCTGTATATGCTTCTTTGCATCCTTTTATCCGCAATAGCGTTGCCAGTATGGAATTTGGCGGAGTAATGCTCAATAAATATCTGAACAAAGAAAATAAAGAAGGACAAAAGCGTTTAACGACCGATATTTTTCAGTTGGCAACTGGAGTTCTTTTTCAAAATCCGGTGCAGTTTTTTGCCTTAACACCAAATAATTTGACCGATGTGCCCGAATTTGAAATTGAGTTTATGTGCAATATCCCGACAACATGGGACGAAACACACTTTATCGATGGTTATCCCGGAAAGTTTAGCGTGCTTGCACGCCGCAATGGCGAAAACTGGTACGTTGCAGGTGTGAATGCCGAAAAAGAAGCTAAAAAGCTGACACTTAATTTACCCATGCTGGCTGGTCAAACAGTTACCATGTATAACGATAGAAATGATGGCACACCCTATATTGAAACCATTTCTGTTCCTGAAAATGGAAAAGTTGAAGTTACCCTTCAGCATAATGGGGGCGTGATACTTACCTTTTAAGAGGACAACAGGTTTCTACCCCGTTTTTCTAAGAGGACAACAGGTTTATAACTTTTTTTACACGGGCTTTTGTTCCGGCCATGGTTGCCATGCCGCATTTATTGGGTGTGGCAGTTGGTCGGGAAAAGGGCTTGTAGAATCTTTAACCCCCGGCTTGAAAGCCGGGGCAATTCATATGCTTAATACCAACAGCGAAGTTGACAAGATGAATTGCCTCCACTTTTAAGTGGAGGAATATAAAATAGCAGAAGAACCTAACCGGCTTTAGCCGAATATTAAAACAGCTGACAAATTATGAACCGAAAGCTGCGGCAATTGATATGCTGTGTGTAAGATATTTTGCCTGTGTATTGTGGTTTATCGCTTCGATCTAATGCCGTTAGGCATGGTACTTTTAAGAAATGTACAACCATAACCATCAATGCAAATTGACAATAATAATTACATACCCCGTTCCTACGGAACT
>JASMTI010000150.1:0-1178 GCA_041694375.1 Bacteroidales bacterium | reverse complement strand
CCTCAGGCTGACTCTGCTGGGATTATCCCAGTGCTTGCCCTATGAAATCTCTCTTATTTCATCGGGGTTAAACCAACCTAAAGGTGGCGGGGTGCGGAGCTGTGCAGTTTCAGTTTTTTGCGTTTGGAGATTTTGGGGTTTTAAGTAGCTTTTTTTTATGTCTATATGAAGAAAACCTATTATCTTCATGCTGATTTTTTAAACCAGTGATATGTATAAGATTTGATTAACAATTTCTTATACGCAGGATGAATAAACCGACAGTGAGCTACCAATAATTCGGCAACGCAGACTTTCGGCAAAACATTATATACAAGTAAGACAGACGACTTTAAATTTGATTGAATGAAAGCAACTATCTTAATGATGCTCCTATCCATTTCAACACCAAGTTTTGCTGCTTTATTATTTGTAGCCCCTGAGGGGGATGATATTATCGGAACAGGTAGCATTGAAATGCCATTTGCTTCTTTGGAGAAGGCATGCGAATATGTAACTGCAGGTGATACGGTTTTTATGCGGGGAGGAATATACGGAAACGAAGCTCAGCGGATAAATCATGAAACAGATGGAACTGGTGAAAATCCAATTGTTTTTATGGCATATCCTGGTGAAGCGCCACTCATTGACGGTACTGACATAAACCTGGTCGACAACGGGTCCTTGTTGTATATTGCCCGTTGGAACGGTAACCCGACCATGCGCCATATTGTTATTGACGGCCTTACCGTTAGAAATTCAAATGAACGGGGAATAGGTTATTATAAAACGGATCATCTCACTATTAAAAACTGCCTTGTTTACAATACGCAGGAGCGAGGTATTGGTGGATTTGGCCAATATACTTTCATTGATCATAATGAAGTCCATCATGCAGGTTTGGTTAACGAAAATGGCGTGCTGGGTAATGGTGGCTGGCCTATGGTGATTCATGCCGTTGTTGATTGGGAAACCGGCGTGCAATCATCACATACGTTTATTACCAATAATTTCATTCATGCATCGTGGGGCGAAGGTATAGGGCCGGGAGTAGACGCAATCGTTGAGGGAAATACCATAAAAGATGTTTGGAGTGTTGGAATTTATTGTGATAAATCCGCCGATGTAATCATACGAAACAACCATATTTACAATATTGACACCACATTTTACAGGTTTGACGAACCGGCAGTAGGTAT
>JASMTI010000149.1:0-15332 GCA_041694375.1 Bacteroidales bacterium | reverse complement strand
AGCTGCCATCAAAACTTGTTGTTGTGGGCTTGCCTGTTTTGATGTAATTCTCAATAACAATGCTGTAATACATTCGCAAAATTTCCTGTCCGCCAACGTTTACCCGGCGCACTACCGGAGCCCAATAGCCGTATCTTATTTCATTTTCGGGAATGGCATCGAGCCCCATGCGGCCACGAATGGCGTTAAGCGAGTCGGCAACCCAGTCCGGGGCATCATAAAAAGGGCCACCTACCCATTCCCAGTTAACCAAATCGGTTGACCGCTTGCCTTGAAAATGGCCATGGCCTACATGAGCATTGCCATATGAAGCATCGGTGGCATACATGTAGTAATATCCATTGTAGTAGGCAACCGATGGATCATGTACATTAGCAAGGTTCCATTCACCCCGGTTAGCCCAAGATGCAATTGAAGAATAGTCGTCGGCATAAGTTGGAATGGTAAAGTTATTCACGGTATCAGGCTTTTCGCCTGTGTCTTCCTTGGTTTTGATACCGGTAGGTTCTAAACCATCATCCTCGCACCCAACTAACAACAGGGCAATTATGCTGATCGATAAAATCAGTAAGTTCCTTATTTTCATCTGAATTTTTGTTTTACATCAAAAAACTTCCTTATCAACATACAAAAACTACGCCGATAAGGAAGTTTCCAAATTAAACAATTAAAAGCCTATTCTAACTCTACAACAGGACGAACATTATACTTCTCAAGAAAAGCAGGCCCGTTGTCTTCATTCTTATTGGCCGAGTTGCCTTCCAGGTTCGGGTTAGCGTTAAGCGTACCCTGGAATATTGGGAAGTATTCATGTCCCTTATAATAGTGTTCAAATGATGAGCCACTGGCGGTTTCAGCAGTAAGCTCTTCAGTATTAACTATAATATCGCCCTCCTCATTTTGAGGTGCCAATTTATAATAGCCATGTTGCACCAGTTGATTCAAACGATCTTCGCTGTAGAAGAACCCCCAGCGTAGCAAATCGATACCACGACCGTTTTCGCAACCAAATTCTTTAGGACGTTCAACGTTTGCTATTTGCTCGAAAAGCACATCAGCAGACGGGAAGTCGGAAAGTTGCAAATCATCAAGGGCCACACGGCGACGTACTTGATTAATGTAATCAATTGCGGTTTGAGTTGGACCATTGATTTCGTTTTCGCATTCTGCAGCCCGCAATAAAACATCGCTATAACGCATAAGCCTTAGGTTAACACCACAATGCAAACCATTGGTAATGGAACTGTAGATATTGTTTCTTGCATTGGTGAACTTAGCAATTGATATACCTCCCTGTGAACTGTTTGACAAGGGTGTTGCGGTTATATCCTGCTGATAAACTGTATTTTTACGCGGATCACCATCCGGATAAGCTGCAGTTTTCTGATCAGTATACGTGTTATATTCATCTTCGTATGTAACCAGTGTCCAGTACAAACGTGGATCGAGGCGTCCATCGGTACATTCTTCTTCTTTAAACAGGTTATATAACCACGGAGAACCTGCAAGGTCGCCCCAGCTACCCAGTTCCTGCGAAGCGTAATTACTTTCAACAGCATGTCCCTGTGTTGCTTCGGAGCTTATATTGACCGGGGTCCACTCTTCATCGGTTCCACCGGTCCCAAAATCCAAATATTGCACCTCGAACAGGCTTTCAATATTATTCTCTGTATCTTCCCTGAAGTTGTCGCCATAATCGGCTGTAAGCTCATAATGCCCATACTCACCTGCAATAATATCTTTTAACACAGCATAAGCTTCTTCAAATTTATGACGGAACATCAGTACACGTGACAAATACCCTGCAGCAGCACCACAAGTAGCACGCCCCTGTGCCCATTCACCACCTTCATCGCGCGATGGTAAAATTTCCATCGCCTCTGTAAGGTCAGCCTCTATTTGGTCAAATACCTCGTCCTGGGTATTGTTCGATGCATACATGGTATTGATGTCTGAATATGATGAATAGTCGGTAATCAATGGCACATTCTGGTAATAAGTAGTTAGATGATAATATGCCAGTGAACGTAGAAAGAGTGCCTGCCCTTTTATCTGGTTATAAGAATCTTCCGACATGTCAACTTCATCAACTTTCGACAATACAAAGTTTGTGCGGTTTACCACATGATAGTTGTCGCGCCATATCCATTGGTCACCGATATCGATTGTCCCCGGAGAGTTGAGGTTATCGTACGCGAGATACCACTGTTGAGATGAGTTCCATACTTCGTCGCCACGAACAGCATCCATGGTATAACCAACACGGGCAAAAGTACCTTCGAGGCGGATCCGGTTATAGCAAGCAATAACTGCTTCCTGAAGTTCAGACTCTGAATCACCAAAATCGTAGGTGGTCTGGTTATTCGGGTTTATAACATCGAGTTCGTCGTTGCAGGCGGTAAAACCCCCAACAAGCGCCAACATTATAAGGATTATATTTAAATTTTTCATATTGATATCTTATTTAGATTGTTTTAAAATGAGAAATGAACCCCAAACATCATGGTGCGTGGTGTTGGATAAGAAGCATAGTTATAACCCGGAGTAAATGTTCCTCCGGCGAAATCTACGTTGTAACCTTTGTATTTAGTCAAAGTAGTCAGGTTTTGAGCCGATGCATATACACGAACACCGCTTAAATAACCCCCAAACCATCTGTTAGGAAGGTTGTAACCAAGTTCAATATTTGCAATTTTCAGATAAGATGCATCCTGCAGGAAACGCTGGCTGAACATATCGTTTGTAATTGAACCTGTTGACTTAAATGCCACGCGGGGCACATCAGTATTAGTGTTTTCCGGTGTCCAGGCATCTAACAAATCAACGCTCTTGTTAAGTGCACCGTATGAGCCGTGCAATGTAACGTCAACAAAATCTACTGCTTTGAAACCTGCAGCTCCATAGGTTGATATGCTAAGGTCAAAACCATTCCATTCAACACGTGCATTTAAACCATAATTCACATCGGGCAAACCACTGCCCAGGAACTTTTGGTCTTCGTTGGTAATTTCACCATCGTTATTGAGGTCGGCGTATGCCACATCTCCGGGCTGTGCCCCCGGCTGGTTTACCAGTTCTCCTTCGTCGTTAACACGGTTGTCAATCTCTTCCTGCGACTGGAAAATACCTTCATAAACATAACCGTAAAATTCACCAACTTCACGACCTACTTCGGTTCGGCTGTAACCATCGGTACGTGGTTCGCCTGAAACGCCCAACTGTGTTACCTTGTTATTAAGGGTTGACAAGTTTGCAGAAATATCAAACTTAACAGCGTTGTTATAATTGTGATAGGCAACCAAAAATTCAAGTCCTGAGTTCTCCATTGTTGCCGCGTTCATTGTTACTGTTGCATTGGTAGCACCTGCACTGGCCGGTACTGCCACACTATAAAGAAGGTCTTCGGATATTGACTTATACCAATCAAATGTAAATTCCAACTGATTGTTGAACATACCAAGATCAAGACCAATGTCAACCGTTTTCTTCTTTTCCCACCTGATGGCAGTGTTTACATAATTCGAGATAGCAGAGCCGGTAACTTTATTATTTCCAAAACTATAGGTATAGTTACCCCTCGACATAACATCCATGAACTGGTATTCACCTATGTTTTCATTACCAAGTTCACCATAGCTACCACGAATTTTTAATAGGTTAATTGTTGATTCGGCTACCGGGAAGAAGCTTTCACGATCGATACGCCAACCAGCAGATGCTGATGGGAACCATTCCCAACGGTCCTCAGATAAACGGCTTGAACCATCACGGCGGGCAGTTAACGACACCAAATATTTTTTATCAAAATCGTAGTTTACACGACCGATATATGAAGCCAGCACATGTTCGCTCTCATTGCTTCCTGCTTGTGTTTCCTCAGCATTGTCCACTTGCAGATAATATGGCTCGGGCATATTAACCCCTTCGCCGGTAAGTGTATGAAAGAGTTCGCGCTGAAATGTTTGGCCTGCAACAATATTGAGGTGGCTACGTCCCAATTCAGCATCGTAGGTGATTGTGTTTTCTATCAATGCATCGCTATAGTTACGATAACCCTGTGACAGGCGTTCATTGCTTTTTGACAAGTAGTTGGTTGTACTCTGGATAAATGCAGGCACAAAAGTAAAGTCCTTTGCAAAAGTTTTGCTGTACGACAAGTTAAGGTTATAATTTAACTTGTGGTTGCTGCTTTCCTGACCAACCATACCTATCAGGTCAACATTAGCCGAACCTGAAGCCACAATACGGTCAACAACTGAATTTCTTTCCAAAAGATTATTGGTAAGCAGAAGGTTCGTTACACGTATGTCACCATGAACATCGTCGTAGTAAGTACCATAACCGTATGAATCGTATTTGTACTCAGATGCAGCTGAAATTTTATCGTCGAGCACCCAGGTTGATTCATCATAGGCTTTAATTGTTGGTGGTTGTAGCAATGCCGAAGCCATTACAGGAAATTGCTGTCCATACAAACCCTGCACATACTCGTTGGCATTACTAAGCGCCATATTGTCCTGGTCGCTGTGGCTATATACAACACTCGTTTGGATCTTGATAAATTTCACATCCATCGTATTGTTAATACGTGCAGTATAACGGTCGAAATTTGGTCCGGCACCTTCCATTGTACCTTCCTGGCTATAATAATCGAGCGCGATATTGTAAGTATTAAAGTCACCACCGCCTGAAAGGTTTATATTATGGTTTTGGCGAATACCTGTTTTAAACGACTCCTCAAACCAATCGGTATTTACTTCGCTTGGATCGATGTATTTATTGCTGTTCGGATTATATCCGGCAGGAACATCCATGCCACTGTTTTCAAATGTCATATTGATGAATTCGCCATACTGGTATGAATCCATAACATCGTACACACCTTTTTCAACCTGATCGAGGCCATAGTAACCCTTATAGTCTATCTTCATGGCCTGGTTTTTCTTACCCTGCTTTGTGGTGATGATAACCACGCCGTTGGCTGCACGCGAACCATAGATAGCGGCTGCTGATGCATCCTTAAGAACCTGAAGGCTCTCAATATCGTTGGGTGAAAAGTCGCGGATAGTAGTCCCCATTGGCACGCCATCAACAACGTAAAGAGGTGATGTATTACCAAACGAACCGATACCACGAATACGGACGATAGGGTCGGCACCGGGTTCTCCGTCGGTTGTAATTTGAACACCCGACACTTTACCCTGGAGCATTGTAGAAATGTTTGAGTTAGATACTTTTTTCATCTCTTCGGTATCAACAACAGCAACTGAACCCGTGAGGTCAACTTTGCGCTGTGTACCGTAACCCACCACCACAACCTGGTCGAGTTCTTTTGTGTCAGAAGACAATGAAATATTGCCGAGTTCAACTCTTCCCCCAACAGCTACTTCAGTTGTTTGGTAACCTATAAAAGATATAACAAGCGTGGCATCTGCCGGAACATCAAGAGAGAAATTACCGTCAACATTGGTAACTACACCATTGGTTGTACCTTGTTGCTGAACGGTGGCGCCCGGAAGCGGTTCGCCGTTTTCGTCAACAACTTTACCTTTTACGGTAATGTTGTCTGTTTGAATCATTGACATCTGGCCGGTATTGCTGCTGCCTTCTGCATTTACTGCCGGAACGAGCGCCAGCAATCCCAACAGGATTAAAAATGTATATTTCATAGTATATTATTTTTATTTTAGTGATTATTCAACAATTACGACATATGCTCCCTCTATAACGAGTGCGCAATTCAAGTCAGCACTATCGACAATTATTCCCTCGTAAGTTTGGAAATGGGTTTCGCCATTTACATAAGTAACATCATAACGAACATCAGCTGTATCGTCACCATTATTTGTAACAGTAATGTCTATTTGAGAGCCATTTAAGTTCGATGCAAAAATGTCGAAGTTCCAATCATTTGTAAGGGTGAGGTTAGCATTGTCATCATAGCCAATGCCCCATCCAAAGCTGTCCATACGAACTACGCCATATTCAGTGCTTTGGTCTGTATTACGAAGAATCGTACATGGGCTATGCCAGTTATTAACCTCGTTTGAATAACAGTACATCGATAATGTTTTACTTTCGCCAGAGGCGACTGGATAATCATCAGAAAAATCTGACCACCATGGGGTAGAAAAGTCATTGGCACCTACCTGTGCTATACCCTTAGTAAGCGTTAACGGAACCGTTGTTGTAACCGTGCTTGATGCCCCCTCGTATGACACAACAGCTTCCTGGGCACCTGCAGCAGCCGGAATTTTGCCAAACTGAAGTGATTCATTTGCCAATACACTTGTTGAACCGTCGGAATAGGTAGCTGTAACCTCAATACCTGTTGGGTCAAATATTACACCAGTAGTATCATTATAAAAATAGTATTCGGTGATTTCAGGCATACTTGTAACTTCCAGGCTTTTAACCGGGTTTGTAACTTTAAGGGTATAAAAAGTTGATACAGCCTGCGTGTATTCACCTTGTTTTGTTTTACTATATGCTACCGTAACTGTTTTTTCACCGAGAGTAGTCATCTCAGGAATAACAGTAAAGGATATATCCGAGGAATCAACTTGTTCTGAAGAACCATCGGCGAATGTTACCGTAGCAATTGCATCGCCCCAGAAGTTTTCGTTGCCAAATTCAACAATTGAAGGGGTTCCTTCAACGCTGATTGAAACCGGATCAACATCTTCTACTTCTGTTACTTCGGAAGGCAAAAGATAAGCTTCTTTCATCTCGAACCAGCTGCCATCGCAAACCAAATATGCCACGATATCTTCAGTGGCGGAAACGGGTTGTTGATATGTCATTTCCAGCTCTGTACCATTTGTCCCAACAGCGGTAGCGGTTACAAAAACATTACCGGTAGCCGAGTGGTCAATTTCTAAAGTAACATAAGCACCTTGCATGGTCGTGCGGAAATCGTTCCAAATATCACCGTCACCGTCTGTGTCGGAATAATTATGAGAAACCATATCCAGGTCAAAATCTTCGTTACCCCAGCCGTAAGCATCAGAGCGGAGAACAAAGTATTCTGAATAGCCTTCAGCATCACGATCTGCCATATTAGCAACCACCAGGTTCCAGTTATTCCAGTTATTAACCCCCGAGCCATGATTCACGAACTCCAGGTTTAATAGTTTGTTAGTAGGGATGGTAAAGTAGTCGGAAAAATGTTCCCACCAGGCAGCACTGTTGTCTTCAGGGCCGACGATTGCTGTATTAATGTCAAGGTAGGTAGTATCACCGGTATCCATACTTGCCTTGGCAGCTGCAATTGAGTCGATCTTGCTCTGTAGGTCAGAGGGCGCATCAATTGAATAAGGCTCCAATTGTTCGCACCCAACTAAGCCTAATAATGCTAAAATTGCTGCGCCTAAAGCGCATCTAATTAGATTAGTTGTTTTCATAAATTTAAATTTGATTAAATGCATTCTTAAATATTATTTTTCATCAGATTCGTTTACTTGATTGTCACAAATTTAGTTTTAACGTTTTTTAGCACAGTGTACTGATGTTTTTTTGGGGTGGACAAATAGATAAAAGTGCAAAATCAGCAAATACACACCTCATTTACAATTACTTAACATACATAGAAAGTATTTTTTTAATCAGAAAGCACCCAAATAAAAACCCCGAAGGCCAAGAATGTCTCCAGGGTTAATATTACTTTTTTCTTAGTAAGCCCCGCATCTCTGCGGTTTTAAATATTTATTCCTCTTTCAAATGCTCATCTAAAAATTCAATCATGGCCCGGTAAAAGTCGAAACGGTTTTCTTCGTTCCTAAACCCGTGGCCTTCATCTTCTTTAACCATATACTGCACATCAACGCCACGCGATTCAAGCGCCTCAACTATTTGGTCCGATTCATTAATGTTTACACGTGGGTCGTTTGCCCCTTGCGCCACAAAAAGCGGGGCTTTTATGCTATCGGCATGAAATACGGGCGATACTTGTACCATCATCAGGCTGTCCTCAATGGGGTGCCCCATCATTTCGTGGAACATATCGAGCTGTGGCTCCCAATAAGGAGGTATGGTCTTCAGCAAGGTAAACAGGTTAGATACTCCTACATAATCAACCCCTGCAGCATATAAGTCGGGTGTAAACGCCAGTCCGGCCAATGTTGCATAGCCCCCATAGCTTCCGCCATAAATGGCTATGCGGTCAGGATCGGCAATCCCCTGGTCAATTAACCAGTACACACCGTCGGTAATATCGTCCTGCATGGTTTGTCCCCACTGTTTAAACGATTTTTCCCAGAACTCCCGGCCATAACCGGTTGAGCCACGAAAATTCATTTGAAGCACGGCATAACCATTGTTGGCCAAAAACTGTACACCCGGGCTAAAGCCCCAATAATCGCGCGCCCATGGCCCACCGTGAGGGTGCACAACCACCGGAAGGTCTTCGGGTTTATACCCCTTGGGCAGGGTGAGGTAACCATGAATGGTTAAACCATCGCGTGACTTATAACTTATGGGTTTCATTTCGGCCATGTTATCGGCCTCAATCCACGGGCTAACTTCTGCAATTTTTGACAATTCGCCAGTAGCCTTATCGTAGAAATAATAGCTGCCCCAGGTTTTATCGCTATAGGTGCGGACCATGAATTTGTCCTCTGCCTTATTTTCACTGACAAAAGCAATTTCAACTCCGGGCAATTCTTCTTCAATTTTGTTGTACATCAAGCGGGCATCTTCATCTAAAAAAGACACTTGCTTTTTTGCTGTGTAGTAATTTACCCAAAGTAGTTTTTTATCTTTTTCGGAGTAATTGACACCCGAAACATCAGCTTCGCCTGTTTCAAATATCACATCAATTTCTTTCGCATTCTTAATATCATACTTTACAAGTGCTTCTTTGTCGCGCCCCAAATTTGACAATGCATAAATATTTTCATTATCGAAGGTAAACATCAGGGGCTGCATGGTTTGCCTGAAATCAAGCGAGAGTACTTCCCTGAATTCTTCATCTTCGGTGTCACGGTAAAGGTATGTCTGGTTCACACCATCCGAAGCCACAGCAAGGCGAAGTTTACCATCGTGGTCGGGGATCCAGCCTACAATGTTTCCCGGGTTCTCGGCCAACATGACCATTTCGCCTGTACTAATATTTAAACGATATGGGTCAAAAACACGTGCATCACGTTTATTCATGGCAATAAGCACTTCGTCTTCATTAGCTTCAAGCTCATCGACAATACGTGTACGCACCCCCTCAAACACCGTGAGCCCTTTAAAATCGGAGCCATCAATATTTACACCGTAAAGCTGATAATTTTCATCACCCCCGGTATCTTGCAAGTACAATAACCGGTTGTTGTTCGCCCACAGGTAACCGGCAATGTCACGGTCGGTTTCTGATGTAATCCGGATAACTGAATCTGCGTCAACTTCTTGGATAAAAAGGTTCATCCGGTTTTCATAAGGCGCCATAAATGAGAAATATTCGCCGTTGGGTGATAATTTATAAGAAGTTTTTTCGGGGTTCTTGAAAAAATCTTCCAACGGAACAGGATCCGCTTTTTGAGGTTGCTGACTACATGATGCAAATATTGCAAGTAGAATAAAAAGGAAAACATTTTTTTTCATAATGGTGGATTTTAAAAGTAAAGAATGTAATGTTAGGTCTTAAATATTTTTTATCAATTTCTAAAATTACGAAAAAATACCACAAACAAAACTATAATCACCTATTTTACAACACCATATAAACATTCAATTTTAAACAATAATTAATCCTGTCCATATTCTTTTTCAAGCCTGTTGGTAATATCAATAAAATCGCCATTCTCAAGCTGTGGAAGGAGCTCATCGCGCACATACTGAAAATCAGGGGCCACATCGAGCAATTCAAGGTAAACCTGTTTTGCTTTACGGGGTTCGTCCATTTTTGTGTACACCTGCCCAAGCCATGACCCAACATACAAATAGAGCCAGTTACAATGCTTGTGGTTTCGCAAAATTGAAAAAGCCTGTTCATAGGCTTTTATAGCTTCCTCTTTATCGCCTCCTACAAATGAAGGCCTGAAATATAGCGAGTTGGCTTTTTCAATAAGCGGCAAAGGTTCAACCGTTCTATATTGAAGGGCATTGGCAATTTGCTCTTTGTGTTCGGAGTTTACAAATGGGGCAATTAAGGGATTCAAGCCAATTTTAAAACCGGTTAATGCAGCACTAAGCGCATGATATGTAGCATCGTCAGGTGTGCGCTTCATCCACTTTTCCAGTCGCCGCTCAAAATGGCCCATAACATCAGACGCTTCATCTTTATTCCCCTGCGACAAATGATAACCAATTAACCCGTATTCAGCAAGCAGAAGTGTTTTTTCCTGCGCTGGCGTCAAACGTTGAGTATATAAACTGTCAACCACCGAATCCCACATATTCATATTTCCACTTAAATACAAATTGTAAAACCGGCAATCAATTTGATTGGGCTCCTGCCCGCTTACTTTCGAAAATATCAACAACACAACCCCGAAAACTAAAATAAACTTTCTTCTCATCATATCTTCACCTTTATACTTTTCACAACCTGTAAACCCTTCCCTTCCATTCAATGCGTTTTTTGCGGTAATTTTTAAAGTTATAATAAACCATCAAAGTAAAAGCCCATAGCTGGTCAGGGTGAAATTCCATATTTTTTTTAAAACTAAACCTGCTTAAAACCGATATCATATACTTCATTAAAACGATAAGAAGCACCGACAACAACAACAACACAAACTGCCCGCTAACCAGGTAAAACGGCAACCTAAACCAGGTAACCAACAAAAACAGCAACATCCATAAACGGCTGCCTATAAAAAACTGGTGCACGTTAAGCGAGAAACCGTTCAATGCACTTTGATAATTATTGTACATGCGGCAAAGTATGTCGTTGTTGCCCAACAAAACCGATACCGGGTAGCGTTTCTTTTTCATTAAGCGGGCAATGATAATGTCTTCTACATTTTTGTCTTTCACCATATAATGCCACTGATGCTTATTATAATTTTCGGCATCGAAAAACATCATTTGACCGTTGGCTGCAGACAACGATGAAAACCATTTAATTTTGACCGAAGGCAACATTAAAAAGCTGAGTAAAATCCAGTTCATCACCGGAATGGTTTTCCATTCTCCGGTTGTACGGATAATTTGCTCAGGGAAAATCGACAACAACTTCACCTTCCGGTTATTCACATAGGTTATTGCTTTATTCAGCAATTGTGGTTTAATGCGCACATCGGCATCGAGAAAAAGCAACCAGTTGCCACTTGCCCGCTGAGCTAGTTTATAACAGGCGAAATTCTTCCCCATCCAGCCATCGGGCAACGGTTCGTTGGTAAAATATTGAAGCTGGGGAATGATTTTGCCGTAATGATTGAGCACTTCCAGGGTTTTATCGGTTGAATGGTCGTTACAAACAATCACTTCAAAGTTTTTGTAATCCAATTTTTTAAGGTCGCCCAAAATATTTCTCAGGTTGTCTTGTTCGTTACGTGCCGGAATTAATATCGATATTTTGGGTTGCCCCTCTAATGAACCAGCCCGGGGCAAGTAAGGTTTCGACAAATAGTTAACCAACACCACAAAAAAGTGAAAAACAAGCATGATGAACAATATGTAGCCGGCTATAATCATACATCAAGTTTTGCGTGCTGATTTAAACTTTGCATGTAAAATGAACGGTATTTTGCACTTAATTCATCCAAACCGTAACGTTGAAATTCAATTTCGCCAAGATACAAATAGACTGTTGGTTTCCGGTTCGAAAAATAATCAACAAATGCCGTATACAAGAGGATTTGGACAGGGGGGCACTTTATAAGGATTTTTTCAATCCCCGGTTTAAATTCAAAGTCAGGAGCCACAAAACTTGAAAATTTTCCCTGTGGATAAATCACAACAACATTGTTTGAATCGTTTAGTAATTCAACTGAATAATTTATCGAATCGATAACCGAGCGGGAACCAGGGTCAACAGAATAGGCACCAACTTTACTCAATATTTTGTTCTTTTTAAGCTGTTCTTCAAGAATCATCACATGCAGTTTTTTCTGCAAATATTTTTTATTGGGGTGCAGCATCCAAAACCCGTCCCACCAACTTACATGATTGCCAATGATAAGCGAAGCCTTGCTTGCATCCTGTTTCCACATGCCCATCATCTTCACTGCCTCAAAATCTTTGTTCATAATGTAGAACAAATATTTATAAAACAAGGGTGCAATTATACGATGATGGCAGGCTTTTATCATGGCAGAAAAATATTTAGGATACCAAAGAATGCCAGTTGCAGCACAAATATCCGTCCGGCAATTTTATTATCGGTATTAATGCTAAACAACTCGTAACAGCCACCAATTAATGTTGCCACAACAAACCACATCACATAATTCTGGAAAGGAACTTCATTAAACATCCATGTCCACATATCGGTTTTCATAGCTACGGGCTCCATTACATAATCGAAACCGGTCATTAAAAGCCCCACCAAAACCGGTAAAAATTTACGCAAAGCCTTTTTTGTACGCACCAGAAATACAGCCCCATAAGTAAGCATCAGCCAGTTGAACCCAATTAACACCGGTGTGCCAAACACTTTTACCGGAATTGAACTGCCATATATATATTCCCCAAAAAGATGACCGGTTTGCACACCTATAGCCTCAATGGCGATGGCAGCAACAATTACCGAGGCAAAAAATATAAGGTGTTTTAAGTTGAATGCTTTATGGAACAGCAGCAACATGAAAATATTAATGATAAGCGAAACCGGTATCAGTTTCTCGAATAGTTCACGGGTTTGTGGTATCAGAAACCC
This sequence comes from Bacteroidales bacterium, assembly GCA_041694375.1. Lineage (GTDB taxonomy): Bacteria > Bacteroidota > Bacteroidia > Bacteroidales > Prolixibacteraceae > Roseimarinus. Next base: position 2,524 of record JASMTI010000149.1, on the reverse strand, counting down.
CGCGGTGCCAACAATATAAAAAATGATTAAAAACTTGGTGGCTTCCTTTTCTTCAAGCGTTTTAAAATATTGTATAATCCGGTGCATGTGTTTCTATATTAAGTTGTCAACTATTTTTGCCGATGCCAGGCACAATGGAATGCCCCCTCCCGGGTGGATGCTTCCGCCCACAAAGTACAAATTTTTATACTTCCGGCTAAAATTGGGGTGGCGTAAAAATGCTGCCATGGCACTATTGGAACTGTGCCCGTAAAGCGAACCATTAACCGATGCAGTACGGGCTTCAATGTCAGCCGGGGTTGTAACATCTTCATTCTCAATAAGAGATTCTACATCAAGATTCAACATCGAATTGATTTTTGCCAAAATAATTTTTCTCGCTTTGTCGATTTGGTGCTGCCAGTCCTGACCCACATTTTCGGGGGCGTTCACCATAACAAACCAATTTTCTTTTCCATCGGGGGCATCGGTTTCAACCACTTTTTTGCTGATAAAAATATACACCGTCAGGTCGTTGGCAAACACCTTGGTTTTAAACAAACCATCAAATTCAGCTTTATAATTGTTGCTAAAAAGTATGTTATGAACATCCAGCTCTGTGCTTAAGTTCATGCCCCAATAGAAAATAAGGGCACTTGACGAGCGTTCGCGTTTCGATAATTTACGGTACATCCCTGCATCGGGCAAAATATTTTTGTAGAAATAAGTAACATCGGTATCGTTTACCACCACATCCGATTGGTAAGTGCTTTTATGTGTTGTTAACCTCCAGCTTTTATCAATGTTTTGTTGTATGCTTTGCACGCCTTCGCTGGTGTTAATTTTCACGCCTTCTTCTTCAGCCAATTTAGCCAATGATTCAACAATACCCCGCATTCCTTTTAGGGGGAAAAAGGCGCCGGTATTATGTTCGAGGTGTGCAATCATGTTAAGCGTGGCAGGTGCTTCATAGGGATTACTTCCATTGTAAGTTGCGTAGCGGTTAAAAAGTTGTGCAACATTTCCGTCGCCAAATGTTTGCACATTGCGCTGGTTCATTGTTTTAAAAGCATCGAGTTTGTGCAAAGCTTTAAGGCTCCGCTGCCCGGCTTCGCCCGTAAAAGTTGATGCTTTGTGAATAGAATTAAACAGAAAAAAATCGCTGGTATGGGTATATAAAAAAGACTGCCGCCCGAGGTAATTCTCGATAACCGAACGTTCAATGCCTGATTTCTGTACTTCTTCAACAAATTTGTCGTGTTTACTCCATGCTTTCAGGTTGGTACCATCGGGGAAAAAATAGTTGCAGGTCATATTCAGGCTTACCACATCAATATAATCGCGTGCATCTTTCCCAAACAATTCAAACAGCTCGTAAACCAATTGAGGCAAAGTGAATAATGATGGCCCGGTATCGAAGCGGTACCCCCCCATCTTTAATTCGCCAATTTTTCCACCAATGGTTTCAGCCTTCTCAAAAACTGTAACGTCATAACCTTTAGCCGCAAATCGTAAAGCCGATGCCAAGCCCCCTATCCCTGAACCAATTACCGAAACATCTTTCATTTTGTTTAAATATTTTGAATACTTTTCTACACAAACAACGAACAATTTTACAACAAATTAGTTTATTTTGGTAAAATAGCCATAACTTTAACAACTTTGAAGGTACAAAACATTTTCACAGTATGAACAAGAAAGAAGTAGTAATAGTGGGCACAGGGCTTGGCGGATTAAGTACTGCCCTGCGTCTGGTGTCAAAGGGGTTTAAAGTGAAAATGGTCGAGAAGTACCACCAGGCAGGCGGGCGGTTAAACCGCTTATCGAAAGATGGTTTTATGTATGACCTGGGGCCCACTTTTTTTAGTATGAGTTACGAATTTGATGAACTTGTAAAAAGCACCAATATTGATTATCCTTTTGAGTTTATTGAGCTCGACCCACTTTTTACGGTGGATATAGACGGAATCCCAAAAACCTTTACCATATATAAAGACCTGGAGAAACTTTCGAAGGAGTTTGAACCATTTGAACCCAACTTTAGGGAAAAAATGGAAAAACACCTCCGCAAGACAGGTCAACTTTTTCACGACACCGAAGATAAAATTGTACATCGTAATTTTTCATCTTTGTTCGATTACTTTAAGCAATTAACCCGGGTACCACTAAAGCACAGCCCGTTGTTGTTAAAAACAATGTGGAAAGAACTATGCGATAGTTTCGAATCGAAAGAAGCAAGAATGGTTTTCTCGTTGGTTGGTTTTTTCCTGGGCGCGACACCATTCGACACACCTGCAATTTATTCGTTACTCAATTATGTTGAATTAAAACACGATGGTTATCACAATGTAAAAGGTGGCATGTATAAAATTATTGAGGGATTGTTTAAAGTATTGCGCGAACGACAAGTTGACTTCTACTTCAATACCGAAATTGTGCATGCTAAAACTACAAAGAATAAAATTGAATACCTGGTTGACCAAAACGGGCGCGAATGGCATGCCGATTATTACGTGATAAACGCCGATGCAGCTTCGTTCAGGGG
>JASMTI010000148.1:0-28261 GCA_041694375.1 Bacteroidales bacterium | reverse complement strand
TCATGGTGAAAAACCATATAAGTTTTCTTAATCCCATTATTCCTTTATTATTTATTATTTATAAATCTATTATTTAATATTATTTGCGAACATACTTTTCAACTATCCATTAAAGAACTTACTTATTGCTGTCCGACACTGTACCATATGTTCAAATAACTTATACATTTGTTCTTCTTGAATTTAGCAAGCGGTTATATGAAACATAATCAACTTTTTCCTTATCATCGTTACTCTCTTTTATGATCCCCTCATTAGGTATTCCACAACAACCGGCATGCATCCCATAGTCACACCACTCAATCTCTGTAACCTCCAGACCACATACCGGACAATAATACCTTATCCTCACTGGTTTATATTTATAATCTCTTAACATTTTTTATATAATATCGCATTGAAAAATCATTTTTAAAATTCTGACTTTTTCATTTAAACATAAACCTTATATGTTCAGAATACTTATATATATGTAGAATATAAACATATTCTCATGAAAAATATTTATGCAGCAAGAAGTAAACATAAACGCCCTTTTTTCGTTTTGTAAGTACAATTTTTGCAAACACAAAAAACATACAATATGGATTTTGATTTAATCGTTATAGGCAGTGGCCCGGGTGGTTATGTCGCTGCCATTCGTGCATCGCAACTCGGAATGAAAGTTGGCGTTGTTGAGAAAGAAAATGTTGGTGGCGTATGCCTAAACTGGGGATGTATCCCTACCAAATCTTTATTAAAAAGCGCACAGGCTTTTGAATATGCCAAACATGCCGAAAATTACGGCGTGAGTATTTCGGGCGAAGTAAAACCCGACTTCGAAAAAATGGTAAAACGCAGCCGCGACGTAGCCGATGGGATGAGCAAAGGCGTTCAGTTCCTGTTCAAAAAAAATAAAATTGAAATTGTTAACGGTTACGGGAAACTCAAAAAAGCCGGTGAGGTGGAAGTTGAAGGCTCCGATGGAAAAAAGAAAACCATCAAGGCCAAACATATCATCCTGGCTACAGGTGCCCGCTCAAAAGAACTGCCCAACCTAAAACAAGACGGTGAAAAAATTATTGGTTACCGGCAGGCCATGACCCTGAAAAAACAACCAAAATCGATGGTAGTGGTAGGTTCAGGTGCAATTGGAAGCGAGTTTGCCAACTTCTACAACTCAATCGGCACCGAGGTAACACTGGTTGAATTTTTGCCCAATGTAGTCCCTAACGAAGACGAAGAAGTATCGAAAGCACTGGCACGCTCCTTCAAAAAATCAAAAATGAAGGTGATGCTTAAATCTTCTGTTGAGAAGGTTGACACTTCGGGAAAGCTTTGCAAGGTAACCATCAAAACGCCAAAAGGCGAAGAAACGGTTGAAGCCGAAATTGTACTTTCGGCTGTGGGTGTAGCACCTAATATTGAAAACATCGGACTTGAAGATGCCGGCGTAGAAGTTGAAAAAGGAAAAATAAAAGTTGACGAGTTTTATAAAACAACCGCAGATGGCGTGTATGCCATTGGCGATATTGTTGGCGGCCCGGCATTGGCACATGTGGCTTCGAGCGAAGGCATAGCCTGCGTTGAAAAAATTGCCGGTTTGAACCCCGATCCCATCGACTATGACAATATTCCCGGATGTACCTATACAAGTCCTGAAGTATCGTCGGTTGGTATGACCGAAGCTCAGGCAAAAGAAGCCGGATACGAAATAAAAGTGGGCAAATTCCCATATACCGCTTCGGGTAAAGCAAGTGCTGCCGGAGATAAAGATGGTTTTGTAAAACTCATATTTGATGAAAAATACGGAGAACTGTTAGGTGCACATATGATTGGCGGCAATGTAACCGAGATGATTGCCGAAATGGTGGTAGCCCGCAAACTGGAAATTACCGGCCACGAGCTTATAAAAACCATCCACCCACACCCAACAATGAGCGAAGCCATCATGGAAGCCGCTGCGGCTGCCTATGATGAGGTGATACATTTATAATATCTGACTTAAATTATTTTTGCACATAAAAAGAGGCAACAGGAACCAATTGACATAATTGTTTAAATGTTGCCTCTTTTTATTAATTTTGAGAGAAATATTTTAACCTCTCGAAAATGATAAATAAAACACGTTTACTACTAATCTTTTTTGTCTTATCCTCGACAATTCACTGTGCTGAAGACGCTGATTATTCAACACTTGAATACAATTACTGGGAAACTTTCTCAAATTGCTTCTCTCAGGTTATTTTCGACGCCCCATCTTCAGCCATGTCACGTGGATATTATTTGGATAATGAACACAAATGCTACGTTTATACCCACGATATGATAAGCGAAACTGAGGATACCCGTTTATACATTATTCATACCGTATTTGACCAGTATATTGGCAAAAGCCAATACGGCAACACACATTTTAATAAAGAAGATACAACTCCATACATCGTTTGGAAACAAACCGAAGAAGGCATTTTAATCGAGGGAGCAAAATATTCTAAAGATGAAGAGAAACTTTCATCTGAAAAATACACGTTTGAAAATGAAAGCACCAACAGCAATTACCGAAGGATTATTGAAAAACAAAAATACACTGCTGAAGGCATTCATACTGAAACGTTAACCTACACTTATTCCGATGATGGCCGTTGTGAGATTGAAACAGAAATAATAGAATAAACATTACTGTACCGGTGCCGAAAAGTAAATCTCAAAAAGCTCATCTCCTAACTGATTTACCCAGTGCCCGGCACCCAAACTTGTTGCTTTTTCGATAAGCGGGGCTGGTAAAAAGGGTGCGATAACTTTCAAAATTTCGCCTTCTTTTAGTTTTTTCACCCCGGCCAGCACCACATGTACCGGGTGCTCTCCGGCATGGAGCATATCACGGGTATCAATCTCGTCAACCACTTTTGCCGCATCAAACCAGTCAGGTTTTTGTGTGTTAAAGGTCGTACCACTGTCTGTTTCAATATCGGCATGGTCCTGCCCTACTTCGCTGCGAAGCTTGTTCACCAGCTCTTCAACATTAAGGTTACCAATGGTTGCAGCCTGACTGATGGTGGTAATGCGTGCAATGGTTTTGCGCAATACCGGGTTTTTTAGCTTTTTAAACGGAGGCGCCATTTCAATCAGCAAATCTTCAAGTTGCGGATAGGCATCCAGCAAATCCGAAATTTTTGTTTTCGGTGTAATAATCAATTGTTCCATATTGTTTTGTTATTTATCGTACGACAAAATGCGCCTTTCGCCTTCGAGGGAACGTGCTTCGGTAAGGTTTTGGGATACTTCGAGTGTGCCCAGGTAATCGCCGTTATCATCTTTTAATGCGTAATATTCAATAAGGATGAATTTACCTTTCATCTGTATCCAAAACGAAGCTTTGTCTTCTTTGCCTGCTTTAAAATCCTCAAGTATTTTTCAACAATATGAACACTTCCCGGGGGGTGTCATAAACGTACATCGCGGTTAATAATGGAACGGCTGCGGGTAAAAATGCGCTCGCTGCCCTGGGTGAGATACTTCACCTTATCGTTTTTGTCAACAAAGGTCATATCAACGGGCACTGTATTCAATATGGCTTTAATTTCCTGCGCGTTAAAACTGCCCGAGGGCAGTTGCAGGTTACCTTCGGTGGTTAAGCCTTTTGAGTCGGCACTGTCGCCTTGCATGTTTTCCAGACCTTCGGGTTTCCAATCGGTTTGCGGGTCGTACAGGGTGAAGCCAATTTCGAGGGTTTGCTGGTGTATGTTCCACCAATCTTCCTCGGTAAGGGTATCCATGGCCATTGGGAAAAGAATATCTTCCTCCTTCTTCACCATATCCTGTATTTCCTTTAAAACAGGGTAAAATACCAATTCGAGCGACTCCTCAAGGTCTGGCTTTTTCAATTTCTTATTGTGTAATATTTCTAAACACCCTTTCAGGTGGTCGCGTATTTCGTCGTGCTTGCCCCACATCACTTTAGGCGGACCGGTAATTTCGTGCTGCTCAAGGTATGGAAATACAAGGTATTCTTTGCGCTGGTAATGTTTGTCAACATCCATCAGCTCGTTAAAGCAGCCTTGCAATATGAATACCCGCTCCTTAAAATCCTCTTCGTCAACCATATCGAGTGAGCGGAGCAAACCAAAGGTTTTTTCAATCACCTCGTTCAATGCTTTGTTTTCTTGAATAAACACATCAACCGGGTGCCCTTCGGGTATGGACTGCGAACCACTTTGGTCGATACTGCCGTCGAGTACTTCGCCGTGCACATCGCAAAGCTGGAGCACTTCCTCTTCGGGCAACCCTTCGGAAATCAACTCCTGCTCAACCTCAACTACTTCGCCATAAGGGATGCTTTTTAATGTTTGACGCAGTTCGTTTTTCACCTGATGGGGGTCGTTGCCTTCATGCAGTTTGAGGATAAGCTTTTTTAACACCTGCTTTCGATAGTCGGAGTTGTTAATCAATTCGCTCATACACTACCCTTCTTCATATTTGATAACTTCAACCGGACAACTCTCGGCTGCCTCAATAATTTCATCTTCGTGAGCCGTAAAATCGGCACCTTCAATAACCTCAGCCTCATCTGGCATTTCAAAAACATCGGGTGCAATACCCTCGCACAATCCACATGAAGTGCATCCTTCTTCAATCCAAACTTTTTTAATTGCCATAATATTCAGTTTTATTATCAAACCATTAATTTAAGGCTTATATGCAATTAAATCAAATGATTGAACCATTTTCTATGTGTTCATTTTTTATTTAAAAAAATACTGCATCAGGAAAATCTTTCCTTTTGCAGCATTTTTGGATATAACAAGGGATTAGTCTTGAGTCAGTATGTCATTGAGTCATTAGTTTGTAGTTTACAATTAAACCTGAAATCCTGTGAAATATTACTCCTCCGGGTGGCCAACTTTGCCCATAAACAGAATTGCACCGGTATCTTTCGCCCAGAGAAACAGAGCTTGTATATTATTTATGCACCCATCTAATTTTTTTACTATGCGTTAACACATCGCCATTTTCATAATACTCAATTGTTGCCTCGCCTTTATCTTCATAAAAATCAATCATTGTACTTATCAGGGTATTTTGCTTCTGGGCAATTAGGGTAAAGCCATTGGGGAAATCATTGATACTTTCCCATCCCTGAGGAAAGTCAAGTGAATAAACAGTTTTACCCGTATTGATAAATTTTATTGTTAATGTAGCATCAAGTGGAATAATTGCGGCCAAAGAATAGGGTTGATTCATATCAATAACAGAATCGGTAATAGCCAACAGGTTTGGGATTTTAGCTTCAGGTGCCCATTCAGGTTTTGGGGAAGCCATTTCGGGATATTCAATAAAAGTACACAAACCGTTGGAATGTTTCTTCTGAAACGATATAATGTTTTTTTCAAATTCAGGGATGGAGGCTTCACCCTCCAAATCAATGTACTTGTTCTCAACATTGCTCCGAACATCCCGTAAGTTTAGTTGTGAGATATTATAAATCAGTGTATCAATTAAACTCTGATCATTAATTTTTCCATCCGGTTCAAAGTCTTCTGACAGCGCTGAAAGCAATTCGCTAACTTCAGCACTCAACTGTGGCCGCTCATACCCCAAATAAGTGAAGCGTTGCAGCATTATAGAAAAAGCAAGAAGCATGGCATTGTCTTCCGAATTCTTAGAAATATCCAATTCCCCGGGTATACAAGTAAGTGATTTGTCATCTCCCATAAATCTGGAAATTTCGGACATTGCGCTATCGCGTGCCGCCACAAATGAGCTGCCATTTTCCATTAGCGTTTCAACCCTGCCTTTACACAGGTGGGTCAATACATTTACATTTACGGTGTCGCTAACACTTAAATCGGCAAGAGCTTGCAAGGTGATTGTTCCTGTAAGTGGCTCACCATAAATTTCGCAAAAACTATAGCCTGTGGCTGTTATTTGCACCATGCTTGAATTCAATTCCATATTATCGATGGAAAAATTGCCAGCATCGGAGTTGGTAAGCGTCGTGAATGTTTTACCTGTTTGTGCCAAAGCTTGGTTCAATTCATTGATGGTAATTGAAGACCCCTTTACAAAAGGGCCTTTTTGCACTTTGCCGGTTACTGAATAACTATTCGTTTCTTCAACATGAATGGGATGGTCTTCATCGCAAGCTAAAAGAAGCAATAAAATTGCGAAGGCAATAAGAGGGATACGTTTCATTTTTTCAAAAATTTTAAAAGGTTTATTTTTGTTATACTTTGGTTATGTTATCTAAAAAAACAGGATTTTAATAATGTAAACATACTAAACAAACTGTATACTGCCAACCCTTTTTTCACCTTCATAACCCCGATCTGATTATTTTTACTATTGTTAAAGTGCAGTAGCAGTCATATCCCGGCAATATTTGTCGTTAATCTCCAAGAAAGGAAGTATACGCGATCACAGTCTCGCTTCTTTTAAGGTGCACGCAGCGCAGTTATTCTATAATAATTATTCCACCGCCGGGTTACCAACCTTACCCATAAACAATATAGCCCCGGTATCTTTTTCGGTAATGGCATATAGGAATGGCTTTGTACAGTGGAAATAAATTTTCTGTGGTTCATCCGGGTCAACCGACGTATTTTCGAAGCCAATGATGGTAACAGCAGCGGCTTCAGTTCCTTTTTCATCAACTTCGATAAATGTTTTATGCTTCACAAAGCTGATAAATAAATCGCGGGCAGGATTTATGTTGCTAAAATCGGCTTGTGTTGTAAACGCAAGGTTCATGCCCATATCCATTAAAATATCGTTAAGCGTTTTTTCATATTCCACTTTGAATTTTGGAAGACGGATATCTACATTCTTAGTTTCTTCGAAACTTTCCTGCCAGCTTTTCCAGTTTCCGGGGGTAAAAGAGGCGGCTACATCATCAATTGTTTTATTATCATTTGGCAGAAATACGGTCATGCTAAAATTACCATTTCCATACGGCATCCTGATGGCTGAAAATGTTTCATTTTTCTGATAATCGATGGTATCAAGCCGCCCCATCATGTCAACCGCTTTAAATCCATCATCGGAAAGATTAAAAGCCATTGACTGAGTGCTCTCGGGGTTAAACTCTTTCGCCCATGTTCCTTTAAAATAAATGGCATTAATCAGGTACATCACCATCTCGGCGGGGATATCGTCAATAATCTTTTGAATTTTGCCGTTGGTTTTATCGTTTACCCAATTGTTAATATTATCGAGGGTTTCGGGTGCATCAAAATTTGCTTCGTTTACCTCGGCATCGTAGTATTCATGGTTTACATCGAGAAAACTTTGCTCAACGTGGTAAGTGTCGCGATACCAAATGGAGTTTGCAATTTGCATAGCTACCTGCGGGTCGGCTTCAACAAGTGCTGCAATCAGGTCGCGATAAGTCTCGTTCAATTCATCGTGGGTAAACTCATTTACTCCGAGCGCTTCTGCCATTTCTGCTTTTGTCTCGGTTTCGGCACCGTTATAGGCCATCGATAAAGCCATGGAAATGCTTAGGGGCGAAATCATGAAATTCTCCTCGCTTTCGTTGGCTAAAATACGCTGAAAAATATCGAGCCCAAAAGCATTATCGGCTTCAACTATTTGCTGAGATTTCAGTGAAATATCTATTTCTTTAGGCAATGTATCCTCTTCTTTGTCGCACGAAGCGGCTGTAAGTAGAACAAAAAGGATGGATAAAAATAAAGATTGTGTTTTCATACGATTAAATTGTTTGTTTTTATGGTATCGTATAGCCTGCCCCGATTTTTCGGGGGAACTCGCATGAATTTAATCATCCTCTTGGATGCGATCGTTTTACATGCTCGTTTCATAGCATTGTATTTTTTAATTATTCATTTCTATACCATAGAAATGAGGCAGCCTCGAATTCACGAATTTAAATGGATTCAAAGAATCAATACTTCGTGTTTTTTATAATCATTTTATTGAGTAACCTTGAAATCTAGTTAATTTTCAATCTATGGATTTTATTGATTTACACTAAATCGAATAACAAGTTATTCGTGAATTCGTGGCATAAAATCAAATCAATAATGTAATTTTATCAATCAACTGTCAACTGTTTTGCATATAACGCAGCAATTGGCGTTTTCTTGCAAGCACTAATTGGGTTGTATCATTTTGCCAATGAACAAAATAGCCCCGGTTTCTTTTTCGGTGATGGCGTAAATAAACGGGCGGTTTGCGTTGAAGCTGACGGGCATGGCGGCATAATCGCGCATGGCCACTACCGTTGCAGCCGCGGCTTCGGTGCCTTCTTCATTAACCTCGATAAAGGTATTGTGCTGCACGTAGTCAATCCATATTTCGCCTTTGCCATCTATCCCTGAAAAATCAGCTCCCGGTGTAAAGGCTACTTCCATGCCCATAGCCGAAAGTACATCGTTAAGTTTTACTTCGTATTCGGCTTTAAACTTTGGAAGTTGCACGTTTAAATCATTAACAGCATGAAAGCTGTTCATCCAGGTGTCCCAGTTTTCAGCAGTCAGCTCCGCAGTAACATCATCGATGGTTTTATCGTTGTTGGGTAGTAAAACCACCATATTGAAATTGCCACGGCCATAAGGCATTTCAATGGCAGCAAACAAATCGTTTTGCTGGTACATTACCGAGTCGGATTTTTGCATCATATCCACATTGATAGTCTTATCAACATCAACATAAAATGGTTTCTGTGTGGTGTTTTCAGCATCGAATTTCGACTGCCAGCTGCCTTTAAAATAAATGGCATTAATCAGGAACATCACATGGTTGGGGTCAATTCGCTTAATCATGTCCTGAATTTTATCGTGTGTTTGGGTTTCAATCCAGCCGTTGATAATATCGAGGGCATCGCTGCGACCAAAGTCGAGCTCACGCACTTCAGCATCGTAATAATTTTGGTTGGTTGAGATAAAACCGGGCTCAACATGAAAGTTTTGCCGGTACCAAATTGATTGGGCTATATCGAGTGTTACCCGGTTGTCGGCCCTTAACAAGGCATCCACCAATGTTTTGTACGACTGGTTAATCTCATCGGGAGTAAGCCCGCCCACTTTAAGGGCATCCTCCATGGCTGTTTTGGTTTCACCTTCGGCACCGTTATAGGTCATGGCCAATGCCTGCGAAATACTTAAAGGCGAAACCATAAAATTACCATCTTCTTCGGCATTGAGCTGTTGAAAAATATCCAGACCAAAAACATTATCAGCTTCAACCAGTTGTTGCGATTTAAGGTCAAGTTCAATGGGAGTTGGATTTATGGGCAGGTTTTCATCTTCATCTTCGCTGCAAGCGACGAAAAAACCAGCCATTAAAATTGTAAAGAGGAAAAGCGTTTTCATAGTAAACTTTTGTTGATTACACTTATTACGACAAAAACACAATATAAAAGGTTGCGTAGGGGGTGAAAAAGATATAAACTACAATTTAAACCCCCAACCCGCCATTACTATACAGCAACTGGGCATTAATCCAGCTCCCTTCGGGTGAGCATAGAAAAGCGACCAAGTTGGCACAATCGGCGGGCAAGCCAACCCGTCCGGCGAGAGTACGGTTCTTTACCGCTGCCTCCAGTTCTTTGTTCATCCAACCGGTATCGGTAGCGCCGGGATTGATTACATTGGCGGTAATGCCTTTATCTTTAAACTCCCAGGCAGCGGCCAGCACAATGCGGTCGGTTGCGCCCTTGCTGGCACCATAGGGCATGTTAAAAGCGGTGTGGTCGCTGGTAACAGAGATAATACGACCGGTACCGGGCTCGCTGTTGAAGCGCTGTGCAAACTCGCGAATGAGCAACCATGCAGCACGAGTATTTACTGCAAAATGTTTGTCAAAGCTGTCTAAACTTGTATTGAGAATATCGCTATCGACGCTATGGCAATGGTTGATAACAAGCGCAGTAACCGAACCCATTTTTTGACCAACATGGCAGAATACTTCTTCAGGCACTCGTGGATTCGAGAAATCGGCTTCGACAGGCAAAGCCTGAGCCTCGGCTTTTTCAACTGAGGCCACAATAGTATTAATGTCGGCGGGATTGCTGCCCCATTCCATCGATTCGTCGTAAGGATGCCAATACGTAAAAACAATATCCCAGCCAGCAGAGGCAAGTTTTTGGGCAATGGCAGCGCCAATACCAATTTTACGGCTTACGCCGGTTATAAGCGCAACAGGGCGTTGTGATTTTTTTGTCATGATGGTAATGATTTAGAATCATTGTTGTCCGGTTAAAATTTCAGATTGCTTCGCAAAGCTCGCAATGACGTGGCTTTAATGGCATTTAGGTGTAGGAGGGGGTTGGTTGGCGGCTTCGCCGTCAACCAACCCCTCCCACACCGCTAATAGACACATAATGTAGTTATTGTGAGCACATCAAAGACGAAACGAAGTGGAGCTTCCATAGAAAATCTTTACAAATAGTATTTGCTTAATCGGACAACATTGATCTAGAATTTAAAAAAATGAGATGTCAATACACAAATCTTTCGCCACAGCAAGGTGAAGTGTAAATAAGTAGAGTTGTACAACCCTTTTTTGCTATATGACGAAAGTAATTATTACTTCATTGGTAGAAGAATTTTTAATTATGGGTAAAAATAATGATTTTTGCTAAACTTTTTCCAGTTCCCCATTAATAATTCCCCATTAGGATTTGTAAATTTATATAACAATACACCTGCCTAAAGGAGAGGGAGGAACGACTTGTAGTAAACCCCTTCTCGTCACGCAAGCCAAAAGGAGGAGCCGCAGGTATGTTGCGCTCATGTGGCTTATGCAGCTACTTCAATTCCTGTCTTTTTTATTTCTACAACAAATGGATTTCCAGAATCAAAATCTTCATGAGAAATTGGATGTGGCTCAATCCTTGAATCAACCTGAGCTGCCAACAACATAAGTTGTACCTGAATATCAAATCGCTTTGAATCATCAAGGTTTGTAAAAATCAATGCTACATCTATATCGCTATCCTCTGTTGATTTTCCTTTAGCATATGAGCCGAACAAATATACCCTCTCAATATCAGCGAATTTATCCTTAATCAAATCCAGATATTTTGCTATTGTATTATCAATGTTTTTATCCATGGTCTTAGTTCTTTTAATTTATCAATCCACTCTACGGTAAATTCAGTCGTACATTGTTTCTTGAAGCTCATCTTATAATCATCGTACCTGGCATTGATGTTAAATGCTGTAATAGTCACAAGTTGCTTTTTTAAATCATCAGTCAAAATCAATTCAGCTTTCTCTGCAAGCCTCAATAGATTGTGAATAAAAGGTGGATAGTCAGATTTTACCTTGACATAATAAGCCTTTAAAAGTTTCTCAATCATTAAATGACCAATAAATAAAGACCAACTATATCTTTTTGAATCAAACATTGCAATCATTGTCTCATAATCATCATCTGAGCCAGCAATCCAATAATCAATCAGTTTATCCTTGTTAAAATCTTTATCCATAAGTCCAAAAATACGAAAATATCAACAATCCATGCTACGAACAATGATGAAATGCTCTTTTTCCGAAGATGACATGTGAGTTGGATAAATGCTAAATAATTACTGGGTCTTTTGCTGGTTACGCACACCAGAAATTAATATCTTGTTTGTCATATTCAATTATTGTCGCCCCGAATCTCATTATTTTTAATGGGGCTTTATACCAAACCCCACTGACTTTTTTTTTGCTCCCGATACATTATTATCGGGATTAGTTCGACTTGAATTATTAATTCTCAACAATAAGCCTCACGGCACTTAATACAAAAAGCCAAATAGCCAAAGAGGGATTCTGTTATGGGTTCCGTATTCAATATTATCGGCGGCTATGTAAGCATTTTTTTCATCTTTAATTTGGCGGTTATTTTTATTCTTTCCACCAATTTCGAAAATATATTTTGAATCGACAAGGAAATCACCTTTTGCAGCCATTTCGATTTTATGCCGGTATTTTAACTGGTCAACAAAAAAAGTTTCCCTCACATTGCCCTGGTCGATGTTCACCCTCCCAAAGCATACATGAGGTTCGGGTTTTCTAAAAATAGCTTGTCGGGTTTTTGCAACCTGCTTATCCCCGATGCATTGCGATAAACATTAGTCAAAAGATGAGCCTGGTTTAAATTCCAAATGTAGGCGAGCATTGTTTCACGGTTAATACCAACACGTTGACTTAACTTCGATATATTAGGCACAAAAGGAGCCGACTCGGCTACAATTAGCATAATTTGTTTAAGCTTGGGAATCCAGGCAACATTAACGTTTTTCAACTGTGGCAGTTCAATTTCAAGAATCATATTCACAACCTCCTCGATACGGCTGTAATACAAATCGTCGAACTCGGCAAAATAAGGATAGTAACCCTTTTTAAGGTAGGTATCGAAATATTTCAAAGGCTGCAACTGTGCCACAATATGACGCGAAACAGAAAGGTGGTTATCGATGATATCGCCGAGTGATATTTTGTCGAACTTGGTATCAAGTTGCATATTCAGGTACTCCCTGAACGAAAGCCCCTGCATGGTATAAACTACAGCACGGCGACTTAAATCGGAACGTTCATTAAGAATTTCGAGAAGCGACGAACCCGTAAAAACAATTTTCATTTCGGGATAATCGTCATAAATATTTTTGAGCTCGACTGACCAATCGGGATATTTATGCACTTCATCTACAAAAAGGTAGCGACCGCCCCGCTTATAAAAATCATCGGCCAGGTCGGTTAACCGGTTTTCGCTAAACCAAATATTATCGAGGCTAACGTACAGTGTTTCGTCAATTTTGTGAGACAAAAACAGCTTGATGTATTGTAAAATAAGGGTTGTTTTGCCCACCCATCTTGAACCTTTTATTCCAATCAACCGTGCATTCCAATTGCATGACATGTACGACATTTTTAGTTGTTTTTGTATTCCGTATCGTACATTTATTACTGTTTTTTGTATTACATATCATGCATTATTGAGTTAATAATGAAGCGAAAAGAGGCAAGCTTACCGGTTTTGCAGCCCGCCGGGCCGGACGGAGGCGGTTAGCCGGCCGATGACAAAGCCCATGTTGAGCGCGGCACAAAGAGCGACCGGGGGGAGCTACTTTGGGGCGCCGGCGAAACAGGGCTTTGGCAAGGGCGCTATGAGCCGCAGGCCGAAATGCCCGCCAAATAAAGGTTGTAATTATGGTTTTGCATTAGCTGTATTTTTGTTATTTTAGGGATAATAAAATGAATAGATTTATGAAGAAACTGGTTGTTTTATCGGGTGCAGGAATTAGTCAGGAGAGTGGGATACGCACATTTCGCGACATGGGCGGACTGTGGGAAGAGTATGATGTGGAGGAGGTTTGTACGCCCCAGGCGTGGGAGCAAAACCCGGAGCTGGTGATGCGGTTTTATAACGACCGCCGCAAGCAACTATACGGCTGCAAACCGAACAAAGGGCATTTTGGACTGGCTGAGCTTGAGCGGGATTTTGATGTGGAGATTATTACCCAAAACATTGACGACCTGCACGAACAGGCGGGCAGCTCGAAAGTGCTGCATTTGCACGGCGAGCTGAAGAAGGCGCGCAGCTCGGCGGACCCGACCCTGGTTTACGATATGGACGGCTGGGAGCTGAAGTTTGGCGAGAAATGCGAAAAAGGGAGCCAGTTGCGCCCGCATGTGGTGTGGTTTGGCGAGCCGGTACCGGCCATACAGGATGCCATGCGCATTGCTGAACAGGCTGATATTTTTGTGATTGTGGGCACTTCGATGAATGTGTACCCGGCTGCCGGATTGCTTAATTATGTAAGGCCAGGCGTGCCGGTGTTTTGTATTGACCCAAACCCGGTGCATCTTTATTCGAACATTACTTTTATTAAAGAAAAAGCCGGTACGGGGGTGGTCAAACTGCTATCGCTGCTGAAGGAACGGGGTTTTATGGAGTAGCAAACCCCATTTAGCTTAATATTTAAGACATAAACGTAAATAAGAAACGAGATGGGGTTACTTGATTTTCAGATAATCGTCAATGGTCATTAGTAAATCTTGCTTTATAATTTTATTCAATAACCCACGGTCAATTTTCTCATTTCCATGATCCGGAATTACGGTTGTCCTTCCATCGTGGTGCTGAAAGAATTTGTGACTTCCTTTTTGTCGTTTTTGATGAAATCCTAACTTTAAAAGTATTTTAATTAATTCTTTGGCTGTTATAAGGGGCAACTTGGACATCTATACCGTGATTTGTTGTAATCCTACAAATTTATTAACAGGTTTGAATCGTTTTTTTTCATCTATGTAAACTTCTATTGCTTCCTTTGTTCGCTTATACAATTCATCAAGGCTTCCGGCCTGAGTATGACACCCAGGCAGCTCAATAACAGATGAAATAAGGTATCCATCAACACCTTGTTCTACAATAATATTGTAAGTTTTTAAAGCCATAAAATTTTGCTAATGTTTACAACAAATTTAAGAAATATCTCAAAAATGCAACAATCTGACCACCGTTTTATTTTCCCAGGTATTCAAACCAATCGAATACAGCCGGGGCATTTGCCTGTTTGCCATTTCCGGTTGCGTACATCCCTACATAAAGGCCGGTAAACCATCCCACGGTTTGTGTACTCAGGAAACGGGCATCGGCAGTTTCTACAATTTTGAAATCGTTGTTGTTTTGTGAGTACGAAAAAATAAACTCAGGCCCTGTGCCTTCAATCTTTAAATCGACAGCCCCGGGCTCAAGTGCAATTTCTTTTGATTTATAAATGGTTTGCCCAAACTGTAGCTTTACGGCAAGGTAGCGCATCCCGCCCTTGCTATAAACCATGATGTCGAAATGCGAACCATTGTTGAGCAGCACCATGCCTGCTTCCTCGTTTTCGTTTTCGGGGTTGAACTGCATGCGGGTTGTGGCTTCAAATTGAATATCGGTAAGCCGGCGCCCGACAAAAGTGGGGCTGCCTTTTTCTCCTATTGTGCGTGCAGAACCTTTTAATGCCAGTGTACCTTTCCCAATATTTAACTCGTAAGTGTTTTCATCAGGAACCTGTACATAATTCCATTCGAGTCCCAGTTGCGGATTATCAAAATCGGCGCGACCTTTTTCATTTGCAAATGGTGCCTGTGGCAAGGTTGGGCAGGTCATATCAACAGCTACCGTTCCGTTGCCGTTAACCACCGGCCATCCCCCTTTTGGCCAGCTTACGGGCACCAGGCAGGTTTCGCGCCCCAAAATATGGTGGGGCGGATAACCGGTTACGCTGCGGTAACCGTGAATAACCATCCACCAGCTATGGTCGTGTGCCTGGATAATATCGGCGTGACCAATGCCCTGTATGGGTAAGCCCATGCCAGCCACGTTAACATGCGTGGCAATTGGGTTTGAAGGGTTATCGATATATGGCCCCCAAATATTGTGGCTACGGGCTATGGTCACCATGTGGGCTTCTTCGGTGCCGCCCTCGGCTGCCATCAGGTAGTAAAACCCGTCTTTTTTGTAGATATGCGGTGCCTCGGGGTAACGCCCCCCGGTTGAATTCCAGATTTTATGCCGCTCGGTAAGCAGCTCGCCGGTTTCAATGTCAATTTCGGCAAGTTCGAATTTTGACGTTATCACATAAGCTTTTCCATTATCATCGAAAAAAAGGTCGGGGTCGATTTCGGGCATGTCAACCCATATTGGGTCACTCCACGGACCGGCAGGGTTTTTGGCTGTTACAAAAAAGTTGCCTTTGTGGCTTACGTTTGTGGTAATCATGTAAAAAGTGCCCTCGTGATACCGGATGGTTGGGGCAAAAATATTGATTTCGCCATCAATTTGGTCTTTACGATGGATGCAGTGACCAATCTGATTCCAGTGAATTAAGTCTTTGCTATGAAATACCGGCACCCCGGGAAAATACTCGAATGTACTGTTTACCAGATAGTAATCATCGCCTACGCGACACACACTTGGGTCGGGATAAAACCCGGGAATAACAGGGTTTGTATACGTAACTTCGGCCGTGGTATCGGGTGCCATGACCCATGGATTTGGGTTGATTTGCTGTGCAGAAAGCTGAATGCCAATAAAAACTAAAATTAAAGACAGATAAAACTTCATTTCCTTTGTTTTTAATATTTGTATAAAAATAACACAATTATTTCAATCACGATTGCAGCATCAACACAAGTATAAATTGTTTTTGTAAGCGGGAAGGGATGAAAATAACATTTAACCCATCTTTAAAAACTTTTTGCTTTCTCTATATATCATTTTTTATCTGTTTTGCTTTCTCTATTAAACATTTTTGTGTATTTTTGTTGTATATTTTGAGCAATATGGAAAAGCTTTTTCAAAAATCATATCAAAAGCTGCACCGTGTATCAACACAATTCAAAAGATACCTGGCCGATTTTATTGACTGGGATAGTCGACTTATTGGAATTAAAGGAGCAAGAGGTGCAGGCAAGACAACCCTTTTACTGCAATATGCAAGGGAAAACCTTCCTTTAAACAATCAAACCCTGTATGTTAGTCTGGACGACTTGTTTTTTACCGAAAACAAACTTGTTGATTTTGCAGAACAATTTGTTATGCAGGGAGGTAAATTTTTATTGCTTGATGAAGTACACCGTTATCAAAACTGGTCGCAAGAGATAAAAAATATATATGATGACCAACCAGATTTAAAAATCATTTTCACAGGTTCATCGCTAATTCAGTTAAATCAGGCAAAAGGTGATTTAAGTCGCCGGGCTGTAATGTATGAATTGTCCGGATTATCTTTTCGGGAATATCTAAATTTTTCCCAGGGAACAAAATTTCAAGCAATTAGTCTTGAGCAAATAAGAAATTCCCACACAGATAAAGCCCTTGATATATTAGATAAAATTCGGCCGTTAGCTCATTTTTCAAATTACTTGAAATATGGATACTATCCATACTTTAAGGAATCGCAAAAATCATATCACCAAAAATTATCTGAAACCATCTCGCTGGCATTAAGCATTGATTTACCGTCTTCGTATGATATTAGCTTCGCCAGTGTCGAAAAAATCAGAATGCTTTTGCATATTATCTCAGAGTCGGTCCCATTTAAGCCAAACATCTCCAAGTTGAGCGAACGTATTGGCATTAGCCGCAACAGTCTCGTACAATTTATTCGTTACCTTGAAGACATCCGTGTAATAAAATGCCTGTACACAAAAACAAAAGGAATTGGCGCATTACAAAAGCCGGAAAAAATATACCTGCACCACCCCAATCTTCAATATGCGCTTGCAACACACAACCCTAATATTGGAAATGTAAGGGAAAGTTTTTTTATTAATCAGCTCAATTCGCTAGGCCCTTTAAAATACACCCCTGATGGCGATTTCGCTTTCTACAATTACGTATTTGAAATCGGTGGCCGCACAAAAACAAACAAACCAATAAAGCATCTCGAAAACGCTTTTGTAGTTGCTGATGACATTGAAATTGGGCACCAACATAAAATTCCGCTATGGATGTTTGGATTTTTGTATTGATGTTATTTTTTCTTGCCCTTTATAACTACAAAACTGCCTGTACCGTGCCCCTTAACCGGCTCTTCAACGGTAGTTGAAGCCGGGTTTTCGAGGGTTTGGTATGTTTCAGTTACCGTAAAGCCATTCTCTTCTATTAGTTTAACAACTTCGTTAGCTGAAAAAAAACGGGCATATTTATAGAACGCACTTTTCTCTTTACTTTTTTCTAAAAATTGGCCAAAGGCTGTTTCCTTATCGATAATGGCAAATATGATTTCACCCTCGTTTTTTAATATACGGTGAGTTTCTTTAACAGCTTTCTGCGGATTATCGATAAAACAGATTGAAGTAATGAAAACAGCAAAATCGAAGGTTGAATCATCGTAGGGAAGGTCTTCGGCAACACCGTTTTGAACTTTAATTTTTCGGTTTCGAGCAACTTCGAGCATCTTTACAGACGGGTCAATACCATATTTTATACCCAATTGCCGGGCAAAAATCCCTGTACCCACACCAATTTCCAAACCTTTTTTATCTGAAGGCACTACCTGCTTTAGCGCCAGCACTTCCGACTCGAAAAGTGTTTTGTTTTCAACAAACCAGTTTTCGTACTTATCAACCAACGAATCAAAAGGATTGTATTGCATACCACTATGTTTTATTTTTCTATTTATCTAATTGTTTAACAGCATTTTGAATCAGTTCCAATGCCTTGTCAATTTCCATTTCGCTGGTGTGTTTTCCTGTTGATATGCGCAGGGTTGAGGCGGCCCTTTGGGCATCAATTTTCATGGCTTTCAGTACCGGCGAAATATTGACTGAACCGGCATGACAAGCCGAGCCGGTAGAAACGAGCACCTTATTGCCAATAAGCGAGGCCAATGTGTGCGCATCAACACCGGCAAGTGCCACGCTGAGGGTATTGGGCAAACAATGTTGCAAGTTGGCATTCACGGTAACCCTTTGCGGGAAAAACTTTTGCAGCCCATCGAATAAGCGGTCGCGCGTATGGCGCATATTGGCCGTGTTTTTATCGAAATCGCGCTGTGCAACTTCGCAGGCTTTCCCCAGGGCTGCTATGTGGATTACATTTTCCGTCCCCGGGCGCAGGCCCTTTTCCTGGCTTGCGCCAAACAGGACATTCTCTATTTTTACGCCATTTTTTATGTACAAAGCGCCAATTCCTTTGGGGGCGTAAATTTTATGCCCGGCTATGGTGAGCAAGTCAATACTATTTTGAGCCACATCAACCTTAATTTTCCCAAGCGACTGGGCTGCATCGGTATGAAACAAAACACCATGCTTACGGGCAATATTGGCAATCTCGTCAATAGGCTGAATGCTACCGGTTTCGTTGTTGGCATGCATGATGGTAATGAGCGCCGTATCGCCGCAAACAGCCTTTTCAACATCAGCGGGGTTTACCCTTCCATATTGGTCAACCGGGACATAAGAAACCTGGTAGCCCAGTGTTTCAAGGTGCCTACACACTTCGATTACGGCAGGGTGCTCAATGGCGGAGGTAATAATGTGTTTACCACTTTGCGCCTTGAGGGCACCAAGTATGGCCAGGTTGTTCGATTCGGTGGCACACGATGTAAAAACAATTTCAGAAGGCCGGGCATTTATTAAATTGGCCACCTGAAGGCGGGCTTTATCAACAATTTCCTTTGCTGTCCGCCCTATAGAATAAGCACTCGATGGATTTCCGTAAACCGCATCAATTATGTACTTCATTTCGGCAGCCACCTCGGGGTCGATTGGGGTGGTCGCGTTATAATCGAGATAAATAGATTGGTTTATAATCATTTTAAACATTTATAGCAATGTGCAAATTACACATTTTAGCAACTAAGACACACAAAGACACTAAAAACACAAAATTTTTCACACAAATACATTGTTATAATTACCCACAAAGACACAAAGCACACAAAGGCTATTATTTTGAGACTAATAGGTTTTAAGGTTTTCTTGGTGAACTTTGTGGCTTGGTGGGATTTCAATAATTACTGTGAGATAAAACTTCATAAAAAAAAGCTGCCTTTACAGACAGCTTCATATTGAACCATATTTATAAAATCAATTACATCATTTCTTTCATTGCTTTGTAAGCTTTGTCGCCATATACTACACTTGGGCCACCGCCCATCACAACAGCAACACCAATTGTTTCAACAATTTCTTCCTGTGAAGCGCCATTCTCAATTGCATCTTTTACATGGCAGGCAATACATCCTTCACAGCGAATTGTAATGGCAATGCCAAGTGCAATCAATTCTTTCTGTTTGGGGTCAAGTGCACCTTTTTCACCGGCTGCCTTATGCATGGTCCCAAATCCCTGTGCAATGCCGGGGTACTCTTTTGAAAGTGTTCCCACAAAATCAAAAACTGCTTTTGCCTTATCTGTCCATTCACCCATAATTCAAAAATTTTAAAAGGTTAAAAATTTACTTAATGACCATTTCAATATAAACAACAATGTTAAATTAAAACATGACAAGTATTGGTTTTGTTGATTATCCTTTGATATAAAAATCATTTATCACTTCTCCGCAGGTGTAGTTATACGCCTATGACTCATGATATAATTTGTCGATAATAGCCTTACCGGTATTTGTTTTAAAATATTTTTCACGCACACTCCGTATCGCTCCGGGATTCATCCCTTCTTCAAAAATATTGACCAAAAAATCAGCTTCAACCAGTATCTGAAAGTCGGCACCATCAATTTTCGTATAACTATGATGATGGCCAATCAAATAACAGATACGCTCAAGCGTTTCTTCGGGCAACTTATGCTTTTTGAGCATTTCACGGGCAACGGGCGGGCCCTCAATTTCCTGGTATTTTCCGGCCGTTGAATGATGTTTCTTTTCGGCATTCACAATGCCTATATCGTGCAAAATTGCTGCAAATTCAACAATTTCGCGATGCTGGTTGTCCAGTTCTTCTATCCCTGCAATGGTTGATGCAAAACCCAATACCTTAAGTGCATGGTTAACCCGGGGCACATCGCCATTGCAATACTCAATCATTTGTTTTGTAAGATCGTGCTTAAGCATATCACAAAAGTTTTGTCTGTGTAGTTGGGCGCGGTGATTGTACGACCATAATGCGTGCCTGTGTTTGCGCGTTATTCGACAAACAATGCACAATGCCTTTGGGGCTGTCAACCAAACTGTCGGTTTCAACCGTGATGGTTTCGTCGCCAACACGAACATCGGGTGTTCCTTCTAAAATATAGAAAAATACATCGACCGGGGTAATGTGAGGTTTAAGCGTTTCTCCAGGCTGCAAGGCAATGTGCATAACCTGTGCACTTTCTTTATCGTATAATTTTCGAACATCAACTTTGTGTACTGTTTCAACTATTGCCTGTTCTTTTACCATTTTAATGTCCATAATATTCTGTGTTTAAAATTTATTTTGAAATAAGTGTGATTACCGAACGGATTAGTCCGGCACCTTCGGTTTTAAGGTTAAACCCGGCACCTGTAAGCTGCCAGTTCTTCACATACAGCCGCAAGGTTCCCATTACCATAACAGCCATATGTTTGGCAGGAATATCAGCTCGAATTTCTCCCTGCTGAGCACCTCTTTCAATAATAGCGCTCAGAAATACAATATTTTTGTTGATGATTTCTGATGTTTTTTCGGTAAGCCGGGGTTCGTTACGGAACAATTCTTCAGCAAAAATCACAGCCACTAACGATGGATTCTCGTTAAATGCTGTAAAAAAAGCTGTAAACATGGTCTCAATTTTTGATAAACTACCACTTTGTTTTTCAACATCGGTCTTAATTTCCCCCATGAAACGGCTAAATGAATCGAGTACTGCCACCAAAATCTCTATCTTATTTTCGTAATGGCGATAAATAGCCGGTTCGCTTATACCAATTCTTTTCGACAGGTTTTTTATGGTAAGCCCCTGTATACCACTCTCGTTAATCAAGTGCAAAGCCGTGTCTACTATTTCAATTTGTCGTGCTGACTGCATAACTATGAATTTAAATACAAAACAAAGTTAGTTAATATTTACTAACTTGCAAATATTTCATTCCATTTAATGCCTGTTCTTCTTATTTCATTAACTTTGGTTGTCGGGTGTAAAACATCATCAATTCTTTTGTACCCCTCAAAATTTATATCACACAATGAAGCATTTTTATTCTTTTACAATACTTCTGCTTATAACTTTAAACCTACCGGCACAGGAATTTTACGGTGGGGTTTTAGGTGGTTTTAACGGCAGCCAGATTGACCACGACGGGGCCGGCGGCTACCACAAAATGGGGCTCGTTGGAGGTGCCTGGGTGCAACGCGACCTCTCACCCAACTGGTACTGGGGGATGGAGCTAAAAGTGAACCAAAAAGGGATGCGCATTAAGCCTACCAAAGAAAACAACCAGAAAAAATACATTTACCGTTTGAACTATATAGACCTACCCATGTTGATAGGTTACACATACGACACGCGGTTTTCTTTCTTTGGCGGTTTCTCATTTGGCTACTTGTTCAACAAACACGGCATCGATAACTTCGGGGTTGATACTTTTGTACAATATGACAATATCGCTAATTGGGAAGCCGGTATGTTTGCCGGGATAAAAACCGACTTTGAAGAGCTCGTGCAGCGTAACTGGGCAAAAAACTTCGCCCTTGAAGTCCGGTTTCAATACTCCTTGGTTTCAATTGACAAGTACCACGATTTTTTTACCCAATACAGCAACAGTATTGGAAAATTTAACAATGTTATTTCAACAGTATTGTATTATCAAATTGAATGGGGCATTTAAGCAAAATTGAAATAAAAAAAATTCAACTAAACAACAATCACAACAAATAAAGATAATTATGGCAAAGAAAAATAAACATAAAAAAAGAATACAGAAGGCAACGGGCCTCAACAAAAAAAACATAAAAAAGTTAATACTTGAATATTGCTACGATGACCCGAAAAGGCTTTTCAATTATAAACAAATTTCATCTCACCTTAATGTAAAAGATGACACCACAAGGCAACTCATCAATGTTGTTTTACAGGAATTGTCGGATAATGGGTACTTGGTGCGCAAAGACCACGGCAAATATCAACTTAAGGCAAAAACCGGTTATGTGGTAGGTGAAATTGAAATGACGCAAAGTGGGTATGCCTTCTTACTATCCGACGAAATGGATGAAGATGTTTTCATTGCAGCCCCAAACCTCAACAAGTCCCTCAATGGTGACAAGGTTAGGGTTTACCTGCACGCAAAACGCAAAAGGAAACAGCCCGAAGGCGAAGTAGTTGAAATAATTGAACGTTCGAAGACCAACATTGTTGGTATCATTTCAATGTCGAAAAATTTCGCTTTTTTAGTCCCTGCCGGACGAAACAATTTTGATATTTTCATTCCGAAAGAAAAGCTTAACGGTGTAAAAGACGGACAAAAAGCAGTGGCAAAAATAACAGACTGGCCCGCAAAAGCTAAAAATCCTTTTGGTGAAATTATTGATGTACTGGGTGATGTTGGCGAAAACGACACCGAAATGCATGCCATACTTGCCGAATTTGACTTGCCTTACAAATTCCCATCGAGAATTGAAAAGGCAGCAAAAAAATTGCCGGTAAAAATAACTGAAGAAGAAATTGAAAAACGACGCGATTTCAGGCAAATACCAACTTTCACCATCGACCCGGCCGATGCTAAAGATTTTGACGATGCCTTGTCGATACAACAACTTAAAAACGGCAACTGGGAAGTGGGCGTCCATATTGCCGATGTAAGCCATTACGTAAAGCCAGGCTCGTTAATCGACCACGAGGCTGAAGCACGGGCAACATCGGTATATCTTGTTGACCGTGTTGTTCCCATGCTGCCCGAAAACCTTTCAAATGGCGTATGCTCCCTCAGGCCGAACGAAGACAAACTTTGCTTTTCGGCAGTTTTTGAGCTTGACGGACATGCCAACATTAAAGACCGCTGGTTTGGCCGTACCATTATAAACTCCGACCGCCGTTTTGATTACCAAGAGGCTCAAAGCATTATCGAAACCGGGAAAGGTGACCTAAAAAACGAAATGCTCAAACTGAACGAACTTGCCCAAAATCTCAAAAGTAAACGTTTTAATGACGGTGCAATTGCATTCGACCGTATTGAAGTAAAATTTGAACTTGACGAAAAAGGGAAACCGGTTGGTGTTTACTTTAAAGAGGCCAAAGAAGCCAACCACCTGGTAGAAGAGTTTATGTTGCTGGCCAACAAAAATGTGGCTGAGTTTATTGGCAAGCCCCAGGGGCGAAAAAAAGCACGCACCTTTGTTTATCGTATACACGACAGGCCAGACCCCGAAAAGTTGGAGTCGTTCAATAATTTCATCCATAAGTTTGGGTACGGGATTGATATGAATTCACCCAAAAACCTTTCGAAGTCGATAAACAACCTGCTGAACAATGTAAAAGGTAAACACGAAGAGAATGTTGTATCAACATTGGCCGTCCGGGCTATGGCAAAAGCCATTTATTCAACCCGTAACATTGGGCACTACGGACTTTCGTTCGATTTTTACACGCATTTTACATCGCCCATACGCCGCTACCCCGACCTGATGGTACACCGGCTTCTGGCACGTTACCTTAACGGGGGACGCTCGGTTAATGCCGATGAGTATGAAGAGAAATGCCGCCATTCATCAAACATGGAACAACGTTCGGTAAAAGCTGAACGCTCATCAATAAAATACAAACAGGTTGAATTTATGCAGGATAAAGTCGGGAAAATTTACGATGGTGTTATATCGGGCGTAACCGATTGGGGTATTTTCGTTGAATTGAACGACAACAAGTGCGAAGGTTTAATATCGATGCGCGACTTAACCGACGACTTTTATTTCTTTGACGAGAAAAATTATTGCATCACCGGCATGCACAGCAACAAAATATACCAACTGGGTGCCGATATCAGAGTAGAAGTTGCCCGTACAAACATTGAGAAAAAACAAATAGACTTCAGGCTCGCTGAAGACGAAAGTGATAATTAATCGCGGCGCATAATCCCATAACAAAGAATGCGCACAAAATTGTCAACCGTAACTTCCAGGTCAAGATTGTGTTTGCTACCGGTTGTGAGAGGCATTTCAAGGCCTTTCATGGCCGTTGTTATTCCAACGGCGGCCAGGTTAAGGTCTTCAATTTGAAATTTGTCACGGCGAACGCCTTCAATTAAAATACGTTTAATCATCCGTATTTCGTCTTTGGCATTCTTTTCTTTAACCTCTTCGATAAAACCAATGGCAGCAACATCGTTTTCGAGTGCATTGTATAAGTTGGCCAAACTACGGTAGGTCCTTAATTTTGTAAGAATATATTCGCGGAGTTTTTCTTCAGGGTCCAGCGAACGGAAAACAACTTTTTCAAGCGAACGTTTTAAAATCTCAACTTCTTTGATAATAACAGCCTGAAAAAGGTCTTCTTTACTGCTAAAGTAATAGTAAAGCGAACTCTTACCTTTACGAACAGCATTAGCAATATCATCGAGTGTGGTTTTTTTATAACCGAACTTACTAAAAATATCCTGTGCAATTTCGAGAATTGCTTCCCGGTTTAAATCTTTTTTATTGATTCCGTTGTCGGCTGCTCCCATTTTTCTAAGGTTTTCTGTTTGTAACAGGGGTTCAAATATAAAAAAAGATAAAGCCCCTAGTGTATTCGGGCTTTATCTTTTCATTTATTATTTTTTAACCCGTTCAGAATAAGTATTATCGCGGGTATCAACTTTAATCACATCGCCGGTATTAATAAAAATCGGGACCATTATTTCAGCACCTGTTTCAAGTGTAGCCGGTTTTTGAGCGGTTGAAGAAGCAGTGTTGCCTTTTTCACCGGGTTCGGTATAAGTAACTTCAAGCTCAACAAAAGGGGGCATTTCAAGGGTTAATGGAGTTTCAGTTTCAGCATGAAAATTAATCTCCACTACATTTCCTTCTTTTAATAATCCTGCATTATCAACCAAATCTTCTTGCAGTGATATTTGCTCAAAAGTTTCGGTATGCATAAAATTATAACCCATATCATCTTTATAAAGGTACTGGTATGGACGACGCTCAATACGTACCGGATTAATTTTGGCACCGGCATTAAAGGTATTATCCACAACCTTACCGGTTTTCAGGTTTTTGAGTTTTGTACGCACAAAAGCCGCACCCTTGCCGGGCTTCACGTGTTGAAATTGTACAATTGTAAACAACTGACCGTTATGCTCAATGCATAAACCGTTTTTAATATCTGATGTATTTGCCATACTTTTAACGAATTATAACGTATTTAATATCAATAAACCGTGCAAAAATAAAAAAAAATCCCTTTCGTCAGTTATATATTTGGCTTCTGACAATTTTGGTATAAAATTAGCTATCAAATAACTGTCAAATACTATTTTTAACAAATGTGAGTTTTTTATGTAATAAAACAAAGGATATGCGCACATTATTTCTATACATATTATTCTTATTACCAATACTTTCTATCTCTCAAAATGTACACGAATCGTTAAAGTTCGATATCAAATTTGGTTTTATAAAGGGCGGTGAAGTCTATTTCAAACTTTCCGACTCGACCTATCAGGACAGTGAGGTGCTTAACGCCCGGCTTTACGGTTACACAACTGGATTTGCGCACATGCTTTACAAGGTAAACGATTCTTTTGAAAGTATTATTAATAAAAGCAACCTTTATCCAATTAAATCAACAAAAAAAATCAGCGAAAAAGACTATGAATTCTATAACGAAGTACAATATTACCACCACCGCGATTCGGCATACAGCCACGAAACCGGATGGCACGAAATTATGCCCGGTGTATGCGATGTGTCTTCTCTTTTTTACAAGCTCCGTTATTCAGGAATACTTGACACTTTGAAAAAAGGCGACATCATCGACCTGCCTTTCTGGGATACAGGCGAGTGGTACATTGTTGAAATGAAATACGGGGGGACTGAAACCATAAAAACAAATTTTGGTAAAAAAGAATGCATGGTACTGAAACCATTAAACATCGATGGAAAGTTTTTCAATAAAAAAGACCCCATGGTGGTATGGCTAACCAATGACAAACGCCGTTTGCCGGTATTGCTGAAAATGAATTTCAATATTGGCTCAGTAAAATGTGAGTTGGTAGAATCATAACCTGCTTCTACTTATTATTCTTAAGAACTTGATTTAGCACATTGTTTTTGGGTTTTGTAGCAATAAACCGTTTTAAATAGAAAGGTTCATAATAGGCAAGGTCAACAAAATCTTCAGCAATATATTTATCATGTGCTATTTTCGCCATATTTGTGGCCGAGGTTGTTACACCATCGACAAAAACAGCATTTGAGCCCTTTAATACCGATTTGCATTTTTCAGCACCATCACCAAAATAATAAACCTTGTGGTTAACTAATAAACCGGAGAATGAATTTTCATCAATAACCTCGGCACTAACCTCACCGGCTTGTTCGCCCTTTGTGTTAAATATAGCACAATAAACCTCCATCCGCCGGGCATCAATCATCGGAACCAGGTAACTTCCCCCCTCAACATTCAAATCATTTTTTTGAAGAACACCATGTACCATTGAGGTTAACGGGCTCACGGAAATCAGGGGTATGCCGGCACCATAACAAAAGCCTTTTGCTGCTGAAACACCAATGCGCAAACCGGTGTACGACCCCGGGCCACTACTTACGGCAACAGCATGGAAAGACGAAGCATCAAGTTGGTTCTCTTTTAACAGCCCATCAATAAACACGGTAAGCAATTTTGAATGGTTCATTCCTGTTGCGTCTTCTTTAACAGAAACTACCTGCCCATTTTCGGCAACCGCTACAGAACAAACCCCCGTTGATGTTTCAATGCATAATATCCTTGACATTTTGTTCATCTTAAATTTGCTGCAAATATGCAAGTAATATTTTTAATCTCCATCATGTTGTATTATTAGAAGAAAACATTTTAAATTTGTAGCTTCATTCACAAGCCATGGTAAAAATCGAAGGTATTATTTCAGCAGAACAGCGTAAAGCGGCCCGTTACGCCAAAGCCATGGGGCACCCCATACGCATGTACGTACTCAACCTGCTTTCAAAACAATCGTGCTGTTACAGTTACGACCTAAGTGAAGATTTACCCATCGCAAAATCAACCCTGTCACAGCATTTAAAAGAATTAAAATCGGCCGGGCTGATACAGGGCGAAACTGAAGCACCGCGAATTAAGTATTGTTTAAACCGGAAAAATTGGGAAGAAGCCCAACAACTTTTTAAAAAGTTTTTTGAGGAATAACCATATCCGATTTTTTATTTCATTAGCTTAGTCATAAAAAACACCTTAATGGAAATTTCTATCCTAAAAGATATTGTCATCATTTTGGCCCTTTCAACTATTGTAAACCTGGTTTTCAATAAAATAAAAGTGCCAACAATATTGGGTTATTTGCTCACAGGTATAGTTGCCGGGCCCCATCTATTAAAACTTGTCAGCTCGCAACACCAAATAGAATTAATGGCCGAGATAGGCATTATCCTCTTGCTTTTTTCTATTGGAATGGAGTTCTCGTTAAAACATTTAATGCGCATACGGCGGGTTGTGTTCCTGGGTGGATTAATGCAGGTATCGCTCACAGCAGCCATATTCTTTGTGGCATCACGTTTTTATCATGTCGATCTATTATCGGGAGTTTTTATCGGGCTAATAGCCGCTTTAAGTAGTTCCTCAAATCCGCAGATAAATAATTTTGTTTGAAAAATAATCATTTTTAGCTTTGAATAGGGGATTTCTCACCTATTAATTGAGGTTTTCT
>JASMTI010000147.1:0-1849 GCA_041694375.1 Bacteroidales bacterium | reverse complement strand
ATCTTTTAACCTTATTTTATCTCCAGGGTTAAATTGCGGTTTGGATGATTTAGCGGCAGGTTGCTTCTGCTGTTGTGCCGGTGCTGTGTTCTCTTTCTTCTTTTTGCCATTTTTCCTCTGCCTGCGCTGAAGTTGCTCTATTTTTTTAGCAATCTTCTTTTCCTTTTCCGGGTCGATTTTCTCTATTTTATCCTTCTCTGTTGTCAGGTTCTTACGGATCTCTTTAGTCCGCTCCTTCTCAGCCTGGCTCTCACGAATTTCGCGAATGGTATTTTCGATGGTACGGTTGGCATCATCGAGAATTTTTTGTGCTTCTTTTTTCGCCTGTGCAATAATCTCCTTACGCATTTGGCGTGTATTGTCGAGTTCATTTTGATACTCGTCGCTTAACGAATCGAGCGTTTTCTCGACCTTCCGGATGCGGTGCCGTTTGCTTTCCCAGTAATGCTTATCACGTACAATTTCGCGCAGGTTTTTGTCATAATCAACATGCTCTTTACCAAGTTTGTCCGTCGCTTCTTTCAAAATTTCTTCCGATAAGCCTATACTGCGGGCAATTTCGAATGCAAATGAACTACCGGGCTTTCCTATCTGAAGTTCAAACAGCGGCCGCATTTCTTTGGTATTGTAAAGCATGGCACCATTCACAATGCCTTTGTTAGCCGACCCAAAATGTTTAAGGTTGGTATAGTGTGTAGTAATAATCCCGTAGGTTTCGAGCTTATTCAAACGGTTGAGCACTGCCTCGGCAATCGCACCTCCCAACATGGGTTCGGTCCCGGTACCAAACTCATCAATCAGTACCAGCGAATTTTTATTGCAATTTTGCGCAAAAAATTTCATGTGCATCAGGTGCGAAGAGTAGGTACTCAGGTCGTTTTCGATGGACTGCTCATCACCAATATCAATAAAAATCGACTTGAAAATTCCAACGCGCGAACCTTCGGCAAGCGGTATCAACAAGCCACACTGCAACATGTATTGAATAATGCCCACTGTTTTAAGGCAAACCGATTTACCACCGGCATTGGGCCCCGAAATGAGCAAAATACGGTTGGGCTCGTCCATGCGTATTTTTAAAGGCACCATCTCCTTGTTTTCCTTTGCCAGTGCTTCAACCAACAACGGATGACGGGCATGGTGCCAGTCGAAAAAGGGTTCATCCCGCAAATCGGGCTTCACACACTCGAACTGTCTGGCCAGCTTAGCTTTGGCGCGTATAAAATCGATACGCCCCAGAAAAACATACGAGCGTGCAATTTCTTCAATATCAGGACGCAGGTTATCAGCAAAAGTTGTGAGTATTTTTATGATTTCGCGCCGTTCGGCATTATGAAGTTCCCGCAAACGGTTGTTCATTTCAACAATAGCGCCGGGCTCGATAAAAGCTGTTTTGCCACTGGCCGATTCATCATGTACAATACCCGATATTTTCTTTTTATTGGCAGATGCTACCGGGACAACGGGACGCCCTTCGCGCATGGCAACGGCTGCATCTTCATCAACAATACCTTCAGACTGCAACTGACGAATAATCTGCTGCATACGTTTACTAATACTGCTTTGAAGTGAAAAAATCTGACTGCGTATTTCGCGCAATTCGGGCGAAGCATTATCTTTTATTTTCCCCTGTTTGTCGAGGATTGCATCAATCGCTTTTACCGTATTTTGAAAAACTTCAATATCGGTTGTCAATTCTTTCAGGTTGGGAAACCTTTCACCCTTTTCGCCTTTAAAAAAGTAAATGATACCCCGGATGGTATCGAGCGAACGCCGCAAATCAAAAAGATCCTCAGGTTCAGGGAATGTACCGGGAACCCTAAGTTTGTTCAAGGCACTACGCATATCG
>JASMTI010000146.1:0-1335 GCA_041694375.1 Bacteroidales bacterium | reverse complement strand
AAAAAATTGCCACGATAAAAAAACTTGGCTTTAAAGGGCTTTATTATCGAATTTCCATATCTGGGGATGTTGACCAAATTCCAACAATTGTCGAGCGAAAGCGAGCGTTGCCGCGCAAACAAAAGAAAGACGTACTTGCGACCGGCATTAAAGTTGAGTCCATTGGCAAAGGGGAATATTTCGGTTTTGAAATTGACGGGAACAAGCGCTTTATACTGGGAGATTTTACTGTTACGCACAATACGGAATGCGCGATAGCTGTCACCAAGGCCCTTGCCCAGCCCACCCTATTTTTAACTCATCGGGTTAATTTGCTGCATCAAACCGCCAAACGATTTGCCAAACGCTTGCCAGAGTTGAAAGGGCACATTGGATTTGTCGGGGATGGACAGTATGAACCGAGCTTCATCACCATTGCCACGGTGCAAACGCTGCATTCGATGATAAAGCGGCATCCGAAAGTTGCCAGAGAATTGCTGGCACAGTTTAAGGTTTTAATCATTGACGAAGCCCACCGCAGCGGCTCAAAGCAATTTCACGAAACGGCTATGCTTTGCACCAATGCCAGTTACCGGCTCGCCCTTACCGCCACGCCGTTTATGAAGGGCAATGTCGAAGAAGATATGTGGTTGCTTGGTAGCGTTGGGCCTGTCGTTACCCACGTTTCCAATGGCGAATTGATTGAACGAGGCATTCTTGCCCGCCCCTATTTCAAATTTGTCAAGGTCAACACCCCCTTACCCGGCAAATATCGCCATTGGCGCGATGTTTATGAACATGGCATTGTGAAAAATAAAGAGCGCAATCTTCAAATCGTATCTCAAACGCGTAAGTTGGTTGACATGGGACATAAAACGCTCGTCATCGTTCTTGAGGTTGCCCACGGACAGATTCTTCAACAGGTCATGGAAGATATTGGGTTGCAAGTTGCTTACATGGATGGAAAGAATAGCTATCAAGAGCGAGAAAAAGCCTTGAAACTACTTGAAAAAGGTAAAAAGGACGTGATTATCGCCACGAATATTTTTGATGAAGGTGTAGATGTTAACAGTCTGAGTGCTGTTGTGCTGGCGGCAGGTACCAAAAGCGCCCCGGCCCTGTTCCAGCGCACCGGGCGGGCGATACGAAAAAAAGAAAAAGATAATTTTGCAATAGTCGTGGATTTCATCGACCTTCACCACCCAAAACTCATGGAACATTCGGCCCGGCGTTATCAAATGGTCAAAAGCGAAAAAGGGTTTGTAATTTTGTAATTTTCAACTTTTAAGGAGGAATTTTTTTGAAACATGGAATTTAAAAATGCCAAGGCGGCGCTCGCTTGGTTGTGCAATGAAG
>JASMTI010000145.1:0-2011 GCA_041694375.1 Bacteroidales bacterium | reverse complement strand
GTAAGTGTAAAATGATAGTTCATGAGTCTGTCCGTTTATCAAGTCATCGGTAAAAAGGTTATAGTCGTTACCGGCATCCATGAAAAGAAAATCGTCAGCATCATCTTCTCCCACTAGTAATGGATCGTCAGTATTTATGTAAAGGTCGGTTTCAGTATGAACATTCACAATTTTTATTGAGTCGATAATCTCATATTCTTTTGTTTCTGGGTTCCAATAATAATTATCAGGTCGGCCTGTTGTTTCAGAATAAGTTAGTCGAAAATAGTTTTTGCTGTTTCCGGGATCGGTAAATTTAAGGTGAAAAAACCTGCGGGTTTCAGTATACCCGTACTCAGTTACTTCTTTCATTTCGCTACGCATTGAGTCAACAGCTACGGCTTCGGGTATCGTGGTTTCAGCCCATGCTTTATCAAAATCGGGGTGTTCAACTTCAATTTTATAAGTTTTTCCTACCCGTGCAATGGTTTGTGTGCTGCGATATTCTGAAGTTGGGTTTTCGTTACCATAATAATAGTAATAATCGTTGTAGTTATTCTCATCGTCATAGGTTAATTCAAAATTTTGAAGTTCCTCTGCAAATTCCCCGTCTATAAAAAGCTTGATGGTGGCATCATCAATCCATTCTGTGTTTTTTTCTACGCCAGGTATGGGTTTGCTTATGGCAAGTTGAACTTTTACAATGCTGTCGGCGCATACAAAACCGTTTACAACAAGTTTAGAATCGAGTACGCCTTCGTCAAATTCAACTTCCTTCAGGCAAGCATTAAAAAGCAGAGGTGTAATGATGGCTATTATTATTGGTAACTTTGTGATTTTATTTTGGATAATATTGAATAATGCTGTTTTCATGAGTTTTAGAATTTAAAAGAGTATGAAATTGATGGGATGATCGGGTAAAGGCTAAATTGTTTTAAAACAGTTTTGTTCTCTGTTGTTTGTACATATTCTCCGGTAGTCTGGTTGTAAACTTCTTTGCCATATTTGATGTCCCAAAATAACATAAATGGATTCTGGTGGCAATATGCATTATAAACAGACACACTCCATGTGCGAATGCCGCGTTTTTTCTGTTTGTGGAAATTTAAACCAATATCCATTCTGTGGTATGCAGGCATGCGGTAATTATTCCGCCCGCCATATTCCTTGAGGTTGTTGCTGCCCCAGTAATAAGAATCGTCAGAGCCGGGGACAGTGGCTTTGGGATATTCCATGATTCCCAGTGTTACAGCGTTTCCGGTCCCGTATACCCATGTGGCACCAATGTCGAAATTCTTGCTGAATTCGTGTGTGACGGCAATGCTTATATCATGTCTGCGATCGTATTTTGCAGGGAATGGGTCACCAAAATTCAGGCTTTTGAATAATCGTTCGGTTTTTGACCAGGTATAACCAATCCAACCGGTGGTTTTGCCAATGGTTTTTTCGAGCATTACTTCAACACCATACGACCAACCTTCACCTTGTTCAACCTTGTCTTCCCAGTTGGTTGCCGTTCCCATAAACGAAGCACCTTCTTTGTATTCAATCAGGTTTTGCATTGATTTATAAAAGCCTTCAACCGTAAAATTGATTTTTTTTGTCAAGTTGATGGCCGTACCTATTGCGAATTGATCAGAAACAGGAGGGGCGAGTTCTGTGGTAACCGGCACCCATAAATCGGTAGGCAGGCCAATGCCGGCGGTTGTCAGCAGGTGTACATGTTGTACCATGCGCGAATATGAAGCTTTTAAAGCCCATTGTTCAGTGGCTTTCATGCGTAATGACAAACGTGGCTGTGGGTTGATGTAGCCTTTTCCATCAACCATGAAATAAGATAAATGGAGTCCGGCGTTGGCTTTTAACCGGGGGCTTATTTCGATGTCGTCTTCAATATAAGCTGAAAATTCGTGGGCACGTATGTCACGGTTTTCAAAATTCAAGCCGGGTGTGTCTTCGTCGATCTCTATGCTCTCAAATTCAATTTTTGTAGCTCCGGGTGTAAAACGGTGGTTGATGTAGCCGGCACCAA
>JASMTI010000144.1:0-28730 GCA_041694375.1 Bacteroidales bacterium | reverse complement strand
ACAAAACAGGCAATATCGCTGGTGTTGATTTTGAAGTAGCTGTTTCCCCGGTTTATTAAAAATCGTTTTCGGTATTCTTTTTTGCCGCTTCTGATGGCTTCAACAAGCTCGGAATAGTTAACCGGCGTTTTGGGTGCTTCCTGGTGATAATGTTCAAATTTTTGGAGTGCTTTTTCGAGCTCGCTTTCTTTTATGGGCTTCAGCAGGTAATCGATGCTGTTCACTTTAAAAGCTTGTATGGCGTAGTTGTCGTATGCTGTAGTAAAGATAATTTTGCTTTCAACGTTTACCCGGTCGAAAATAGAAAAGCAACTTCCGTCGCTAAGCTGTATGTCTAAAAGTATGAGGTCGGGCTGCGGGTTGTTTTGCAAAAAATCCACACTTTGCTTGATGCTCTCAAAAGTGCCGCATATTTCCCACCCCGGACGCAGGTTGTGCATCATTTCTTCAAGAATTCGGCGGTTGTGGAGTTCATCTTCAATAATGGCTACTTGCATAATGGTTCATTTTAAAGCAATGGCAATTCTACTTTGAAATTTTTTTCATCCTGTTTAATGCTTAATTCACGGTCGGTCAGGAACCGATAGCGCGATACCAGGTTTTTCAACCCCTTCGATGTTGAATAGGAGTTTTCTTTGGGTTGAATGTTGTTTTTAATTTCAATGTGTTCCTCTTGGGTTTCGATGCTGATGATTAGGGGTTCATCTTTTGTTGCAATATTGTGCTTGATGGCATTTTCAATGAGCAACTGCAACGAAAGTGGTGGTATTTTACGATACATGTACTCCGGGTTTATATTTATATCAACATCCAAACCTTCGCCCAACCGCTCTTTGTGCAGGGCAATGTAGGCGCTCAGGAATTCAAGTTCTTCCGACAAGCTAACGGTTTCTTTTTCGGCGCTTTGCAAAACATATCTGTATGTGTCGGTAAAGTTTTGGGTAAAGTCGATGGCTGCATCCGGTGTATATTTTATCATCGACTTTAGTACACTCAGGTTGTTGAACAGAAAATGAGGGTTGAGCTGGTCCTGCAAGGCATTGTAATCGTTTCGCAGCTGTAATTGCTTCAGGTCTTTTACTTCCTCTTGCGCTGAAATCCATTTCGATGTTATGCGCAAACTGATGGACACAATGATTAAAATGAATACGAAAATAAACCCAAAAGCTATCATCAGCCAGGTAATGGGTTGCTGCAACACGTTTACTTCGTTAATCAGCTCTTTGAAGTACAAAAGGGCAACTATGCCAATACCAATGCTTAAAAGGAAGTGCAAAAGTATGCGCGTTTTGATGCGTTGCGGGATGGCAAAATAGCGTTCCGATAGGTTGTCGAGCAGTACGTTGCTTTCAGTGATAATATTGAACAGGATAATTACCCGTATGTATTGCGGTATGGGCACAACAAGCCCTTTTTCGGCTGCAATAACATCGGCAAAAAGCATAAAAAGAAAAGCAAACAGGCTGACAGTCCCTAACCTGAACAGGATGGATTTCCATTTGTACGACGACAAATTGCTTACAAATTGTAACTCTTTATTCTGCATTGCTGTGTTGCCGGTGTATATAGCCAAAGGTATAAATTATTATTCGCTTTCGCTTTGTACGGTTAGTTGCCCGGTTGCTTTCAGGTAAGCCGATTCTTTTATTTTGCAATCGGCGCGGGCATCAATCAGTTCGCTGTAGGTTTCCTGCCATTGGGCCTGTGCCTCAAGCAGCTCAGGCAGTATTTTCATCCCTAATTCGTAGTTGTCGGTAGTTACCCTCAGGTTTTCGGCGGCTTGTTCAAGGCTTTCTTCGGCCATTTCAACGCGTGTAATGGCATCGTTGAGGTTGAGCCTTGCCTGTGTAATTTCCAGTTCGAGCAGTCGGCTGTTTTTTTCGAGTTGGGCTTTTTTAATGTCCACCTCGTGCTGCGCCGATTTAATTTTTTTGAAGCCTTCGCCCCAGTGGAAGAGCGGGATTTTTAGCGATGCCATAATGCTGGTGTTCCCATCTTCATAGCTTTGGTTGGCATATTCAATCCCGCCTATATAATTGTATCCAACTTGTAAACCGGCAGTTGGAAGATAATCGGCACGGGTAAGTTTTATTTGTTCGTTGGCCAATTCAATTTGTTTTTCGAGCAAGTTGTATTCATGCCTGAAACTTATGCCCTGTATTTTGCCCGGGGTTACCGGCTGGATGACATTTTTAAGGCTGTCGGTGCTTATAATTTCCGTTTCGAATGGCAGGCCGACAGCACGGCATAACGCCATGCGGGTGAGTTTGAGCCCGCTTTGTGCTTTTTGGTGTTCCAGCTTTGCCTTGTTCAGTTTTACTTTCACTTTAAGCACATCGTTTTGTGTACTCATGCCTGTTTCGTAAGCATCTTGTGTGGTTTCAAGCAATTCTTCGAGCAGTTTTTTATATTCTTCGGCAAGCTTTACTTTTTCTTGCACGGTAACATACAGCCAATACGACTGGTCGGTGTTATGGATGGTCTTTTCGCGTTCAAGTTTCAGGTTTTCACGTGTCATTTCAACGCCAATTTTTGCCATGCGGTTTCCGGCTGAAATTTTTCCTCCCGTGTAAATGGGTTGTTCAAGCGACACCCCGGCCATATAAGCTCCTTTCAGGCTTATCTCAAGTGGCAGCCAACCATAAACATTGAAAACAGGATTCCCGTCGGGCCCCATTACGGGTTCCCCGGTTGAGGGGTTGAGCATATAATTGGGCTCAAGCTCGCCCGATAGCGGATTGGGCTTGGCCGTTGGTATGTGCATTTCCATTTCAATGTCGTTAAACAAGTAGGCACCGGTAGCACTGCCCGACAACGATGGGAAATACTTTGTTTTCATGGCTGCCCTGTCAGCCTTGGCTTTTTCAAGTTGAAGACGGGCAATTTCAATGTTTTCGTTTTGTTCCAAAGCCATTTCGCGGCATTGTTCAAGCGAAAGCCTTTGTTGGGCAAAAACTCCCGTGGAAATTGAAAATATGAGTATGGTAAGAATATATCTGTTCATTTTATTTCGTTTTTTACTGTTCTTTATGCGATGTTGATAGGGCTTTTTCAGGGCTTACTTCTTTTTTCGATACACGAAATAAGGCTGAATACAATATGGGTACAAAAATCAGGGTGATGATGGTACCAACCAGTAATCCGCTGATAATGGCAACGGCCATACTGCTGTACATGGGGTCGAAAATGAGGGGAAGCATACCCAATATAGTGGTGAACGATGCCATGATAACCGGGCGCGTTCTCGATATGGTTGCATTGACCACCGCGGTGTAACGCGCCACGCCTTCGCTGATTTGCTTTTCAATTTCATCGAGCAAAACAATGGAGTTTTTTATGAGCATACCCATTAACCCAAAAGAACCGATGATTGCCATAAAGGTGAACGATTGCCCGGTGAGTATTAATCCGGGAACAATGCCAATGGCAGCCAGCGGAATGCACAACAGTACGATAGCCGGTTTGCGGTAATCGTTAAAAAGGAGCAATAAAATGATGATAATAAGCATGACTGAAATTGGCAGATAACTAAAAATATTGGTAAGCGCATCTTTTTGCAGGTCATACTCGCCCAGCCATTGCATCGAATAGCCTTCGGGCAGTTCAATGTCTTCAATTTCTTCTAAAATAGTGTTGCGGACTAGTTCCGGGCTGCTGCCTTCGGCCGGGTCGCACTGGGCTTCGATGGCCCGCTGTCCGTCGGCACGGCGTACCAGGCTCTCGCTCCACTGCATGTTCATACCGCTGGTAACGGCACTAAGTGGCACCGGGCTCATAATTTTTTTAGTAACCTCGTCGATGCTGCTTGAGCCGTAAAATACATCCATCACATCTTCCTGTTCAATATTGGACACATTGGGCAGCATGTTCCACACGGGTATGTCCCTGATGTCTTCAATTTTTGAACCGTCGCTGTTGCGTGTTTTCAGGTTGATGCTGTAAGCCGTTTCGCCCTCGTAATATTGGGCAACGGGAACGCCACTGGTAGCGGCCAGTATCGAGTTGCTCACATCGGAGCGTGAAGCACCTGCACGGCTTGCCGCTTCACGGTCGTAACGTGCCATCAGCGATTTCCCCATGGGGTTCCAGTCGTCGCAAACCGAATATTTATCAACATACG
The DNA here is from genome assembly GCA_041694375.1 of Bacteroidales bacterium. GTDB lineage: Bacteria > Bacteroidota > Bacteroidia > Bacteroidales > Prolixibacteraceae > Roseimarinus. The sequence goes on along the minus strand of JASMTI010000144.1, from coordinate 24,610 downwards.
GGTTTTGTCGCATAATGGCCTGCGCTTGTTCGCTCAGGTCGCGCAATACGGCCGGGTCGGGACCTTTAAACTGCACCTCGACCATGTGCGACGATTTACCCGAAAGGGTGTATTTACGTATGCGGATGTAAGCATCGGGAAAATTTTGGCGCAGGTAGTTTTCAAGCACAGGTTTCATTTCAACCATGGTATCGTAATCGTCGAAATTAACGATGAGTTCGCCGTAGTTGTCGCCCGCTTCGCCCATGGCGCGTACCAGACTGTAACGTGTTGGGGTCATGCCCTGGCTCGAAACCACCATTTTTACCTCGTTGTAGGTTTGGAAATGGTCGGATATCGTTTTTAAATCTTCGTTTACTTTGTCGGGCGAAGTGCCGTCGGGCATGGTGTATTGCACATATACCTGGTTGTAGTTAAAATCGGGGAAGAAGGCTTTTTTTACATTCTTAAAATTGTAGGCTGAAATTGCCAGTAATACCACGGCCGTAGCAATGGTAACCGTTTTGTGGTTTATTAAAAATGACAAAATTCTGCGGATACCACGATACAGTTTGCCATCGAAGGGGTCTTGTTTCTTCTTCGATTTTTTCAGCTTTAAGAATTTCTCGGAAAAAACCGGTACTTGGGTGATGGCCAGAATCCAACTCACGGCCAGAGAAATACATAAAACAATAAATAAATCGCGGGCATACGTTCCGGCTGTATCTTTCGATAAAAATACCGGCAGGAAAGCCACAATGGCGATGAGGGTCGCACCCAGTAATGGCATGGCGGTGCGTTTTGGGGTTTTCACCAGTGCTTTTTTGCGTTTTTCGCCCTGTTGCATGCTCACAGCAATACCATCAACCACAACAATGGAGTTGTCAACCAGCATACCCATGGCTACAATAAAGGCACCCAGCGAAATGCGTTGCAACGAGCCACCTGCAATGAGAAGAAAGGGGAAAGTACCAAGGATAGTAAGCAACAACCCGGTGCCAATTATCATGCCGCCTTTAAGCCCTATGGTAAGCATCAGCGCGATAACCACAATGATGACCGATGCAACGAGGTTCCAAATAAAACCATGAATGGCATCGCGCACTTTGTCGGGCTGGAAAAATACTTTTTGGATTTCGAACCCTGCCGGCAAGGTCTTTTTAAGTCCATCCATGCGGGCATCAACCTTTTCGCCCAGTTTGATGATGTTTTCACCGCTTTCCATTGATGCCGAAATGGCAATGGCTTTTTCGTTGTTCACGAACATGGTGTTTTTAAGCGGGTCGTTATAGCCTTTTTTGATGGTGGCAATGTCGCCCAGTTTAAACTGTTCGCCGGTGATGCTTTTTATAATAATGTTGCGGATATCGTCGGGACCGGTAATTTTTTCATTGATATCGACCCTGAGTTGCTGTGTGCCGGTGGTAAGCACCCCAGGGTACACCATCTGGTTTTGTCCGGCAATGGCCGACATAATTTGCATGGGCGAAACCCCCATTTCGCTCATTTTATCTTTGGTGAGTATGATATCGACACATGGTGCTTGTTTACCGTACACCTGCGCACGGCTTACACCTTCAATTTCGGTTAATTCCTGCTTGATATAGTCTGCATATTTGCCCATTTCCTGGTACGGGTAGCCATCGGCGGTAAGTGCGTAAAACATGCCATATACATCGCCCATATCATCTATCACCATCGGGGGTTGTGCACCTTCGGGAAGTTTAGCCTGTGCATTCTGTACCTTGCGGCGAAGGAACTCCCAGCGCTGTTCAATCTCCTTTTGCGGAACCGTCATTTTCAGCTCAACGGTTATGAGCGAAATGTTGTCTTCCGATTTCGACATGATGGTGTTGATGTCGCCCAGTGTGCTCAGTTCGTTTTCGAGCACATCGGTAACCTGCATTTCCACCTCGTGCGCCGAAGCACCGGGATAAACCGTAACCACGCGTGCCTGCATGATGATAATCTCGGGGTCTTCGAGCTTGCCAATGGCGTTGTACGACATAACACCGCCAATAACCAGGCATGCTATCAGAAAGTAGAAAATGCTTTTTCGTTTAAAAACTAACTCTGAAATATGCATTACAGCAGTCCTCCTATATTCGTTTCAGATGCAGGTTTTAACAACTCAACTTTTTCGCCTTCGTGCAGGGCATTGACGCCTGAAACAACAATGAAGTCGTTTGTGCCAATGCCCGAGCTGATGCGAACCCGTCCATCGTTGGCCAGGCCGTCGGGTTGCACTTCTTTTTTGCTGACGGTTGAATTTTCTTTGTTGAATATCCACACGTAGGCTTTACCTTCTTTATTGAAAACCGAAGTAAGCGGCACGTGTACCGGGCATTCGCAATCGCTTTGGTACGAAATGGCCACTTCAACATTCATGCCCGGCAAAAAACCGGTATCGCCCTGGTTTGGCAGCCTGAATTTTGTGGTGAAAAGCTGGTTGTTGCCGGCTTTGGCTTTGTGCCCGATAAGTTGAAGCTGAAAAACTGAATCGCTCACAACAGGTTGTTGGCAGGTGAAGGTTGTGAAGCTTTCGCGGTGGACAAAAAACGACATGGGCAAATCTACCTCGATGGCGTACGAGCCGGTATCCAAGAGTTTGGCAATCGGCATCCCGGCATCAATAAGTTCGCCTTCGTTGAATTTTACCGATTGTATGTAGCCCGAATATGGAGCATAAAGCCTGGTATCGTTCAATTGGTCTTTGGCATGTTCAAGCTTCGACCGCAGCATTTTTTCACCGGCCACGGCTTTCTCGTAATCGTTGGCCGAAACACTTTCGCGCTTTTTAAGTTCGCTCAGTCGTTCGAACTCCGACTTCACCTGTTCGTATTGCGCTTTTGCCGCATTAACCTGAATTTGGTAGTCGCGTGGGTCGATTTGTGCCACGGGCTGGCCTTTTTTTACATAACCGCCTTCTTTTACGTGTATCTTTTCAATGGGACCGGCAACCCTGAATGAAAGGTTGGTCTCGGCAGTTTCCTGAATAATCCCGGAGAAGGTACGGGTTAAAACGGACGAATCTTTTTTTGGGGTGGCAACTTTTACCTTGCGGGTAATCGCATCCTGTTCGTTTTGCTTAGGTGCACACGATGAAACCATCAGTGCCAACATGATAGCAAGTATTACGCTGAATTTTTTGTCCATAGTTGTATCGAATTGAATATTTGGGTTGAATAACGGGGGCAAATTTCATGAATTGGCCGTTCAGATGCCCGAAAAATATACTGGAATGATAAAAATGGGGGATGAAATGGGGGAGAGTGTATGTGTAAATTAATTTTTTAATTTTGAGGAAATGAAAAGATGAAGGTATGAATTTCGACCCCGAAAAACACCACCGCCGAAGCATTCGATTAAAAGGATATGATTATTCTCGTGCCGGATTATATTTTATAACCATTTGTGTGCAACACCGTTTGCATTTATTTGGTGCGGTATATAATGGAAAAATGTTATTGAACGACGCCGGACGAATGGTTGAAAAATGGTATTTTGAATTGGAAAATAAATATCCCGATAAAAAATGCCATGACATGGTAATAATGCCGAACCATTTTCATTGTATTGTTGAAAATATAATGAAAAATGATGAAATGGGGAATGCATGTTATTGTGATGCCCACGTTTTGGACGCCCACGTAGGGACGTCCCTACGTGGGCGTCCAAAACGTGGGCGTCACAATGTCGAACCGCGTACCAATGATGACGATACGTACGTTGAAAACGTCTCCCCAAAATACAATATTCATAACAAACGGTTTAATGCAACAATTGGTGATGCCATGGATTGGTTCAAAACCATGACCACAAATGAATATATCAGAGGTGTTAAACAATTTGGATGGCAACGGTTTGATAAAAAATTATGGCAACGTAGTTATTATGAACATATTATTCGAAATGACCGTTCGTTTAAACGAATTTCAACATACATTCAAAATAATCCTTGTGTATGGGGGGATGATAAATTCAATGGGTAAAGCAATTACCCGACAGCGTAAGAATGTTTCTTCCAATGAAGGTTATTGGGCAGTTGATTTGAGAAACAAGCTTCGCTTAAAATGATGGATAAACGACATAACGATTTCACTCCGATAACAAGTTTGTGTCATACAAATTGTGCTTCGTTAAAACAATTGAATTTTAATAAACGAATCATAAAGAGTACTTTTGGATTAGATATTTGTTTTTTAATGTGGTCGAATTTGACCACTTTAAAATGGAAGCAGGATTACCAACTTTCGTATTAAGCCCAAAACAATGGGCTGATAAAACAGGAGCAATTGGAATTATTTCAAAATCTGGAAGATATGGCGGGACATATGCACACCGAGATATTGCTTTTGAATTTGGAGTCGCAATAAGTCCGACATTTAAACTCTATTTGATTAAAGAATACCAGAGATTTAAACAAATCGAAAGTAATCAATATAACCTCGAATGGGATGTAAAAAGGCTTTTAAGTAAAGCTAATTATCACATTCATACCGATGCCGTTCAGAAACACATATTTACCCGAAAAAAATTATACTAAAGACAAAGAATGGCTATTCTATGCAGAAGAAGCAGATTTGCTAAATGTCGCCCTATTCAACTGCACTGCAAAAGACTGGAGGGATTTAAACCCTGAATTGACAAAAAAAGATTTGAACATAAGAGATTTTGCAAGCATAAATGAATTAGCCGTACTTTCAAATATTGAAAGTTTAAATGCAGAGATGATTAAAAAAGGAATTGACAAATCTGAAAGGTTTATGCAACTCAGAGAAATTTCTGTTTACCAATTAGAGATTTTAGATAAGAAAGATGCAATGAAAGCCATAAAAAAACTTGCGGAAGATGTTTATATCGAACAACAAGAGAAAATAGGAATATAAAGTACGAACAAACAACAATGTGTAAAATTAATCGCGGGCGAAGTGGTAATTTCAGTACCCTGCCCCGCTTCAAATTTGGTGTGTATGCGAAATGGAACGATGCACGAAAACCGCGCCTAATCTTACGTGTGCTGAGAATTAATGGCCGGCAATAACAACCATTGCATGCTGTAATTGGCTATGCCGATTTCGCAAGCTCTATTGAGATGGTGAAATCGACCCACCGAAGTCGCTTATTCAAGAAGTTGCTTTAAATCGCCTAAATACAATTAATGGGAATGGAGTAAAGCGGTTAGCTAATTTCTAACTGCAATCTGCCAACAAACATTAATACGAATTGGATTAATCTATGATATTTGCACAAGTGGCAAGGTGCATCGGGGTAACCCGTCCGCTGAAGGAATACGCCAGCTTGCGGGAAGGGCTGAACGTTAAAGGCTTGGATTTGTGCTGTGATTCATAAGTGCCATACGGTGGTGGTGTGAGCGGGTGGAGATATGAAGTTGTTTCGTATCTTGCTCTACTTGATTGGCACTCATTTAGAACAACGAAACTGCAAAACGACAGCTCAAAAATTTGCCTGACATTGTTTAGGTTATACAGTGCCAAAATTTTTTCCCTCTTCCCCTGATAACTTATTTAAGTTCCACAAAAAGTTTGGTACTGTTCATCGTAACCTGCCGGTACGGTTTGAAACTCGTTTGCTGCCTTGGGGGAATAGGGGGTCTGTAAAGCATCCATTAATTGATGAAAAATTGACATGTTGCCGTTTACGGCTTCGTTTAATGCTCCTTCTACTAAATGATTTCGTGGGATAACAACCGGGTTCTTTTGCCTCATGTGTTGTTTGGCTTCCTGCAAAGACTGGTTCACTTCAATGCGCGATTGCCATTTCGATTGCCAAATCCGGAATTGCTCGCTGGCAAAAATGGCCTCGTTGCCTATTTGTCCGCTTTCCAGCGATACAAAGAAATTTGTATAATCGGGCTGAAACCTGGTTAACATCGCCATTAAATCATCGGCCAATTTTTTATCGTCGTCTTCGGGATGTAGGATACCAAGTTTGTCGAACATCATCCGGTACCAACGCTGCTTGAACTTTACTTCATAGGTGTTCAGCATTTCTTGTGCCATTTGTACCGCTGTATTTTCATCGGGATGAATGAGGGGCAGCAAGGTACCGGCAAAAACGGCTGTATTCCAAACACCAATGTTTGCCTGCTGCCCAAAGGCATAACGTCCATCGCGGTCGATGGAGCTAAATACGGTATCGGGGTTGTATTTGTTCATGAAGGCACACGGGCCATAGTCGATGGTTTCGCCGGGGATGCTCATGTTATCGGTATTCATCACTCCATGAATAAAGCCAACCCGAAGCCAATCGATAATCAGGTTCAGTTGTTTTTCCATTACCGCCCCGAGTAGCGCCAACGATTTGTTTCCGTGACCTTCAATTTCCGGGAAATGCCTTTGGATGGTATAGCTGACAAGTTGTTGTAAATCATCTGTCGTTCCGAAATGCCGCACATATTCGAAGGTTCCGGTTCGTATGTGGCTGACAGCTACGCGGGTCAACACAGCTCCTTCTGATTTCTTTTCACGGTATACCGGTACGCCGGTTTTTACCACGGCCAGGCTTCTGGTGGTAGGAATGCCTAAACCATGCATGGCTTCACTCATCAGATATTCCCGGAGCATTGAATAAAACGTTGCCAGGCCATCACCACGCCTCGAATAATTGGTTTGCCCTGCTCCCTTCAGTTGAATGTCGAAGCGTTTGTTGTCGGGCGTGATTTGTTCACCCAGTAAGATTGCCCGTCCATCGCCAAGCATGGTAAAATAACCAAACTGATGACCGGCATATGACTGTGCTATTGGATGCGCATTTTCAGGCAATTCTTTACCCGATAACTGATTTGCAATCACCCTGGGTTTGTTGGTGAGCCATTCCAAACCTAACGCTCTTGCTAATTCCTTATTAAATAATGCCAACTCCGGTGATGGTGATTTAGCAGGGCGTACATGCTGAAAAAAATGATCCGGTAAGGATGCGGCGTATGTATGTTCGAAATTCCAGTTATGAGGTTGCTTCTTTTCAGGCATATGACATGAGTGTTTGTAAATCGGTTTTATTACTGATTAACACTTGATGCTTGAACTGGTTTAATGAAAAGCAACAAATTTTTATTGGTGTAACTAATTTAGAATTACTATTTAGCTATTTTCGGATAGCGGGAAAGATAGAGGAAGAGAATATGGACGGGTGTACTTGATTTTCAGGATAGAAAATATTGACACATGCAGGTTCAATATGTAAATCTGACATGGAGAACGAATAAATAATTCCACTCAAAACTTAATTTGATTTCACAAGAATATATTTTAGTTTAAATGTAAATACTTAGTCATTTATAAAATATCAGTTAGGATATTGAAATTTTCACATTCATGCTCAAGGCAATACTCTTTTGTCCTTAACTGATGTGGTTAGTTTCACTATCGTAGTCACAAAATGTGCTTACAGTAAAAATCGACCTTTAAAAAATTCATTAGGCTACTTCGTTACCAAAACTGAAGTTTGGTTCCAATTTGCCCAATTGTTTTTTATAGTACTCTATTAGTTTATCTTTTCTAAAGTTGTTTAAATAGTCGTCTCCCAGCTCATTGTACTCAACCTTTTCTTTGATGATGAAGTAAGCGGCTATAAGGATCTTATGTCCTATTGCTATAATTGCCCTTTTCTTACCCCTTCTGCCAACAAGGCATTTATATTTTGAACTTAGGTACGTATTCTTTGTACGTGATGCAGCCCAACCCATTTGAACAAGAAAAGCCCGCAGGAACTTGTTCCCGTAGGTTATCCGCCCACTTTTGTTTTTGCCTGCACTTTCATTGCTGCCAGGGCTCATACCGGCCCATGAGGCTAAATGTTTATGCGTCGAAAAAGCATCCATATCAACGCCGATTTCTGCAATAATTGCAACGGCCCCATCATATCCCACCCCTGGTATGGTTTCCAATAATTCTAGGATACCTTGGTAAACTTCTGTTTTCATGTTTATCTGCGTGTCCAGTTCCAATATGGTACTTTCTATTTTGGCAATGTTACCCATAATTGTTTTTAGCATAAAACGATGATGGTCGCTAACATAACCGGTCAATGCTTCCTTTATATCTTCCCGGCTGGCTTTTACCCGGCCATGAACATGAAAGAGCAATTGTTCCGGCTTGTAATCCACCTTCAGGATTTCTGCAATCATTTTTTTCCTGTTGCCCCGAACACATCACTTAAAACAACAGAAAGTTTAATATTAGCATCTTCAAGCACCTTCTGGAACCGGTTCTTCTCAGCTGAAACCTGATTGGTCAACTTTGTTTTATATCGGACCAAATCACGTAACTCCCGTATTTCCCGACAAGGAATATAACTGCCCCGTAACAGCCCGCTTAGTAAAAGTTTAGCTAACCATTTACTGTCCTTTTTGTCTGTTTTATGGCCCGGTACATTTTTAACATGCCTGGCATTGACCAATAATATTTTGAAATCATCTCCCAGGACATTGAAAACGGGCTTCCAGTAAACACCTGTACTTTCCATGGCAATATGGGTTACACCTTGCTTTTTAAGCCATTTTTTTAACTTTATCAATGAACTTGTAAAGGATGAAAAACTTTTTGTTACAGTTTTTATACCTTTGCCTCGAACAGTCACAACAATCACTGCTTTATGGACATCCATTCCGCAGCCGCATTCGATGACCTGTTCAAATTCAATATAATTTTTTCGCATAGCCACTATAGTTTTTGTTTTACAACTCAAAAATAGTGGCTATTGCTTTATATTCATATCCTTTTGTTTTTGTACTTTATTTTTATGTATCCTTAAGGATGAGGGTTTCACTAGAATAAAACATAGTTAGACAATAGTCTTTCTGTTGTTTATAATCTGTTAAATTTGACTTTGACACTTCTAATACCATGGAACCCTCATAGTTTATTAGCTACGCTGATCTTCGATTCATCTCCTTTTGTGGACGACAGTGCATGAGGGTTTCATTCCGTTAACTCCATTCAAGATGACAAACTATAAATGGCGACAGTGGTGTAGGAAAGAAAAGACACAGCCCGTTGTAGGTTATTCATCGGGAAGAGGCAATTAACCAACATTTTTATCGATTAATCCACTTTGGTTAAATAAATATCCTCCCGATGCTTAAGAATAGTTCATTTATTTGCGTTATACAAAACAATTCATTCAAATGAGGAAGCAATTTTTATTCGTATTGGCCTTTTCGATATTGGGGTTTACCAATTGTAAAGAAGAAATTAAATACAGCGGAAACCCGCTTTTTACAGAGCCGTTCACTGCCGATCCGGGTGTTTTAGTACATAACGATACGCTATACTTATTCACAGGTAGTGATGAGCAAGTACAGGGCACCGATGGTTTTTTAATGAACAAATGGTACGTATTTTCAACAAGCGATATGGTAAACTGGACCCACCATGGTTCAAAATTATCGGTTGATGATTTTGACTGGGCAGTGGCCAATGCTTTTGCAGGTGATTGTGTTGAAAACAACGGGAAATTCTGGTGGTATGTACCTATGGTGCATGAATCGGTAAGGGTTAATGAAGGTTTTGCCATGGGGGTTGCGGTTGCCGACCATCCTGCCGGACCGTATAAAGATGCAATTGGAAAACCTATTATCAGCGATACAACAAGCAATTCTATTGTACTCAACATTGACCCGGTGGTTTACGTTGACGACGATAACCAGGTTTATTTCTTCTGGGGTTCATGGGGCGAAGTGCGCATGGTAAAACTAAAAAGCAACATGGTTGAACTTGATGGCCCGGTTGAAACGGTTGAAGGGTTAACCAACTTTTTTGAAGCGCCTTTTGTACATAAACGTGATGACACTTATTATATGACTTATGCTGCTGGCTATCCGTCGCGCACTGAATATGCAACAAGCAAAAGCATTACAGGCCCATGGACATACCGTGGGGTAATTAACGATACATTAGCCAATTCGCCAACCAACCATCAGGCTGTTGTAAACTTTAAAGACAACGATTACTTTATTTACCACAATGCCGGCTTGGAAAATGGAGGCCCATACCGCAGGAGCGTTTGCATTGACAAGCTGGAATACGATGAAAACGGGCTAATTAAAAAAGTAGTCAGGACCACAACCGGGGTTCCTGAAATAAAATAAGAAGCAAACATAAATTCATAGTGAAGTTTTAGTTTCATATAGTTAGATCAGAAAAGTAGAAAGAGACTGCCAAAAAGGTGGTCTTTTTTACATTTATACCTTTGGTTTCAGATTTGCATCACCCATGCTTAAGAAGAAGTGGACATTTAAGTTCATTCGTACGCAATAAGCTTTTGATTGCTTGTTATTCCTACCTATATTTGCTACCCAACAAACAGAAAAAATAATTAAAACTGAAAACCATGAGCCTGGCCAATCGTATTAATGAATTTAATCGTTCACTCAAATTCACAGGTAAACTTCCCCAAGGCATCCGCATCATGAACCCTTATGCCGAAAATAGTGAAGCGTTGGCTATCTCATCGCGTTTTTACCAAAAATACTTTGATGATGAAAAGCCACGGAAGCTGATTCTGGGTATTAACCCGGGACGCTTTGGTGCTGGGCTCACAGGTGTTCCATTCACCGATTCGGTTCGGCTTGAGAATAATTGTAATATTCCTGTTCCCGGAATTGACACCCGGGAGTTGTCTTCTGTTTTTATTTACGAAATGATTGAGGCCTTTGGCGGTCCTGAAGTTTTTTACCAACGCTTTTTTGTGAGTGCTGTTTGTCCTTTGGGGTTTGTTAAACTAAATGCCAAAGGACGCGAAGTAAATTACAATTACTACGATTCGAAAACATTGCAGGAAGCCGTAGAACCATTTATCATCAAAACGCTTGAACAACAAATCAGCATGGGCATTGATACTTCAGAAGCCTTTTGCCTTGGAACAGGGAAAAACTTCAAGTACCTGCAAAAACTTAATAAAACCAGGCAGTATTTTAATAAAGTTACACCTATTGAGCACCCTCGTTATGTGATGCAATACAAGCTTAAAAGCAAGGATGAGTATATTGAAAAGTATCTGAAGATACTGGCATAGAAAATACTAATCAGCAAAAAAACGTCACAACATCATTTCATACGCAAACGAACAACCACCGGCATATGGTCAGAGGGGTAACGCTGATCATAACTGTCGGTCAATACGCCATACTTTTCAACCTTGAAGTGTGGCGTTACAAAAATATAATCAATCCTGTTTTTCAAAGGTGCATCCATTTTAAATCCATTAAAAGTACCCACCGGTCCATAAGGCGGCAATTCAGTCTCATCGTATGCATCAAGAAAACTTTCTTTAATATTTTGAATTTGTATGGTTTCAGGAACAGAATTAAAATCGCCCATACAAATTACTGGCGCATCGCCGGCAATCTCTTCAATTTTTTGGAGCAATAAAATAGCCGATTGCTCGCGTGCAATTTCAGCCTGATGATCGAAATGTACATTAAAAACATAGAAAACATCATTGTTGTACGTATCGTTTAATTGAACCCACGAGCATATACGTTTATAATTTGCATCCCAACCCATCGAGGGCACATCCGGGGTTTCGCTTAGCCAGAAATCACCATTGTCGAGCAAATTAAATCGTTTGGTATTGTAGAATATGGCCGAATGTTCACCTGCTTTTTTTCCATCGTCGCGCCCGGCACCCGAGTAATCAAAGCCGGGCAAATCAAGCAACTCTTCCAACTGATGATGAAACCCCTCTTGTGTTCCCACTATTTCAAATTCATGAAATTGAATAAGACTTTTCACCATTGCTTTACGATTGGGCCAGGCATTAATGCCATCGCTGGCTACATCGAGGCGCAAATTATAACTGGCGAAGGTTATTGCATTTTGGGCATTCACAAATGATAAAAAACCGAAAGCACAGGCAAGCAAACAAACAAAAACGATACGTTTCATATACATTTAAAATCTTGGTTTTTAAAACACCAATATACAAAACATTCAGGTTTGTAAGTATAAGAATTAAATAGTGATACTTATTTCTTTATCTTTATGGAGTGTTATACAAAACTTTAATCTAACTATTATGAAGTATTTATTCATTATCATTGCAGCTTTCCTGCTATTAAGCTTTTCACCCGACAAAAAACACGATGTAGAATTAATAGACCTCCATATTCACCTGAAAGGGGATTTGACCATAGAAGAAGCCATTAAAAAATCGGAAGCCGATGGGGTCCGGTATGGCATTGCTGCCAACTGCGGGCTCGGATTCCCCATTCAAACCGACAAGGACATTGCCGAATACCTTGAATACATGAGCCAATACCCGCAGTTTTATGTTGGCATGCAAGCCGAAGGACGAGAGTGGCTCGACATGTTTTCGCCCGAAGCCATAGCCAAATTCGACTATGTCTTTACCGATGCCATGACTTTCACCGATGCCAAAGGCCGACGGAACCGCATTTGGATTGAAGAAGAAACATGGGTTGACGATGAACAGGAATTTATGGACTACCTGGTTGAAACGACAGTAAAAATCATCAGCACCGAACCCATCGATATTTATGTGAACCCTACATTTTTACCGGCTCAACTTGAAGACAAATACGATGAACTGTGGACAACCGAACGCATGATGAAAGTGATTAAAGCTGCCAAAACAAGCGATGTGGCCATTGAAATCAACAACCGCTTTAAATTGCCCTCCGAAAAATTCATAAAAATGGCTAAAAAAGAAGGCGTTATGTTTACCATTGGCACCAACAATATTGACAAAAATTTTCCGCCACCACACTACGCTGAAAAAATGATCATAGAATGCGGTTTAAGCAACAACGATTTCTGGACCCCGGATATGAAGCTTCAATAATATACATACATTTATTAGATATTGCGGCAATATTTTAACCAGTACCATCGTATAACCTTTTCCAAAGTTTTGAACTTTGGAAAAGGTATATTTTGACGATCATCCCCTTTACAGCATTTAACAACGCTTCGTTATTTTTTACATAATTTTTTTCCTCTCAGGCTTTAAGCCTTTAACCCACTGGTTCACCACATATTCATTTTTATCAATCCATTCGCGCACCCCTATTTCAGGATCTTCGTATTGATTCACAAAATAAATCAGCCGGTTAAATTGCATCTCCGAAAGCTGCATCCGCTCAAAAAAGCGATACACGCGGGGATGTGTTTCTGACAATTTTTTGCACCCCAGCGCAACAATGTTTTCATTTCCGCCAAATACCCCGTCCGGATCTTCAAGGAAACGGACATCGAAGCGTTCAAACAGCCAATGGGGTTCCCACCCGGTTATCACAATTTCTTCACGCCGCAAGTAGGCGTCAGAAAAAGCTTCGGTCATTTCATTTTCGGTTGCATCAAGCAGTTGAATATTCGATAAATTGTAAGACTCCAGTGCTTTTTCTGCTTGTATCATAACCCCGGCTTCGGCTTCAATACCAATAATTTGTTGTAACGGACTGTTCTTGATATCCAATATTGACTGAAGCTTGCTAAACTCAGGAACAAGCAAGCCGGTACGTGCATCGGGATAAATAATGCCAACCTGATCGATTTTCCCGGTGTACTTATCGAGATACGAACGCTGTGTTTCAGGCAGCCAGGCATCGGCAAACACATGGGCTTCACTATTGGCCAATGCAGCATAAACATCATCAACACTGGCCAGTTTAAGCTCTACCTCGTATTCCATTTCATCCTCGAGCAAAACTTTTGCCAGGTGTGTAATGGCTACCGATTCTGACCAATCGGTATAAATTACTTTTACCGTATTATTTTCATCTTGTGTAGTTGCTCCGGTACCACAACTATAAAATGTTACCCCAAATACCAGTAACATTACCATATATAAATTAAAATATTTCATCTGCATATTTCTTTTGAGTTACTGATTATCTTTTGGATTCGAATCATATATATTAATTTTTATTCTACTTAGTGTCAGCAAGAAAACCATTGCTTTTTCCAATGCTTGAATCGAAAAGTTCAATTTCAAGGCTTGTCCTTTCTGAAAATCAAGGATTTTACTTTCGTAAATAACTGTTTTCAGAAAAGGCGTAACGCATAAATTGGGCTTTTCGGGCAAGCACTACTTAAATATTGCCTCAAGGAAACCCAATGTTTGCTTTCGATCTTTTACAATTAGCACATTGATATTTTTTTCGGCATCGGCCAAATCTTCCGAAGTACGGTCAAGAATTACATTGGCCAGCTCTGATTTCACTTTAGAACCAATCATGATTAAATCGACATGATTAATCAAACCATGGTGGTACAGCAAATGGGCTTCGTTATAATTTTTGTCGTACACATGCTTACAGGGAATACCTTCAGGGTCAAGTTTAAGCTTCTTCATGAATTTATCGTATTCCTTTTTACCATGTTTTGACATTTTCTCCTTTAACCGTTTTTCATCCTCAGCCGAATACTGTGGAAAATGACTTAAAGGTATTTTAAAAGCATTCAATGATGAAACCGCAGCCCCTGTCTGGTTGCTCAACATTACCGCGGTACGCATGGCAATTTCCGACATTTTCGAAAAGTCCATCCTTACAAGGATATTGTCGAGCTTTGGCTCCGAGGAGGTATTCACCAGCAACACCGATGATGGTGTTAACGGCATTACCCTTCGTGCCAATGAGCCCGCACCAACATAGCCCACTTTCTTTCCAAAAAGGGTAAGATTGATTTTATTATCGCGTGTGTATTCCAATAAAACATCCGAACGGATTCCTTCTTCAACATCAACCTGAATTTTCATATCATTATCAGGTTCAAATTCATTTTGAATTTTTTCATTTAACTCATCCCGGATTATATCTTTCAATGACCGGTCCATTTCAGGCAACTCATCAAGCAGTTCTTCGGGTAAATCGTTGGCATGTAATAAGTGAAGAAAGTGAATTTTCTTTGGACTTACATTTTTCACGAAAAAATTTGCATACCGGATCAGGAAATCATCCATCTCGGTTAAATCCATGCAAATCAATATATTGTTAAATTTTTCCATTGTTTTAGTTTTTTATTTTTCTCGTTTTTTTAGTATATCTGAAATAACGCGTTGATAATCTTTACGTTCTCTCTCTCTCACACGTTCCATCAGCCCGTCATGTTCGGTTTTTAAACCTTGTAACAAGCTGTATGTCATTATCAAAAGGATAATTGCAAAAGGGAGACCTGTTGATATCGCAGCAGTTTGCAATGCTTGTAACCCTCCACCAAGGAGAAGAACAGCCGCTACGGCACCTTCAGTTAAGGCCCAAAATATCCGTTGGGCAACCGGTGCATCTAGTTTTCCGCCAGCCGTTAAGCTGTCAACGACTAAAGACCCGGAGTCGGAACTGGTAACAAAAAAGCTGGTTACCAATATTATTCCCACCATTGAAGTCACCAACGATATCGGGAATTCTTCAAGCAAGGCAAAGAGCGAGGTAGCCACGTTCTCTTTAACGGCCGTAGCAATATCTGCTATGCCATTAAGTTCGAGGAAAATTGCACTCCCCCCAAAAGCAGACAGCCATAAAAAAGTTATTAATGAAGGAACAATTAAAACACCCAGCACAAATTCTTTTAAGGTACGGCCCCGAGAAATACGGGCGATAAACATGCCCACAAAGGGCGACCAGCTAACCCACCAGGCCCAGTAGAATACCGTCCAGCCATTTTGCCAGTCGGACTGCTTATAGGTTTCGGTCCAAAAACTCAACTCAAAAAAGTTTTGCAAATAATTACCAGTATTCTGGACAAATGAGTCGACAATAAAAATGGTTGGCCCCACAAAAATTATGAATACCAGAAAGATGGCCGCAATAACAATATTCATTTCGCTTAAGCGCTTAACGCCGGCACTCAGGCCAGCTACCACCGATGCTGTTGCTGCCAGTGTAATCAACGTAATTAAAATAACCTGTACATTTACCGTATCGGGCAAGTTGAAAAGATGCGCCAGTCCGGCACTTACTTGCTGAACTCCCAAACCGAGCGAAGTTGCCAATCCGAATAAAGTGGCCACAACGGCCAAAACATTGATTACTTTTCCAATAGGTCCATGTACACGTCGCCCCAGAAGCGGGTAAAAAACCGAACTGATGGTTAAGGGCAGCCCCCGGTTAAAAGTGAAAAATGCCAACGACATACCAACCAGTGCGTAAATACCCCAGGCATGCAGCCCCCAGTGCAGAAAAGTATATTCCATTGCAA
Source organism: Bacteroidales bacterium (assembly GCA_041694375.1). Taxonomy (GTDB): domain Bacteria; phylum Bacteroidota; class Bacteroidia; order Bacteroidales; family Prolixibacteraceae; genus Roseimarinus. The sequence goes on along the minus strand of JASMTI010000144.1, from coordinate 8,450 downwards.
CACTGGCAGCTTCAACAGTACCCGATTCAACTGTTGGTGAATTAAAAAAGTGGTTAATGGGTTCGCCCACGCTCCAAAAAAGGATTCCAATACCCATTCCGGCACTGAACAACATTGCAAACCATGCCCCTTTTGAAAACTCGGGTTTGGCCCTTACGCCGCCAAGCCTTATTTTCCCATATTTGCTAAATGCAATGTACAAAACAAAAATGAGGAAAAAGTTTACGGCCAATATAAAAAACCAACCGGCCGAATCGGAGATTGAAGTTTGGATAGAGTTAAAAATGTTGGCCATAGGCTCACCAACGATAAGGGTAACTGCTATAAAAACAACGATTAATACAGCTGCCGGCCAAAATACCGGGCCATCAACATCAAAATACCTTTTTGAGGATTTCTTCTTTGGAGAAGTTTCTTCTTGCAGTTCTTCGTTTGCCATTAGATATTAAGTTTGGTTCATACTTACAATCAATGTCAAACAATTTATAAAAATAAAATCAATTACCCAATAGTGCTTTTGCATTTATAATGGCTGCCTCCTGGGGCGGGTCCCCACCCAGCATTTTTGCAATTTCAACAACCCGCTCATCTTCTGTGAGCTGGCGAATATCAGTTTCAACCCTGTCGCTAAAATCTTTTTTGAAAACACAGTAATGCGCTGTTCCTTTTGATGCAATTTGTGGCAGGTGTGTAATATTGATTACCTGCATGTAATTGGCCATTTCTGCCAATATCCGGGCCATTTTCGATGCAATTTCGCCTGATATCCCTGCATCAATTTCATCAAAAATAATAGCCGGGAGAGCTTTCGAACGGGCAACCACCGTTTTAATGGCCAGCATTAAACGTGAAAGTTCGCCCCCCGATGCAACTTTATTGATTTCTTCGGGAGCCACTCCTTTGTTTGCCGTAAACAAGAAATATACATCATCGTTCCCGGTACTGCTAAAATCTTTTCGTGTTTTAATGTCAACCTGCATTATCGCATTTGGCATACCCAGTTGCGACAGGTATCCCTGTATTTCCTTTGTTATCTTGGGCAGCGCTTTCATTCTTGATTGGTGCAATTTTTCGGCACCACTACTAACTTTTTCACGTATGGCGGTAATTTCAATATTCAGTTTCTCAAGCTGCTCGTCATACGACTCTGCTTCTTGTATTTTTTGGTCAAACTCATCACGCAGGGCAATAAGCTCAGCCACTGTTTCAACCCGGTGCTTTTGCTGTAATGAATAAATGGTATTCAGGCGGTCATTTACATTTTCTAAACGGCCGGGTTCGTATTCGGTCAGCTCGGCCAGCCGCTCACATTCAGCGGCAATATCCTGCATTTCAATATGCTGGCTTTCGAGACGCGAATGAAGCTCTTTTGCCTCAGGAAAGAAACCAGCCAGCCCCTGCATAACCGAAACTGCTTCTTTCAACTGAGATAAAGCTGAAAATTCCCCATTATCGAGCAGCTGGTAAACATTGCCCAATCCTGTTTTAATCTCTTCGGAATGGGACAACAATTCACGTTCCTGCTCCAGTTCTTCCTGTTCACCATCAACCAGGGCCGCCTCTTCAAGTTGCTTAAACTGAAATGTATAATAATCAAGGTCGGCTTTTGATTGCTGTGCGGCTTCAGCAATTTCATTGTACTTTTTTTGAAGTGCCCGCATTTCTTTATAAACAAGCTGATAATCATTGATCAGCTTTTCATGCCCACCATACCAGTCAACTACATTGAGCTGGAACACGTGATTCCCCAGCTCAAGGTTTGAATGCTGCGAATGTATATCGATAAGGTTCAGCCCAAGTTCACTGATTACTGACAATTGCACCGGGGTGTCGTTAATAAATGCTCGCGATTTGCCCGAGGGGGTAATTTCGCGCCGCAAGATTATGGGAATTTCAAAATCGAGGTCGTTGATACCAAAGAAGCTTTTCAACTTTCCGGCAATAATGTCATTCACCATAAATTTACCTTCTACGATGCACTTCCCGCTATCATTGTTAAGCATCGACTTGTCGGCCCTTTGCCCCAAAATGAGCCCCAAAGCGCCCATGATAATCGATTTACCGGCCCCGGTTTCACCGGTAAGCACACAAAAACCGGGATTAAAAGTCACTTCAAGGTCACGAATTATCGCGTAATTCTTTATTGATAGAGATGACAGCATAGTTTATTGCATTTGTTCTTCCTGGTTACTTTCGAGAATCTTTTCATACTTGCCGGCATTTGAGGGGTCGCATTCGCTAAGAATGTCAACTACACGCTCTTGTTCGGCCGGATATGAATTTGAAAAGATATTTACAATTTCATTCGATTTTGCATCAAAAAACATTTGTGTGATATATAAACGCGAACGTTTACGGAATACATCCTGAATTAACTCAATACATTCAGCTATTTCGGCCCTCCCCGATTCAACACTTTCCGACATGGCATCTAAACCTTTGCGGTGATAATCGTATATACACTGGCGATATTCTGAATAACTGCTGTTTAAAATATTCTCAACAAGCCAGTACCGGTTGTAATCCGATTCATAAGCCCTCCAGCCGCGGTATGTTGATGGGAAGTTTTGTGCATCGTTTACAATTTCGCGTGCTTTTTGAAAATATTCAGTACCACCGTTTAACGAATATGTATCGTAATCGAAGCCGATAATAACATAAGCATAGTATGCTAAAATACTGGTCAGGTTATCTTTATTGGCCGTTTCTGAATAATCGATAGACTGATACTCCTGATACTTGCAACGGAAACTCTCGTCGCGGATGTTCAACACCGTTGTTTTATATGATGAACCGTAAGCTGTACGTTTACTCTGAACAGTGATGATGCCTTCATATTCATCAGATGAAATTTGGCGGTTCAACTGAATATTAATGCTGCATTCTATACGTTCGTTATTTTTAAATTTATCGGAAGTCCACTGCCGGTTGTTTATAAAATCGTACAGATCCATCTGCATGGTACGGAAAATGTTCCGGTTAGCACCGGTAATCTTGCTGGCGTTTACACTGATATTACAGCGCAATTCCTGCCCGAACGACTGGCTGGCAAAGGCTATAAAAAGTATGATTAATATCCTTTTCATGGTATCGGTTCAAATATTTACTAAACGACTAAAATATACAAATTCTACGGTTGTTTGCTTCGTTTTACCGAAATTAAATAATCGACAATATCGACAGCAACCTGTTGTTTAGTTTTTAACTCGAAATGTTTCGTTTTATTATCTACGCCAATGATTGATACTTTGTTGGTGTCGCCCTGAAAGCCTGCACCTTGGTCGTTCAACGAGTTTAGAACAATAAAATCGAGATTTTTTTTCTGTAACTTTTTCGATGCATTTTCATTTTCATTATTGGTTTCGAGGGCAAAGCCGGCAACAATTTGTTTTTTATTTTTCATTTTTCCCAATTCGGCAGCAATATCGGGATTGGGCATAAGCTCAATGCTCATTTTTTCTGAATTGCGTTTCATTTTCTCATTGTGCTTGACCGATGGTCTGTAATCGGCAACAGCAGCGGCCATTATGGCGGCATCAGCTCCCGTGAAATGCCTTACAGCTTGCTCGTACATTTCTAAAGCTGATGTTACTTCAAATAATGAAATATTGGGATGATTGACATGTATAGAAACCGGTCCCGAAATGAGAATAACCTCACCGCCCCTGTTTGCAATTTCCTGGGCAATTGCGTAGCCCATTTTCCCGGATGAATAATTTCCTATAAAACGTACGGGATCGATTTTTTCGTGGGTTGGCCCGGCAGTAATGAGTATCCTGCTACCGGTCAGTTCTTTTTTTTTTGAAAAAATGCCACAACTTCTTCCACAATGGCTTCGGGTTCCTGCATCCGGCCTTTGCCTGTTAAGCCACTTGCCAATTCGCCTGAATCGGGTTCAATAATCATATTTCCGTATGAGCGAAGGGTTTCAATATTTTTTTGATTGGCAGGGTGTTTATACATATCAAGGTCCATTGCAGGGGCAACCATTACCGGACATTTCATCGACAGGTAAGTAGTAATGAGCATGTTATCGGCAATAGCATTTGCCATTTTCCCCATCGACGATGCTGTTGCAGGGGCAATTAACATTAAATCAGCCCACTGTCCAATATCAACATGACTGTGCCATGTGCCATCGTTAGCACCAAAAAACTCACTTACCACCGGCTTACCCGACAATGCTGAAAGCGTAACGGGTGTTATAAATTCTTTTCCTGAAGGGGTGATAACAACCTGTACTTCGGCGCCTTCTTTTATTAAAAACCGCAAAAGCACAGCTGCTTTATAGGCGGCTATGCTTCCGGTAATACCAAGAACGATATGTTTATCTTTTAAACGCACGCTATCTTTTTAAAAACCTGATTGCCTTCCATCTTTGGTAGGGTTCCGGTAATAAATTTTCCCTTCAAGAAATTCTTCAATTGCGATAAGCGTTGGTTTTGGCAAACGCTCGTAGAATTTAGAAATTTCAATTTGCTCCCTGTTTTCAAAAATTTCTTCCAGGTTGTCGGTATACGATGCAAACTCAGCTAATTTCTGATTCAGCTCTTCTTTTAATTCAGATGCAATTTGATTGGAACGCTTTCCCAATATCATTACCGACTCATAAATATTACCGGTTTCCTGACTCAATTTCTGAACATTACGTGATTCAGTGTTGCTTGATGCCTTTGTCTTTTTGTAATCCATACTTTATATGTATTGTTCTAAATTAATCAATCATTGATGTATCTTCATCATAACCCAAAATATCGGATATCTGTTCAAAATTACGGCGAACTTCTCTCATATTATCACTATTTGGGAATTCATCTTCAAAATAAAAGAATTCATCGCGGGCCTGTATCAGTCGCTCACGCTTCTTCTCCTCCACACTTTTCATCGCCAAGTTATACTTAGCTTTAAAAAGAAGGTACCGCAATTCTTCGCGGTATTTCGATTCGGGGTATTCCTGCAAGCTGTTTTCCAACGAAACAACAGCAGCCTTGTAATACTCCATATCGTAATAAAGCTTCGCGTTAAGGTACGATTTATATGTTAGCTTATCGTTCAGTTCATCAATTAAAATTCTTGCCTCTTCAACCCTGTCGCTGTATGGGTAAACATTAATGTACAATTGAAGTGCATCAATGGCATTGTGCGTCATTTCCTGGTCGAGCTTTGCCGATGGCGAATCTTTATAATAGCAGTATCCAACCATAAATTGGGCATCCTCGGCATATTCACTCCGGGGATACTGGTCGATTATACTTTTATAATAGTGGCTGGCCATTACATAGTCGCGCTGCTCAAATAAACTTTTGGCATAGTTGTAATACAAGTCGTCACCACGGGTTGTTCCCCTAAACACATAAACAAGGTCCTGAAACAAGATATTGGCATGTGTATAATCCCCCTCTTCGTAATACTCAAGTGCCTTTTTATATTTGTACTCGTAGTCGGTGCTTTTTACTACCTTGTTAAAATCACTGCATGAAGCCAAAAACAGGCTAATAATCAATACGTAAAACCATTTTATATCCATAACGAAAAATGTTGTGCAAAAGTAATCTTTTATCTTTAATAACGAAACCCGAAAATTAAAGAAATATGATACACGCAAAAATTATTTATTGTATTTTAACACTATTTGCAGTAACCCTTAAAAATTTTACATTTGCAACGTTAAATCAAAACCAAGATAATGGACATTTTTGACAAACTCAGAACTAACAAAGGTGAACTTGGACAATACCAAAAACAGGCTCACGGCTATTTCATGTTCCCAAAGCTGGAAGGTGAAATTAACCCCCGTATGAAATTCAGGGGAAAAGAAGTTTTAACCTGGAGCCTTAACAACTACCTTGGATTGGCCAACCACCCTGAAGTTAGGGAAGCCGATGCAAAAGCTGCGGCAGATTATGGGATGGGATATCCCATGGGGGCACGCATGATGTCGGGCCAAACCAGCAAACACGAGGAACTGGAAAAGAAACTCGCGAGTTTTGTTGGCAAAGAAGATTCATTCTTGCTAAATTTTGGATATCAGGGCATGGTATCTATTATTGATTCTATTGCCAGCCGTAACGATGTAATTGTTTACGACTCTGAGAGCCATGCATGTATTATGGATGGCATATTCCTCCACAAAGCAAAAGGTGGTAAAAGTTTCGTGTTTCAGCACAACAACCTCGAAAAATGCGAAAAAATGCTTCAATTTGCCACCAAACGTTCTGCAGAGAGCGGGGGCGGGATACTATTAATCACCGAGGGTGTATTTGGTATGGCCGGCGACTTGGGCGAGCTTGATAAAATTGCTGAACTGAAGAAAAAATATAACTTCAGGATGCTTGTTGACGATGCACACGGTTTTGGCACCATGGGGGCAACAGGAGCAGGAACCGGAGAATACTTTGGTGTTCAGGATGAAATAGACATCTACTTTTCAACCTTTGCCAAAGCAATGGCCGGAATTGGTGCATTTGTAGCTGCCGATGAAGATGTTGTTGATTTCTTACGTTACAACATGCGCTCACAAACTTTTGCAAAATCGTTGCCAATGCCTATGGTTATTGGCGGATTGAAAAGACTTGAATTATTGCAAGAAAAATCAGAACTCCGCGAAAACCTTTGGAAAGTTGTAAAACACCTTCAGGATGGATTAAAGGCTCATGGTTTTGACCTGGGTGCCACAAATTCACCTGTAACACCTGTTTATTTAAAAGGTGGGGTACCTGAAGCTACTAATGTTGTAATGGATTTACGCGAAAATTATAACGTTTTCTGCTCAATTGTAATTTACCCGGTTATACCAAAAGGTGAGTTATTGCTCCGCCTGATACCTACAGCTGTTCATTCACTCGAAGATGTTGATTATACCATTAAAGCATTTACCGAAGTAAGAAAGAAGCTTGATGAAGGTAAATATAATACTACTCAAATTGCCAATGTGCTGGATTAAAATATTATTCAATTCAAACAAATAATGAAAAGGCTGCTTATAATTTTAGGCAGCCTTTTTTGTTGACAAAAAAAAGGGACACCATTACAGCATCCCTCATTTATATTTTAGTTAATTAACAATACTACTTTGCGTAACTTACCGCCCTGGTTTCACGGATAACGGTAATTTTTACCTGCCCCGGATAAGTCATTTCATCCTGAATCCGCTTAGAAATATCGTATGACAACTGCTCAGATTCGGCATCCGATAATTTATCGCTACCAACAATCACACGCAATTCGCGTCCGGCCTGTATTGCATAAGTTTTGCTAACTCCAGGATAAGAGAGCGCCAGATTTTCAAGTTCATTCAATCGTTTAATATACGATTCAACAGCCTCTCGGCGTGCACCGGGGCGGGCACCTGAAATGGCATCGCAAACCTGCACTATTGGTGCCAACAATGTTTGCATCTCTACCTCTTCGTGGTGCGATCCAATCGCGTTACAAATATCGGGTTTTTCTTTATAGCGTTCGGCTAGTTTCATACCCAATACAGCGTGTGGCAATTCCGGTTCATCATCAGGTACCTTACCAATATCGTGCAACAACCCGGCACGCTTGGCTTTTTTAGGGTTAAGCCCCAGTTCAGATGCCATAATCGCACATAAATTTGCTGTCTCACGTGAGTGCTGAAGCAGGTTTTGCCCGTATGAAGAACGGTATTTCATTTTACCCACCAAACGGACAAGCTCGGGGTGCATTCCGTGTATGCCCATATCGATGCATGTACGTTTTCCGGTTTCAACAATCTCTTCTTCAATTTGCTTGCTAACTTTGTTTACAATCTCTTCGATCCGTGCAGGGTGGATACGTCCATCGGTCACCAATTGGTGCAATGCCAAACGGGCAATCTCCCTGCGTACAGGATCAAATGCTGAAAGCACAATAGCTTCGGGTGTATCGTCAACAATAATTTCAACACCGGTAGCAGCTTCTAAGGCACGGATGTTACGCCCCTCACGACCAATAATACGGCCTTTTATTTCGTCGTTTTCAATATTAAAAATGGTCACGGCATTTTCAATGGCTGTTTCAGAAGCAACCCGCTGAATGGACTTGACAACCACTTTTTTAGCTTCCTGGTTCGCATTCAGCTTAGCTTCATCCATAATTTCCTGGATGTACGACATGGCTTCGCTTTTGGCTTCGTTTTTCAACGATTCAACCAGTTGAGCTTTTGCTTCCTCGGCCGATAATCCTGAAATGGTTTCGAGTTGTTCAACCTGCTGACGGTGCATTTTTTCGAGTTCCTCGCTGCGTTGTTCAACCATTTCGAGCTGATGGTTCAAATTCTCACGAATCACATCAACTTCTTTTTTCTCAGTTTCAAACTCTTTAACACTCTTGTTCAATTCATCTTTTCGTTGTAGATAAGCCGTTTCCTTCTGCTTTAGCTTTGTTTCTAAAGTGGAAATTTTATTGTTCTTTTCACTAATGAACTTTTCGTGCTCAGACTTCAGCTG
>JASMTI010000143.1:0-5096 GCA_041694375.1 Bacteroidales bacterium | reverse complement strand
ACTTTCTAAATACTCTTGTAATACCTTCAGTTTGAATTCATCCGGGTAATGGTTTACTTTTCTTTTCATAATCCTAAATTGTGTTTACTTTTTCTGTAAACTTATTTCAGGACAAGTCAATTTCTCACCCGGGGCTATGAACCCAATGTCCCATCATTCCATCATTCCACATCTCCACCAATGCCGGGAGTTTTGCTACCAGTCACGGTTTTACCCCGGGAACCAATGACTAATTTACCGATGACTAATTTTTACTAATGACTCAATGACAAATGACTAATTCCTAAATAATGAATACCATTTCAAAAATTCTTTCTACTTTTGAAATGATTAAGCAAAACATTGGCAATTAACCATAATACATCATCACTATGCGATTCTTTAAGATAGAAATAGATTCAATGTTTCCTAAGATATTCTTACTGCTGACTTTAATTTTGGTTAGTAATTGGGTTTTTGGGCAAACTACTAATCCTGAATCAAATGATGAAGAAGAAATGTTATGGGCAACTTCAAGTGGTTGGACTAATTTACCAACTGATGAAACAAACTTTTTGGATGGAATATTGGATGAGCAACTAAATATTACTGTAAACGGTGATGTAACCAGAGATGGAAATATTAATGTTTCTGGAGATGTAGAGATTAATATTACATCTGGAGATACGCTTTTAATATTAGGGAATTTAATTGTTGAAAGTACAGGTTCTTTATCGTTGCATGTACATTCGGGCGCTTTCTTTATCTTACGGGGTGATTTTAATAATCAATCCTCTTCTTCATTGGCATTTGATGCTAATAATGGTTTTTTAGGGGTTAAAGGCGATTACAGTGAGAGTGTTGAAGCGACTGGTGGAATAGGGAACAGTGTTTATGTAATAGGAGAAAAAACAGGTACATATCTCTCATCAACAGGTGGAATTGACGAACTTGTCGAGAATGAAGATGCTTCTACACGCAAACTTTTATTGGGCGAAGAAGAATTAAGCTGGACTATCAATATAACAGAACCTTTATGTTTTAAAAGTGGCAATGGAGAAGTAAATTTGCAAGGACAGGGTGGATCTTATGCTTATCAATATAGTATAGATGGGAGTTCGTGGGAGCCTTCGTCATATACAAACAGTGATTACACATTTAGCAACATGCCTGCGGGCGATACGGCTATTTGGGTTAGGGATGATGACTCTCCTCAAAATGTTTCCGGGAGGGTTACAATCACTATTGATCAGCCCGATTCACTGGAATTAAGCATTGATGCTCAAACATGGTCCTGCGATGGTTCAACAAATGGGTGCAATGCATATATCACTGCAAGTATTACAGGAGGAACACCACCCTATGATGTTGTATTGGATGATGGGACAACATCAGTTACTCAATCTACAAATAATAATTACACTTTTAACGGTTTATGTGCCGGCACTTATACGATTGATGTTACCGATGCTAATGGATGTAACCTTGCAGAGATGGGAAATGTGACTATTACCGAAGATGCAACACCACCGTCTTGCACTGAGTTTCCAGGTGATTCAACGTTTACCCTTGACCAGTTTAATGAGTTAGATTCTATATATGCCTATTTAACAAGAACTGGTCCCTCTTATGAACAAAATAATCTAGCTGATGAAGACACCATAATTTACACTTTTGATGGTAATAATTTCAACGATCTTTTTCTGAATTTTGCAATAACTCAGGATGGGGACGATGATTGGGATACATCTGACTCTGTTGCATTCTGGCTCGATTATAATAATGATTATAATACCGATGTCCGTCTTTACGCCGATTCATCCGGTCATGTTGCACCAAGTGATTCTGTGGCTTTACCTGACATAGCCTCAGGCAAGAGTTCTATTAATATCTTAATTATTTATACAACCGGGGGCGATAAGTCATACATTTTTGATGAAGTGACGCTGAGTGGTAATTCAATGGCTGCTTCTATACCTACAAGCATAAGTGGTGAACCAACCGGATGTACCGATGATTTTGTTACACCTGATATAACATACTCTGATGATTTTATACAGTGGGTTTGTAACGAATCAGGGAATAAAGAGTTTTGGTTTGAACGAACATTTACCATTAGTGATGGTTGTGACAATGAAGAAACATATACCCATAAAATCGGGGTAGGCGATTACCCGTGGATTGAGGAGCCTAAAGATACAATTCTTGATAATTGCAATGTTACCAATATACAACTGCCGGTTCCCGGGTATGGTGACGCTTGCGATACAGATGCCAGTTTAAATTATGTAGTTAAAGCCCAGGGTGAAACAAGTAATGTGGCTGCTGGATCTGTCAATAGTGGTGATGCTTATATCGAAGTTACTTTTACTCAACCCGAAGTGAACGACACCATTTATGAAGTTACTTGGACCGCAACTGATATTGCCGGGTTAATAACCAATGAGATTCAAGAGGTGAAAGTATTGCGGCCTATGACGGTAGCACTTAATCCGGTAAAAGAGGACTTTTGTTCGGGAGAGTTGGTCTCTTTTGAAATTGTAGTTGACGGCGGAACAGGTGCCTATAAGGATCCAGTAATTACACCTTCTGGAGGAACGTTGACTAAAGATTCGGATGATACATATACATATGAGACGGATCAACTTGATTTGGATGGAACCACCGATCTTACCATTAATATAACAAGTGAAGATAATGTAATCGAATCAGTGAATGTTGAAGGCGGAAGCTGCTCAACGGGTGACCTGGTCTTTTATCATGGAACAGGGGTAGAAGATTCATATACTATTCACGAAAACATTTCCACCAACCCGGTAGAAAGACCATAGTCTTTAAAACTCAGTATCTATTGACGCTAATTCACCCAGTGCTGATGCTTTTCGTCACTTGGGGCTACTGAAATTCTAATCGAAGATAATGGATTTGATTGCAAAACCATAAGAACCTAGTGCATTTTTTAATTAGGATGAATTGTATAGCCCTTAACCATCGAAGTTTCGGATATCAATTGCCCCCACTTTCAAGTGGGGGATGGGGGTTTTAGAATAATCACAACAATTCCAGGGCTTTAGCCCAAAAGGTACTATAATTGATTTTTCAAGAGCTGGGCTTTTTAAAAAATCAACTCAGCGCCCTCTTGCGTTCTCTGGTGTGAAAAAGAAAAACTTTGAGGTAAAAGAAAAGCCCAAGGGGCTTGATGCAACAGGGCAGGGCAAAGTAAAAATATTCACCCGGGTATATGGATATTTGACCCGTACCGGTTCACACTGGCATCGCCTCATTGTGATCTTTTTTTTAAGGTTAGTCTTGGGAATAACACATAATAAACGGGTTGCGTTGGATATCAATTGCCCCCTTCCGATGAAAATAGAGGATTTTTAAATAGGGATAAAAAGTGTGAAATATATAGTCCTCAATCATCGAAGCTTCGGATATGAATAGCCCCCACTTTCAAGTGGGGGTTCAGGATAATATATACATATTCAGGATATAACCCATAAATACTGCCCTTCCAACCACAATTAAATTGACAAAAGATTAAGAGCTTAATCAGTACACACCACTACTTTTCGATGTACTGTTTAAGCTCTTAACTGGTTTTAGGTGTTCATGCTATGGTTAAAGCATGGTTTTGGATTGCAGCACAATATATAAAAAATTATTATAATGCAATTATTAATTGATTATTTTTTTAACAATAAGTCTTTTTTTGTCATCAATTGCTAAATATATAAAAAAATAAACTGCTCAAATGAGAAAAAATAAAAAAAAATCAAAATATATGCACGGGTCAAAATGGTGAGGATCAAGAGGAAAGGTCTGTAAAGTTGATAACTTTTTAATAACTTATATGAAAAATGCTATATTAAAGTTCTCAAATGCACTTATTTTTGTTATGAGTATTTAAACGATTATTTTTTTATGCTTAAAAAGAAAAGAAAATTGGGTGGGGAGCTGCCAGGCAGTAAAACCACAGTTAAGTTTATCGTTAAATTTTTATTTATTAATTTTTTAAATTTTAATTATTATGGAGCATATGAAATGCAAAATGATTACCAGGCGTAATCCACAGGAGCCCGAAGAGGCCCCAAAGTATTATTTATCGGCCGTACGTACCGGTAATGTTGATATCGAACGTTTGTCACGTGAAGTGTCAAACAGGTGTACATTGCGAGAATCGGATGTCAGGGGTGCTTTAATAGCGCTGATGGACATTATTCCTGAGCAAATTTGTGAGGGGAAAATTGTTTCATTGGGTACCCTGGGGTCGTTTTATGTAAATGTAAGCAGCACCGCTTCTGATACGCCCGATGAGGTCAGTGCGGCCAATGTGCGGGGGTTTAAGGTAATCCACCAACCAACAAAAGAGTTTAAAAAACATCTGCGCATGATTGACGTCTCGGTGCAGAGTGCCTCTTAAACTCTTATGAATTGTTCATGGTTCAGTGAATGCTGAATTTGGATTAGGAACCGGGCAGCAATTTACAAAATGGAAGTTTCAATACAAATGTTTTATGGCATTTTCAATGAAATTTAATGCATTTTTTAAATTCAGCCCCGGTTCTTTTTTTGCATTTCAATGAAATTTTTCCTTCATTATTACAAGTTATACTTACCTGTAAAACTTATACCTATATCTTTTCAAACTTATACCTAATAGATTTTAAACCTTTGCTAACATCTTTATAAACTTATGCTGATATCTTCTCAGGCATATGCCTACATCTTTTAAAACATTGCCGCATAAGAAAATGATGATGTATAATTTTGCCCCTGATAATTTAATTTCACCCCATTTTTGTTTACTGGCAACGCTTTTAGAAATGGTATCATTTTTTATACATGCTTTAAGCTATAATAATCACAACAATTTAAGGGCTTTAGCCCAAAATGTGCTGACAAGGTTACCACCATCGCTTCATATCGTGCCATTTCGACCCGCCGGTTGGCGGAGAGAAATCTCTGTTGATGTTTGTGCCCTGTTTGAGCGGAGATTCCTCGTCACTTCGTTTCCCTCGGAATGACACACTAAATAACTATTCAATACCACTATCACCCCTTATCGTGTCATCCTGAATGAAGCTTTGCGGAATGAAGGATCTCAGATGATGCTT
>JASMTI010000142.1:0-20585 GCA_041694375.1 Bacteroidales bacterium | reverse complement strand
AACTTTTTGTTAGTACTTCATATGGTCCAAAGTACGGAATCTCCTTTACTTCTTTTTCAGGAAGATTCTCATCATTAGCCGGGTTCGTAAGAAATTCTTTGGCTCTATCCTTTAAGTCCTCTACCCGTGTTAGTTCCCCTTCAACCATTAATCGGCTGTTTCGGTCAACTAAAACAACAAAAACGTTACGCTCCTTAATTGGCGGCGTATCTTCGATATCCTCAGGGTCAACCCACTGAGGCAATCTTCTTTCAAGACCACTATCAACATCCATGGTTGTAACAACCAAAAAGAACATCAACAGCATGAAAGCAATATCCGCCAATGAGGAAGCATTATACTCAGGTAATTTTCTTGGCATAACTATCTTAATTTTAGATGTTTAAAAACATCACTCACTACTTATCGTTTAAATAACTTGACTGCACTAAATCCTATAATTGAAAGGAAAGAACATCCAAGTAAAATATAAGTTAAATACAAACCTGTTCCTATCCAATGTGAAATTGTTTCATTAACTGTTCCGTCCGCAATAAACTTGTCAACGCCAAAGAAATTTGGAATTTCACTTGATGCTAACAAATATGCGGCTCCCAAAACCACAGCAAATAAACCTATAAATGTAACCATTGAAATAAGCCTTGATCGATCTTCAAATATTTGCAGTATGGCAAAAAACAAAATAATTAATGCTCCTAAGGCAAATAAACCTATTGCCCAATTAATATTCATTGTTATAAGCTCAACTGCTTTTGCCCCTGGGTTTGTTTCATCATCTATAGATACAAACATATAAACAAAAATACCTATAGATATGATCATTAATGCCCAGAGTACTATCGTAGTAATTTTACGTGATTTATCCATTAGTATATTTATTTTTTAGCATCGTGTTTTACAACCATATCAAGCAATGATATTGAGGCATCTTCCATATTGTTTACAATACTATCTATTTTAGACACACAATAGTTATAAAAAATTTGTAAAATAATAGCAACAATCAATCCGAACACAGTCGTAATCAAAGCTACTTTAATACCACCAGCAACCAACGACGGGCTAATGTCCCCTGCAACCTCAATAGCATCAAAAGCTCCAATCATACCAATTACAGTACCCATGAACCCAAGCATAGGTGCCAATGCAATAAACAAAGCAATCCAGCTTAATCCACTTTCAAGCAATCCGGCTTGTACACTACCATATGAAACAACTGACTTTTCTACAACATCAACACCTTCATCGTAACGATCAAGTCCCTGATAGAAAATACTGGCTACCGGTCCACGTGTATTACGGCAAACTTCTTTGGCCGCTTCAACACCACCACTTTGTAAAGCATCCTCAACGTTAGCAAGAAGCTTTTTTGTGTTTGTAGTAGCAAGGTTCAAATAAATAATACGCTCAATAGATAATGCCAAACCAAGAATTAAGGCAATTAACACGAACGACATGAAGGTTGGACCACCTTCGATAAATTTTTGTTTCAATTGGCTGTGAAGAGATCTTCCCTCTTCAGCAGCTAATGCTTGCTCTTCAACAGGATCCGAAGTTAAATCTACCGCAGTAGAATCAGCTACAGTAGAATCAGCTACTTCTTCTGTAGCCACTTCTGCCTGATCCTGGGCAACAACATTAACCGATACTCCAAACATGAATATCGTAAGAACAGCTATTAACGCAAATAATTTTTTCATGATGATTTTTAAATTTATTCAACAATTATTCTGATTTATTTTATATATAAAAAATTATTTAATTCTTTGTATCCGGCGGAGAGAGAGGGATTCGAACCCTCGGTACCCTTTCGGGCACACACGCTTTCCAGGCGTGCCAGATAAGCCACTCCTGCACCTCTCCAAAAATCGTTCTTTTTTAAACATTTTTCCATAAAACATGTTATACAACATGCCTTAATTTTACTTATTCGGATTTTTATTATCCACTCCGATTTTCAAAAAAATCTTGCAATACTTAACTGAACGTTTTAATAAAAAATTCCTGTCTCAATTCTTCAAGTGCCTGAAAAACATAGAAACCGTGCCAAATGCTTTTATTCAAAGCAATTTTGAGGGGTGAAAAATACAAAAAAAAATGAAGAACAAACAAAACTATAAGGTTATTTCTCCTTTCAGGTTTTGTCCTAAATACTTCTTAACTTCTTTTATACTCAGATTCTGCCCCAACAAAAACATCAATTTTGTGAGCGATGCTTCTGTACTCATATCGTTACCACTTACAACGCCCAGTTTTTGCAAATTCACACTTGTTTCGTACATCCCCATCTGGACCCTGCCCCCTACACACTGGCTAATATTCAAAACTACGATTTCTTTTTTTACAGCTTTTTCAATCAAATCGGTAAACCAAGCTGAATTGGGCACATTGCCCGAGCCAAACGATTCGAGGACAATCCCCCTCAACCCTTCAATATCAATTATTGAATCGATAACCGAGGGCTGGATACCGGGAAATAATTTTAAAATGACCACATGTGGGTCAAGCTTATAATTAACCCTGAAAATACCTTTGTTGGTTGTTTTGTTTACTAAATCCAGATTGTAGGTAATTTCTACACCTGCCTTCGCAAGCTCAGGATAATTTCGCGAATCGAATGCCCTGAATTGCTGTGAATCAATTTTAGATGTACGGTTGCCCCTGAAAAGTTTTGAGTTAAAATAAATACAAACCTCGGGTACTTTAGATCTACCATTATTTTTTGCCGCAGCTATTTCAACAGCAGTTATAAGGTTTTCTTTCCCGTCGGTACGTAATATCCCAATTGGTAATTGTGCACCTGTAAAAACAACCGGCTTGTCCAGGTTTTCAAACATAAAACTTAATGCTGAAGCGGTATAAGCCATTGTATCGGTACCATGAAGTACCACAAAACCATCATACTTTTCATAGTTCTCTTCAATAATTCGGGCTAGTTCGCACCAAGTATCAGGGGTAATGTTTGACGAGTCTAAAACCGGGTTGAATGATATTGAATCGATGGAATACCCAAATTCATTGAGCATGGGTATTTCTTTCGATAATTCATCAAAATTCACCGGGGCAAGCGACCCGTCGCCCGGGCGCTGTACCATCCCGATGGTACCACCTGTATATATTATTAAGACTGACGGCTTCATTGTTTCAAAATTCTGACCAAAAGTACAATTTTAAAACTGAATGTAAATTGGGCAAGTGCTAAATTTTGAATAGTTGCTCGGCATTTTTTGAAGTTATGCGGGCAATTTCTTCTTCGGGCATGTCAAATATTTCGGCAACTTTACTTAAAATATGAACAATGTATGCACTCTCGTTTCGTTTTCCACGCCGGGGAACAGGTGCCAGGTAAGGCGAATCGGTCTCTAAAAGAATATCACCGGGCGTAAGTTGCGCTACCATTTTATCGATGCCTGCATTTTTAAAAGTTACAATACCACCAACACCAATTTTAAAACCACGTTTCAATATCTCTTTTGCTTCGTCGGCGGTGCCTGTAAAACAATGAAAAACACCCGTCAAACTACCGTCATTCTCTTCGTCAACAATACGTATAGCGGCTTCAAATGAGTTACGGGTATGTACCGACACGGGCAAATTGTAGGCTTTTGCTAATTGAAGCTGCCTGCGAAATGTGTATTCCTGTTCTTTTCTGAAAGTATCGTCCCAATAGAAATCAATGCCAATTTCACCGATGGCATAAAATTTTCGTTTCTTCAGCCAATACTCAATAACCTCAAGCTCTTCCATATAATCTTCTTTCACCGAAGTTGGGTGCAACCCCATCATTGGGAAAAAAGATTGTTGGTGACGGTCAGCCAAATCAAGCATCATTTTTATTGATGAACTATCAATGTTGGGCAATACTATTTTCCCAACCCCGGCATCAAAAGCTCTTTGAACTACTTCTTCGGCCTCTCCGTTATAGTCTTCTGAGTATATATGTGAATGTGTATCAATAATCATGATAGAAATTTTGGACAAATGTAAGTTTTTCCGATGGAGCTTAACAATTATTCACTGGTAAGAAATTGTTATAATACTGTAAATAACAATTTAATAAAAACACTACAAAACAATAACACTAAAGCCCCCAATTATTTGTCAAAATAAATAACTTTATAAAAATTCTGTTGTTTAAGAATAAAACACAAGCTTAAAATGGAAAGAGCACTTTACACCAAAATAGAACCAGAAAAAGCACCTTTCAACATAACACACGAAACCCCTGTAATGATGATTGGTTCGTGCTTTTCAGACAACATCGGGAATATTCTTTACAGGAATAAATTTAACATCCTGAAAAACCCGATGGGTGTACTTTACAACCCGTCGTCAGTATCCAATGCTTTGGTCCGGTGTATTGAAAACACCCCCATCGAAACCAAAAATTTGGTATACCACAACAGCTTGTGGCATTCTTTCGATTTCCATGGCAGCTTTTCACACGCCGATGCAAATGCTGTAACAAACAATGCAAACCAGGGCATTCAAACCTCTCATAATTTTATTAAACATGCCAGTGTTCTTTTTGTCACATTTGGCACAGCCTGGGTTTACAAATTAGCCCAAAACAATAAAATTGTTGCCAACTGCCATAAGCTTCCGGCGTCGCAGTTTACACGTGAACGGTTAACACCTGAATCAATCATTAAAAACTGGGGCGAAACAATCAAACAAATAAAAGCGTTTAACAACAAGTTGAAAATTGTTTTTACGGTAAGCCCGGTCAAACACCTGAAAGACGGTGCCCACGAGAACCAATTAAGCAAAGCAACACTTTTGCTTGCCATCGACGAAATCATAAAAACACACCCTGAAAACACTTTCTATTTCCCTTCGTACGAAATTATAAATGATGAACTGCGTGATTACCGGTTTTATGCCGAAGACATGTCGCACCCGTCAAACACAGCCGTTCAAATTATCTTTGACAAGTTTCAGGAAACATATTTTGAGCCAGTTACAATACAATTAATGAACGATATCGAAAAAATAAACAAAGCAATATCACATAAATTGTTAAACACTAACAGCGAGGAGGTTAACAAATTTGCAAAGGCAATGTTAAAACGAATTGAAAACATTGAAAAGAGGCATCCTTTTCTTAACTTACATTCTGAAAAAGAACACTTCAAACTACTCGTCAAATAATTAACAACATAATATTTTAAACATCAACTAAACTATTTTTCAAAATGAACTATTTGAAATTCAACAAGGAGGAACTTGTAAACCTCGAATATTCATTAGAACGCGAAGTATTGCACTCAAACAAATCCGGCGCATACAGTTGCACAACACTTTCGGGGTGCAACACGCGTAAATACCACGGTCTGCTGGTATGCCCCAACCACACACTCGATGGCGGAAAACACGTGCTCCTTTCATCGTTAGACACAACCATCATCCAACATGGCGAAGAATTTAACCTGGGCATACATAAATATTCGGGCAATGTGTACGAACCAAAAGGGCACAAATACATCCGCGACTTTGAAGCCGAAAACGTCCCGGTATCCACCTACCGCATTGGTGGGGTTGTGCTTACTGTAGAAACGATATTTATCGAAAAATCGGAGCAAATTTTAATGCGCTACACCCTGGTTGATGCACATACAAGCACAAAACTGAGGTTTAAACCTTTTTTGGCATTTCGCAACATGCACCAATTAAGTAAAAGCAATTTATATGTGAACACCAAGTACATACCGGTTGAAAATGGCATAAAAACAAGGTTATACGATGGGTACCCACACCTTCACCTACAGTTTTCAAAAGAGACAGAATATGTGGCAAACCCCGATTGGTATTACAATGTTGAATACGATTGTGAACGAAACCGCGGTTACGATTATAAAGAAGACTTATATGTCCCGGGCTATTTTGAGGTTGATATAAAAAAGGGTGAAAGCATTATTTTTTCCGGGGCAACATCCGGGGCAAACCCACAACAACTAAAACGAAAATTCACCTCAGAAATAAAAAAAATAACGCCCCGGAATACCTTTTTCGGATGCTTGCAGCACTCGGCAGAACAATTTTTTGTTACAAGCAATAAAATTACCGACGTAGTGGCAGGATTTCCATGGTACAACGGGCGCATAAACCAAACCCTCATTGCACTGCCCGGGCTTTCACTGGCATTGAACGATCCTGCACTGATTAAAAAAGTAATCAAAACAAATATTGCAAGGTTGAAAAACGGGCTTTTCCCAACCCGCTGGGGACGTTTTGAAAGTGAATATTCTGCTGCCGACACTCCTTTATGGCTATTTTGGACCCTTCAAAAGCTTAGCAAAACGTTAGGCGGGGAAGCTTTTGTATGGAAAACTTATAAAGACACCTTCAAAAAAATATTAAACGCTTACAAGAATGGCACCGATTTCAACATACAAATGCTCGATAATGGTTTAATTAATGCCTATGCCCCCAACACAGCATTAACATGGATGAATGCATACACTTTTAACAAACCTGTTACACCAAGGTACGGGCAAACCGTTGAAATAAATGCATTGTGGTATAACGCACTCTGCTATTCTATCAAATTGGCTGAGATTTCAGGAGACAATGCTTTCGTAAATAAATGGAAACCCCTTTTAAAAAAGGTTAATGATTCATTTATCAGTGTATTCTGGAATGACGACAAGGAATATTTGGCAGATTATTGCTTTGAGGGTGAATGCAATTACGATGTGCGCCCCAACCAGGTTATCGCTACAGCTTTACCCTATTCCCCCCTTACATCTGAGATGAAGAAAAAAATCCTCAGCCTGGCTAAAAAAGACCTTCTGACCCCTAAAGGGCTGCGGACCCTTTCACCCAAAAACCCGAAATACAAGGGGCGTTACCTGGGTGACGAACTGATGCGCGAAGGAGCAATACACCAGGGCACAGTCCATCCGTGGCTTATCGGTTTTTTTATCGAAGGATATTTATCGGTGCATAAACGAAGTGGGCTTTCATTTGTTAAAAAAATAATGAAGGGATTTGAAGAAGAAATGACACGGGGTTGCATTGGCTCCATTTCGGAACTATACGATGGCAACCCTCCCCACGAATACAGGGGGGCAATATCGCAAGCATGGAATATAGGAGAAATTTTAAGGGCATATCATTTAATCGACAAATATTAAAATTATATGAAGATATTAATGTTTGGATGGGAATTTCCACCTCACATATCCGGTGGCTTAGGAACAGCTTGTTATGGGCTCACACGCGGACTGTCAACCTTTAAAGACATTGAAGTGCAGTTTGTGGTCCCAAAGGCTTATGGCGACGAGGACCAAAGCACCATTAAGCTCATAGGGGCAGGGGATGTCCCTGTCACAAAAAAACAGGTCCGGTTTTCCAATCCACAAGAAAAAGTTGATTATTACGAAGTCAGTTCACCCATCATCCCCTACACCGACCCCGATGAGTTCTGGAAACTGACAAGTGCGCGTTTTTCTCGCAAAAGCAAATTTATAGAGACCGACGACAATGGAAGAATCCCTTTTTCGGGCAGCTACGGAACAAACCTCATTGACGAAATATACAACTACGCAATTGTTGCCAAAACCATTGCCAGCGATAATGAATTTGATTTAATCCACGCGCACGATTGGCTGGCTTACCCGGCAGGTATTGCAGCAAAAAATGCATCGGGCAAACCATTGGTTATCCATGTACACGCCACCGATTTCGACCGTAGTGGCGGAAGTGTAAACCCCAAGGTTTATGCCATAGAACGAGAAGGCATGGAAACCGCCGACAAAATCATCACAGTAAGCAACCTCACCCGAAAAACGGTCATCGAAAAATACAACATCAACCCCAAAAAGATAGAAACCGTTTACAATGCGGTAGAACCGGTTGAACAGCCCGAAAAGCTAAACCTTAGAAAAGGTTTTAACGAAAAAATTGTTACTTTTTTGGGGCGGATTACCATGCAAAAAGGGCCCGAGTACTTTGTAGAAGCCGCTTATCAGGTATTACTGCGCACACGCAATGTACGTTTTGTTATGGCCGGAAGTGGCGATATGATGAACGCAATGATACGAAGGGCAGCACAACTGGGCATTACCGATTATTTTTATTTTACCGGCTTCTTGCGCGGAAAAGATGTATTCCAAATGCTCAAGCTCAGCGATGTTTATGTGATGCCCTCGGTTTCTGAGCCCTTTGGCATTTCGCCCCTCGAAGCCATGCAAAGCGATGTACCGGTCATTATTTCTAAACAATCGGGCGTATCCGAAATATTGACCCATGCCATTAAAATTGATTTTTGGGACGTCAATGCCATGGCCGATGCCATTCATGCCATTGTGGAATACCCGGCACTGGCAAAAACCTTTAAAAAAAATGCCCGGACCGAAGTTGACACCCTGCAATGGAAAGAATCGGCCAAACATGTCCGTAGTATTTATCAAAAAATGTTGAATACGCTTTAAAAAAAGAATAACATGAAAACAATTTGCTTATATTTTCAGGTACATCAACCATTCAGATACCGCCGTTACCGGTTTTTCGATATCGGCAACGACTCGTACTATTACAACGATTATTCAAACGAAACCATTTTGCAAAAAGTTGCAGAACAATGCTACCCCCCCGCTAACAAGGCTCTGCTAAAGGCACTAAAAAAACACAAGGGGCAATTTAAGGTTGCCTTTTCGTTGTCGGGCATCGCCCTTGAGCAATTTGAAATGTACGCTCCTGAGGTTATCAAGTCATTCCAGCAGCTTGCCGAAACAGGGAATGTTGAGTTTTTATCTGAAACATATTCGCATTCGTTAGTTGCACTAAAAGACCAATCGCTTTTTGAACAACAGACAAAACGTCACTCTGCCCTGATTGAAAAATATTTTAACCAAAAACCAACAGTATTCCGAAACACTGAACTTATTTATTCGGACGAAATTGGCCAGATGGCCCACAAAATGGGTTTTAAAGGAATGCTGACAGAAGGTGCCAGGCACGTACTGGGCTGGAAAAGTCCCGGTTTTCTTTACACAAATGCCATCCAGCCCCGCATGAAAATAATGCTCCGCAACTATAAATTAAGCGATGATATTTCATTCCGCTTTTCAAACTCCAGCTGGTCCGAATACCCGCTAACTGCTTCAAAATTTACACACTGGATAGAACAAATGGACAAAAAAGAAGAAGTGGTAAACCTATTTATGGATTATGAAACATTTGGAGAACGACAGAAAAAAAACACCGGAATTATAGATTTTCTAGCCGAACTGCCTGATAAAATTTTGGCATCTGGAAATATAAAATTTGCCACCCCAAATGAAGTGATAAAATCGCTTCAACCCATATCGCCCATCCATGTGCCCAACCCCATTTCGTGGGCCGACGAAGAACGCGACCTCTCGGCATGGCTGGGCAATGAACTACAACAGGAAGCTTTTAACAAACTATACGATTTGAAAGAACGGGTCGGGCAATGCAACGATACCGAACTCCTAAAAGACTGGGATTATTTGCAGATAAGTGACCACTTTTATTATATGTGCACCAAATTTTTCAGCGATGGCGAGGTGCACAAATATTTTAACCCCTACGATTCTCCTTACGATGCATTTATAAATTATATGAATATTTTGTCCGATTTTAAAATCAGGCTCGACCGCCTTGTCCCCGAAGATGAAATGAAACAAAAAATTTCAATTCTCCAGAAACAACTGCTCGAAAAAGATGAAAAGATAAGGTTATTAGAAAAAACAATTAAAAACTCAACAATAAAAATGAAGCAAAAACCCAAAAAAGACAAGCCAAAAGCAAAGCATTCTGCAAACAAGAAAAAATAACAAAATTATGAACATGAAATTATTTTGAAATCTTTGTGTAGAATTGCCTTTAAGTGCATGTATATCATATTTTTTTATTCTATTTGCACTTTGATTTTTTTACAAAAGACAATTCGAATATTTTTGTAAAATTCAATAAATGTAGTTTAATCATTTAGAAAAGAAAGATGGAAAACAAAGGAAGAAATATAACAAGAATTTACAACAACACCCCCACGTGGAAAAATTTGGTTGTAGAATCCAACATACCCAAAAGCCTCGACGGGCTCAAAGAAATATCGAGAAACATTTGGTGGACATGGAACACGAAGGCCCGCGAGCTTTTCGAGTATATCGATGAAGAAATCTGGGAAGAAACAGCCCACAACCCCATTGTGCTACTCGACAAGGTTAGCTACAACCGTTACCAGGAACTTGAAAATGATGAGGAGTTCAAATACAAGCTCGACTGGGTTTACAACGAAATGAAAAGCTATCTTGATGAAAGAAAAAACCCCGAAACCGAAAAAATAGCTTACTTCAGCATGGAGTACGGGCTGCACGACAGCCTGAAGATATTTTCGGGCGGGCTTGGCATTTTGGCCGGCGACTACCTTAAAGAAGCCAGCGACTCGAAAACCAACATGGTTGGCATAGGGTTGCTATACCGTTACGGTTATTTCAAGCAAACCCTGAACAACCATGGCGAACAAATTGCCAATTACGAAGCCGAAGAATTTGCAAAAATTCCGGTTGCGCCGGTTCTGATTGACGGCAACTGGCTGACCATCGATGTTGAATATCCCGGGCGTACGATTAAAGCACGCGTTTGGCAGGTAAATGTTGGCAGCATAAAATTATACCTGATGGATGCCGATGTTGACGACAACCGCGACGAAGACCGCTATGTAACCCATCATTTATATGGCGGGGATAACGAAAACCGCCTGAAACAAGAATTGCTACTTGGACTTGGCGGCATCAGGGTGTTACGAAAACTCGGCTTCGATGCCGATGTGTACCACTGCAACGAAGGGCACGCTGCCTTTATCGGGCTTGAGCGGTTGAGGAACTATGTACAGGAAAATAAGCTTTCATATCCCGAGGCAGAAGAAATTGTACGTGCTTCAACACTTTTCACCACGCACACCCCGGTCCCGGCCGGACACGACTCGTTTCACAACGACTTACTCAAGAAATACCTGGGCTATTACCCCGAAACGATAAACCTGAATTGGGACGAATTCCTTTTGCTGGGAAAAACAAACCCTGACGAGGACCATTTCAATATGAGTTTTCTTGCTTCAAACTTATCACAAAACATTAACGGGGTTAGTAAAATTCACGGCGAAGTAAGCAAGCACATCCTCAAAGACCTCTTCCCGGGCTACTTCCCCGAAGAGCTTAACATCGGGTATGTGACCAATGGCGTACATTACTCAACCTGGACAGCAAAAGAATGGAAAGAATTGCACAAAAAAACTTTCGGGCACAGTTTTCCTGAAAGCCAGAGCCAATTTGAAATATGGAACAATATTCAGGATGTACCTGATGAAGAAATTGTTGAGCTGAAACAAGACCTGAAGTTAAAGTTGATTAACTACATTAAGCAACGTTTTTCAGACAATTGGATAAAACGGAATGAAAATCCAAAACTGATTACCGAGGCTTTGTCGAAACTCAACCCCAATGCATTAACAATAGGTTTTGCCAGACGTTTTGCAACATACAAAAGGGCACATTTGCTTTTTAACAACCTTGAGCGCCTCAACAGGATTGTAAACAACCCCGACCGTCCGGTCCAGTTTATTTTTGCCGGGAAAGCACACCCTGCCGATGGTGGTGGACAAGCATTGATAAAACACATTGTTGAAATATCCAAACGTCCCGAATTTATTGGCAAAATTTTGTTCATCCAGAACTACGACATGAACCTGGCAAAAATCATGCTGCAAGGTGTTGACATCTGGCTAAATACGCCAACCCGTCCGCTTGAGGCTTCGGGTACAAGTGGCGAAAAAGGGGTAATGAACGGAACCATGCACTTTTCGGTACTCGACGGATGGTGGGCCGAAGGTTATAAACCCGACGCTGGCTGGGCATTGCCCGAAGAGCGCTCATTCGATGTGCAGGAATTTCAGGATGAACTGGATGCCGAAACCATCTATAACATTCTTGAACAAGATATTGTGCCGGCATATTACGAGCAAAATAAAAAAGGCATCTCACACAAATGGGTTTCATACGTGAAAAATACCATTTCGGAGGTTGCACCAAACTTCACCATGCGCAGGCAGCTCAACGATTATATCAGGAAGTTTTATGAGCCCCAGGCCAGTCGCTATAAAACCCTCAAGAAAGACAATTTCAAATTGGCGCGGGATATCGCAAAATGGAAAACAAATGTTGCAGCAAAGTGGGATGGCGTTAAACTTGTTGAAACCACCATTGAAGATGGCATGAACACAACCTACAAAATTGGCGACAAACACCCATCTTCGGTAACCATCAACCTTAATGGGCTATCACCCGAAGAAGTAGGCATTGAAATGGTCCTTGTAGAAAAACACGAAGACCATGAAAAATTTGTGGAAAGCCACGACTTTGAACTGAAAAAAACCGATGGCGACAAGGCAACTTATACCACCGAACTTACATTTATGAACCCGGGGAGCTACAACTATGGGATACGCGTTTTCCCTAAACACAAAGACCTTCCACACAGGTTTGATTTTAATTTTGTGAAATGGCTGTAAATTGAAGACAATAACTAATCACACATTATATTATATTGATAAAAGCCCGGGGGTAACTTCGGGCTTTTTGCTTTTGAAAACAAAGTCATTTTTGAGTTTATAAAAAAATGGCTCATGTTTTTAGTAATCGGTATAAATTGCCATTCACCGAAATTCTTTAATTTTGCAGCTCAAACAAAAAATCAATGCTTTGATTATTCATAAAAACATCGATCATTTTTCAGCCAAAAAACCGGTTATCACCATTGGGACATTTGATGGTGTACACCGCGGGCACCATAAAGTAATTGAGCAACTTAAAGCCATTGCTGAAAAAGTAAACGGTGAGAGCGTAATCTTTACATTTTACCCACACCCCCGGATTACCCTGTCAGAAAAACACGCTGAACTGAGACTAATTACAACTCTTAATGAAAAAGCTACACTGTTTGAAAATGCCGGCATCGACCATTTAGTTGTATTCCCTTTTACCCGCGAATTTGCTTCGTTACATTACCACGAATTTATCAACAACATCCTCATCAACAAGATGCACCTGCATACACTGGTTGTAGGTTACGACCACAAACTTGGACGAAACCGCGAAGGCTCATACGAGAACATAGTCAAACTATCGGAACAACTCAACTTTAATGTGGTACAAACCGAAACCTTTGACGTTGATGGCACAAATATTAGTTCGTCAAAAATCCGCCATGCATTACAAGAAGGCAATATTAAAATGGCCAACCACTACCTGGGCTATACATTCTCTATCAACGGCATTGTTTCAAACGGCAACCAAATAGGGCGCAGCATTGGCTACCCCACAGCAAACATTGAAGCCCTTGACCCCTATAAACTTATCCCTGCCGAGGGGGTATATGCCATCACAATAGAGGTAAAAGGCAAAACACACAAGGGGATGCTCAACATCGGTTTTCGGCCTACCGTTGAGCAAAATGCCGACAACCGTACAATTGAAGCACATATCTTCAATTTTTCGCAAGACATTTACAAACAGGAAGTAACCATCCACATCTACGACCGCATCCGCGACGAAATGAAATTCGACTCAATTGAACAACTAAAAGACCAACTTAACAACGATAAAGAAACGGTTGAACAACGGCTGCAAAATTTTGTTGATTGTTAACTATTATTAATTCACACCCATAAAACCAAAGCATTACAGTTATCATTTTTTATTAATCCATTGTTATATTATCTTTGCAGCCAAAATTTTAGAAACATGAGCGTATTAACACAAGAAAAACTGAATTATAAAGTTGCTGATATCAATCTCGCCGAATACGGGCGTAAAGAAATTGACATCGCTGAGAAAGAAATGCCGGGGTTGATGTCGTTGCGCGAAAAACACGGAAAAGAAAAACCGTTAAAAGGGGCCCGCGTAATGGGTTCGCTGCACATGACCATACAAACAGCCGTACTCATTGAAACCCTGGTTGAACTGGGCGCCGATGTACGCTGGGCAAGCTGCAATATTTTTTCGACACAAGACCATGCCGCTGCCGCTATAGCCAAAGCCGGAATTCCGGTTTTTGCCTGGAAAGGTGAAACTCTGGCCGAATATTGGTGGTGTACCGAACAGGCACTCGATTTTGGCGATGGCAAAGGCCCAAACCTTATTGTTGACGATGGCGGTGATGCCACCTTGATGGTGCACTTGGGCTTCCAGGCAGAAGACGATGCTTCTGTACTCGACGAAGAAACCGATGCACAAGACGAAATTGAACTTTTCGCCGCACTTAAACGCAAATTGAACGATAACCCTCAACACTGGCACAATATTGCCAAAGATATCAAAGGTGTTTCGGAAGAAACAACTACCGGCGTACACCGACTTTACCAAATGAAAGAAGAAGGCAAGCTTTTATTCCCTGCCATCAATGTAAACGACTCGGTTACCAAATCTAAATTTGACAACCTCTATGGTTGCCGCGAAAGCCTGGCCGATGGCATTAAACGTGCCACCGACGTAATGATTGCTGGCAAAGTGGTTGTTGTTGCCGGTTATGGCGATGTAGGCAAAGGCTCGGCCAAATCAATGCGTGGCTACGGCGCCCGTGTCATTGTTACCGAAATAGACCCAATTTGTGCATTGCAGGCAGCCATGGAAGGCTTCGAGGTAAAAACCATGGAAGAAGCACTTGAAGAAGGCAATATTTTTGTAACCACAACCGGTAACAAAGATGTAATTACCGCCGAACACATGTCGAAAATGAAAGACCAGGCCATTGTTTGCAACATTGGCCATTTCGACAACGAAATACAAGTAAGCAAACTGGAAAAGTGGCCCGGAATCAAAAAAATAAACATCAAACCACAGGTTGATAAGTTTGAATATGAAGATGGGCATTCTATCTTTTTACTGGCCGAAGGCCGCCTTGTGAACCTGGGTTGCGCAACCGGACACCCATCGTTTGTGATGAGCAACTCGTTCACCAACCAAACGCTGGCACAAATCGAGTTGTACAAAAACAATTACGAACTCGATGTATACCGTTTGCCTAAACACCTCGACGAAGAAGTTGCACGCCTGCACCTTGAGCAAATTGGTGTAAAGCTTACTGAATTAAGCGAAGAACAGGCCAAATATCTGGGCGTACCGAAAAACGGGCCATACAAACCCGAGCATTACCGATACTAATAAACAAAATGACCAGAAAGATAAATTTGAAACGCCGGGCATTTTTGTTCGGCGTTTTTTAATTGTAAACGTGAAGTACATTGTTCAGGTCAACCGAAGCATTATACATTTTTAATGGTTTAACTGCTTCACCCGACTTGGGGGTACCGGCACTGTGTAAATAATATTCAGAGCTACAACAATTACAGGTTGCCACACCCGAGGAGTTCGCTTCAACAAAGCAACTATCAGATACCTCAACTGTACAGGCAGCATCATAAGCAAAATAAATTGATTCAGAAGGGTCAATTGAATTATAGCTTAAACATATAACAACAACACCGGCATAACCTTCGTAAGGGAAATATTCGGTACTATTAACAAATGTAAGGTCAGTCATTGTGTTGAGCGGAACCGTAAAATTAACACGTACATATGGAACAATCTCTTCTTCATCTTTACAAGATTGAAAAAGAACCATGCCCAGAAACGTAAAAGTGAAAAAAAAAGAAATAAAGTATTGTTTAAGCTTCATTTTTGTTAATTTTAAATCGTTGCAAAGTTAATGTATATTTTAAAAGAACTATGGAAGACATAATTCCATTATTAATAGTAATAGCCATTTCAATAATCGGGGCTTTCCGTAATAAAAACAAACGGAAAAAACCAGAAAATAGTGCGCCGCAAAAAGAGCAGCAAAGTAACGACATGTTTGACTGGCTCGAGAAAATAGTTGACGACGATGAGCCAAAAGAAGAAGATATCCCCTACGCAACTGAAACTGCTGCAGCGGAGAACACCAATGAGCCAACAAAACCACAAGAAATAGTTGAAGAAAAAAGGCACAAGCCATCAAACAAATACGAAAGGTTCAGTGGTTTTATCACACACGAAGAAAAAGAGCAATCCAAAGAAGATAAAAGGGATTTGGTTGCGAAAAACAGGGAAAAAAACAGGGCCACATTGCGAAGGCCTAAACCTGAAAAGAAACATACTGTTCACCGTGATTTTAATCCCAAAAAAGCTATTATTTATTCTGAAATTATTAACCGTAAATACCAATAGAAAATGTTTAAAAACAGAAAAATAAGGTCTCGGTTAACATCTTTCAGGACCGAATTATAAAAAATTTCACTAAATTTGCGAGTAATATTGGAGTTTCGGTTCTTGTAACCGGGGTTCTGATTTTTTTTTATATAACCCAAAGATTATAGAACTATGTCTGGAGTAAATTATATGACAAGTGAAGGCCTGAAAAAACTCAAAGAAGAGTTAAATCAACTAATGAATGTTGAAAGGCCTGCAATATCAAAACAAATTGGCGAAGCAATTGACAAAGGCGATATATCGGAAAATGCAGAATACGATGCAGCAAAAGATGCCCAGGGAATGCTGGAAGCACGCATCGCAAACCTGCAATCTAAAATTGCAAATGCCCGCATCATCGATGAGTCAAAAATCGATACATCAACCGTGCAAATCATGAACGTTGTTACCATTAAAAACAAGAAAAACAACGCTACTATGAAGTACACCATTGTATCGGAAACCGAAGCCGACCTGAAAGCCGGGAAAATATCAATTGAAACACCGATTGCCAAAGGCCTGCTGGGCAAAAAAGTTGGCGACGAAGTAGATATCAAAGTACCATCAGGTGTAATTCCGTTTGAAATTATCGATATCTCAATTTAATAATTATGGCTACAATATTTTCAAAAATCGTAAACGGGGAAATACCATCGCATAAAATTGCGGAAGACGAAAACTATTATGCCTTTTTGGATATCAACCCTTTAGCAAAAGGGCACACGCTGGTAATTCCCAAAAAAGAAGTGGACTACATTTTCGACCTTGATGAAGAAACTTACATGGGGCTGCAGGCTTTTGCCCGAAAAATTGCAATTGCCTTAAAAAAAGCTATCCCATGTAAAAAAGTGGGGGTTGCTGTCCTGGGACTTGAAGTGCCACATGCACACATCCATTTGGTGCCCATGCAAAGCGAGCAGGACATTAACTTTGCCAACCCCAAGAAAAAATTCAGCCCTGAAGAATTTGAAGAAATAAAAAAACAAATTACCGATGCACTATAACAGGGCATTAAAACATTTTTTAAAAGCGAGGTGCATAAAAAGCATTTCGCTTTTTTTTTGTAAACATTTTTTGTTCTTCAACCTTTAATCTAAAAAAGAGTTAATGTTGCCGTTAATTTATGTTACATACTAACAAGGATCCGCTAAATGGTGTAAATTTACAGGCAATAAATATATGTTAACAAAAAAACACATACCACTCTTCATCATACTAATAGGGGCATTCACTACAAGTGCCCAGGATATTGAATTGTACCTGGTGAACATCAAAGGGGTTGTGAGCAGCATCGAAAGTGGGGAACCCATCCCATACGCCCATGTTATCAACCCCCGGAGCCATACCGGTACAACAACAAATGCCGATGGTTTTTTTTCAATTACCATGCTAACTGAAGACACCCTGCTGATCAAAGCCGTAGGTTATGTTGACCAAAAATTCAACCTGAAAGAATTCCCGCCAAAAGAACACTATGAAATAATTATGAAACCAATGCGCTACCTCATTAATGAGGTTACTGTAACGGGAAAAAACAGGATGGGCGAAAAGCTGGGGCTCCCCGAAGCCAAACCCCTTGATATACCCAAAGAACTGCGGGGTTCCGACTTCAATGAAAAGCCACCCTGGTATGCCGCTTTTGTAAACCCGCTTGGTGTTTTGTATTATCATACGGGAAAAGAAGAGAAACAAAAACGGGCAACCCTTAAAGCAATTGAAAACAATAAACAATGGTTGGAATTTTCAGAGCACCACAACCTTGAAACCATTGAAAAACTTACCGGGCTTACCGGCAAAGAAGCCGATAAATTTATGCTGTATTGCAACGTAAACAACCAACTGCCCTATTTTGCCAGCCAAATGGAAATTGAATTTCAAATAATGAACTTGTTTTTTAAATACAAACAGGAACAAAAAACAGAAACGGAACAAGATTCGATTAACAACTAAAAGCAAACCTGCAAAAACCCTTACTTTTTCGGGATCCACACCGATACAGAGCCCGGGTTGCACTTGAAATCGGCTTCTCCGTCAATATTTGTTTTAACAATTTCATCAACATGCCCGGTAATGTCTTCATATTCAGCCTCGGATGAACCTGTTTTCATCTTTTTAAACCCGCTGTCACCATTGCTCAACAATACAGCCATGCCGCCATGATGCTCTTCATTGCCCATGCGTGACCAACCCACACAGTCAGGGTGGTCAAAATAATCGATCTGGTCGCCATAAGCAAATAATTTTCTCACTTCGAGCATTTTATCAATTATCCACTGATGCGATAGCATCTCAATATCATATTCATTTCCATCTTTACCGGTATCGCGGTAATTTGCCCCGTAATAATCGGCAGCAAAAATACACGGATAACCATCGCGCCGAAGCAGTATAATGGCATAAGCCAGTGGTTTAAACCAAGCTTCAACTACTGACTCAAGCGACTGCAAGGGCTGTGTGTCGTGGTTACTTACAAGGGTTACCGCCATTGCAGGCATTTCTTTCACCAGGGTATTATCAAATATTTGCTGTAAATCAAAACTTTGCCCTTCCTTTCCGGCACGAGCAAAATTATAATGCAAACCGGCATCAAACAGCATAATTTTTCTGTCTGTTTCGTCAATAAACTGTTTCAACGCCCCAATATCATTCGACCAATACTCACCAACACTGAACAGGTTTTTATCGCTATACTTACGCATTTCGTTAAGCCACTCGATAAAGAAACCAGATTTAACATGTTTAACCGCATCAAAACGAAATCCATCAACATCGGTTGTATCAAGAAACCACTTGCCCCAATGTACAAGTTCAGCTTTCACATCAGGGTTATTCATATCGAGGTTGCACCCCATCAGGTAATCGAAATTACCTTTTTCTTTATCAACTTTATCACCAAATTCTTTTCCTTCAAATAAAAAAACAGCGTCAACATTATCATCAAGCGTATTATAATCGCTTGCATTAAAGTGCCACCAATGCCATTGCAATTCAGAATACTTGTTTTTCCGGCCGGGAAAAGTAAAATGAGTCCATGCTTTAATGGTCTGCATCTTGCCAAGGGGTTTATTTCGGTCATTGGGGTCAAACGGGATTGCCTTGAACTCTTCAGGGGCATCGGCGCCCAGTTTATGATTGAAAACTATATCGGCATACACCTGTAATCCTGAAGACTGTGCTTCCTTTATGGCTGCCAGGTATTCATCACGTGTGCCATATTTTGTACTTACCGTCTCTTTCTGGTCAAATTCACCAAGGTCGAACAAATCGTATACCCCGTAGCCAACATCGTCCCCACCACCAACACCTTTATATGCCGGCGGCAGCCATACTGCAGTAATTCCTTTGTCAGCCAATGAATGAGCTTCCTTATTAAGTTTTACCCACAATTTGCTATTGGCCGGAGTGTACCAGTGAAAAAACTGCATCATCACACCATTAAAAACTTTCATATAATTAAACTATAGATTAAACACAAGAGAACAAGATAAAGAAAAGTCAGTTTAAAACATCTATATGCCAACACAAAAATTATTTTACAACATTATAATTCACTTTTACATATTTCAATGGTAAAATGCAGCAACAGCATTTAATAACAAAACATATTTTCAACATGCTAAATCATTCAATATGTTACATTTGCCAAAATATGCCCATCCTCATTATCTAATTGTTAACTCGAACTGCAAACCGTATAAAGTCATTTTTTTCTTTAAGCAAAGCGTTTATTTTTGTTTACAACAAATAAAATAATAAAAAACAAAGTAATAATACATTAAAACCCATAAAAGATTATGAAAGTAACAGTTGTAGGTGCAGGAAATGTTGGAGCGACATGTGCACAAGCCGTAGCCGAAAAAGGAATTGTAAAGGAAGTTGTTTTAGTTGACATCAAGGATGGACTTGCAGAAGGCAAATCGCTGGACTTGTGGCAAACAGCGCCAATCAACTATTACGACACACGTGTAGTTGGTGCAACTAACGATTATTCAAAAACTGCCGGTTCAGAGGTAGTTGTTATCACCTCAGGCGTACCCCGTAAGCCGGGAATGAGCCGCGACGACTTAATTTCAATAAACGCGGGCATTGTGAAAAGTGTTACTGAAAATGTAATCAAACATTCACCCGATGCAAAAATTATAATCGTTTCAAACCCGCTGGATGTGATGACATACACGGCATACCTGACTGCCAAAAAATCGAAAAACGAAGTATTTGGTATGGCCGGTATCCTTGATACTGCCCGTTACCGTGCTTTCTTAGCTGAAGAGCTTGACGTAAACCCAAAAGACATTCAGGCTTTACTAATGGGAGGACACGGAGACACCATGG
>JASMTI010000141.1:0-9966 GCA_041694375.1 Bacteroidales bacterium | reverse complement strand
TTTCAATGTTGATAACGAACTGGCTGAAGATTTACCCCCTTTTGACCAGTAATCGTTTATAAATGTTTCGGTAATACCTGTATACACTTTTCCATTTGTTTTCCATGGACTTAACTCAGGCTCAACCGTTTTAATTTCTTTTAATTTATCATCAATGTGTTGTTTTGTATTAACCTTTTTTATTTCAAGGCCTCTTTGTTGGGTTAAGCGTGACAGGTTTACTGTTTCGTCAATTAAAATTCTGATTGAATGTTTATCAATATTTTCAACACGTACACCAAGTGAATCATTTTGACGGTTTTTCAGCCAAATCCATTTATACCATACCCTATCATTCTGCAGTTTAAGTGTTCTGGCTTCGTCATGCAAGTTGTATATTGTCAGGTTATTGGGTATTCGATAAGCATACGTTAACAGCGATGATAAGTATTTAGAAAACTTTTGATTTACTGAATCTGAAACCTGTTCGTTATATTTTGTAAGTGCATATTCATTAATTTGATTTACGGAGTCGATATAGCTTTGCTGTAATGAGTCAATTATATTATTGCGGTATGTTTCGCGATAATCCATAACTATAGAATCACGGAATGCATTGATTATAGAATCATTATATTCTTTACGCTTCCGGTTGAGAAAATCAATAACAAGGCTATCGGCATTCTTGGCTCTTTTACTGTTGTGAGTTGCCTCGGCAGCCATCAACATTAACGAATCGGGAATAACCACAATTGAATCGTTGACCAAACGTTCCATTTCTCCATAAGTGATGATCGGCAAATTTGAGTATCCCCCGATAAACTTATCTTCAGGAACAATAATTGATTCCAGTAAGATTTCATCTTTTACGTTCATTTCAATCGATTTCATTTCATGCTTTACCTCAAGGGAATCAATAAATCCGGGAACCTTGTCGGTGTTTTTTATATTATTGATATCCCGCGAAATATAAGTTTCAACACTGTCGGTGTTGTTAATTAAGTGGGTAATGACTGTATCAATTGGTGAGTTTTCAAGAAAATCGACTAATTCTTCAACTTTTCGATTGGTTTCCTCATCTACAGGCTCCCATTCATCGGAGTTTAAAAGATTTTTCAGATAGTCTATCTGGATCATTATGGTATCCGATACCTGACGATCAAGAGATGATGCACCATATGAAAAAAAACTACTAAATGTAAAAAAGACAATTATAAACAATCGTAATGTTTTCATTTCCAACAGTTTTACTCTTAATATTAGAAGCAGCAACTACAAAAAAATTAATGCCAATTATTGAAAGGTGTTTTTGATAAGTTAAAATTGAAATATCGGGGATCATCACTTACCTCTTCAAGAGCCCAATCAGGTTTTGAGAAAATTTCATTTTCGTTGGTCAGTTCAATTTCTGCAACTACCAGCCCCTTGTTTTCTTCTTCAAAAACA
Organism: Bacteroidales bacterium; assembly: GCA_041694375.1. Classification (GTDB taxonomy): domain Bacteria; phylum Bacteroidota; class Bacteroidia; order Bacteroidales; family Prolixibacteraceae; genus Roseimarinus. The sequence goes on along the minus strand of JASMTI010000141.1, from coordinate 8,541 downwards.
TCTATCTCCCAGGTTTTTCCTTCAATTTTCTGAATATATCGTTTTTTAATTACAGGGTAACCAACCCCCATTTTTATCAATTGCCGGGCATCGTCAATTGGGATGCTGTATTCAAATTCGTCACGTGTTATTCCCGAGAGGTTGCCTTTTATGGTCAGAAAAGCGTCATCACCGGCAATGCGGACCCTGACAACGTTTCCATTGTTTACTGAAAGATATACCTGTTGCATGGGAATACATTTGCCTTCTTTTTTCCAGGATTTTAAATCAACCAGAAATTTACGCTCAATCTCTTTAGCCATTTATCTCGAAATCAAATTTAAACTGACACAAAAATATTGGATGGTTGGGACAACTACAAAAAAGATGCCGAACAAATAGTTTTTTGAGATAAAATATCAACAACAAAAAACAGGAGAAAAATAAACGATTTTTCTCCTGTTCATTTTGATGTAATATAAGCTACACCAGTAGATATGTTGTAATTTGCTTACTTTTTGTATACCTTTTCGTATCCGTAGATAGCTTGTTCTCCAAGTTCTTCTTCAATACGCAGAAGCTGGTTATATTTTGCCATACGGTCTGAGCGGCTCATTGAACCTGTTTTAATTTGACCACTGTTGGTTGCAACTGCAATATCTGCAATGGTTGCATCTTCAGTTTCACCTGAACGGTGTGAAGTTACTGAAGTATAACCTGCACGGTGCGCCATTTCAATAGCGTCTAATGTTTCAGTTAATGTACCAATTTGGTTAACTTTAATAAGTATTGAGTTGGCAGCACCCAACTCAATACCTTTTTTCAAGTATTCAACATTGGTTACAAACAGGTCATCGCCAACCAACTGGCATTTATCGCCAATAGCGTTGTTAACTTTCACCCAACCGTCCCAGTCGCCTTCGTCGCAACCATCTTCAATTGAATCGATAGGGTATTTGCTAATAAGCTCGGCCAAATAATCTGCCTGCTCATCAGATGATCGTTTAGCACCTTTTTCACCTTCGAAGATTGTGTAATCGTAAACACCATCTTTAAAGAATTCAGAAGCGGCACAGTCGAGTGCAATTGTTACATCCTTACCAGGTTTGTAACCAGCATTTTCGATTGCTTTAATAATGCTGTCGAGGGCATCTTCGGTACCGTTTAGCGCAGGGGCAAAACCACCTTCGTCGCCAACTGCTGTACTTAAGCCACGGTCGTGCAATACTTTTTTCAAATTATGGAATACCTCAGCACCCATACGCAGGCCTTCGCGGAATGATGGTGCCCCAACAGGGCGGATCATAAATTCCTGGAAAGCGATAGGGGCATCAGAGTGTGAACCACCGTTAATGATGTTCATCATCGGGACAGGAAGTGTTTTAGCATTTACACCACCAATATAGCGGTACAATGGCATTTCGAGGTAATTTGCAGCAGCTTTTGCAACAGCCAGTGAAACACCTAAGATTGCATTGGCACCCAACTTACTTTTAGTTTTGGTCCCATCGAGTTCTAACATTTTAGTATCGATACCAACTTGATCAAGAGCGCTCATGCCTTCGATTTCGGGAGCTATTTTTTCATTTACATTAGAAACAGCTTTCAGGCAACCTTTGCCCATGTATCGTTTTTTGTCACCGTCGCGTAGCTCAAGTGCTTCGTTTTCTCCGGTTGAAGCTCCTGATGGAACTGCAGCCACACCTTTAATACCACTTTCGAGCGTTACTTCAACTTCAACGGTAGGATTACCACGTGAATCGATAATCTCCCTACCAACAACTTTGTAAATGTGCATCGTTATTTTTTTTAGAGTTATTAAACTTATTTGTTTCTTGTATATGCCTTTCGTTAAAAGCGGCACAAAGTTACAAAAAATGTGCATGCTTTTGAAATAAACCTTCAGGCAAATAACTTGTTTTTGCGGTGTTAAATATATCAAATATTAAAGAAATTCAGAACATTAGCACTTATTGGCAATGACTTAATCCTGTTAATTAACAATTTGTTTAAGGAATATTGCAACCTGCCGGTTTCGCTTGCAATATTTTCAATTACAAATGAGAAGCATAAAAAAATCCATTCCCGGAAAGGAATGGATTCTTATCTGTTTGTTTGAAAAAAATGTGTTCGAAAGTGTTGATAAAAATAATTATTCAGATACCACTTCAAATTCAAAGTCAACTACAACTTCGCGGTGTAATTTAACTTTAGCGGTGTGGGTACCAACTTCTTTCACGCCGTCTTTAGGCAAGGTAATATTCTTACGTTCGATTTCAATCCCCTGCTCTGCAATTTTTTCAGCAAGCTGGATATTGTTGACCGACCCAAAGATTTTACCGGCGCTGCTGGTTTTGGCACCAATAACTACTTTAATTTCTTTTAATTGTTCTGCAACCTTTTCAGCCTCAGCTTTCAGTTTAGCCTCTTTGTGGGCACGCTGACGCATGTTTTCGGCCTGCATTTTTTTAGCCGATTCGGTTGCAATAATTGCATATCCTTGCGGAATTAAATAATTGCGGGCGTAACCTTTCTTCACGGTTACGAGATCGTCCTTTAAACCTAAGTTCTGAACGTCTTGTTTCAGTATAATTTCCATCAGTTGTCCTCCTTTTTATTTCATTAAATCGGTTACATAAGGCAATAATGCAATGTGACGTGCACGCTTAACTGCCTGTGAAACTTTACGCTGATACTTTAATGAAGTACCGGTAATACGGCGGGGTAAAATTTTACCTTGCTCATTGAGGAACTTCTTCAGGAATTCCGGGTCTTTATAATCTACGTACTTAATGCCATTCTTTTTAAAACGGCAATATTTTTTCTTTTTGATATCCACTGTTGGTGGAGTCAAATACCTGATTTCTGATTGATTTGCTGCCATGACCTATTTCTCCTCTTCTTTAGCTTTTACTTTCTTTCTGCGTTTCTCACTGTACTCGATAGCATATTTATCTAACTTGAAAGTAAGGAAACGAATAACGCGCTCGTCGCGGCGGTATTCTAGTTCAAGTTTCTCGATAAATGAAGGTTCGGATTTAAACTCGAACAAATGGTAAAAACCTGTAGATTTTTTCTGGATGGGATAAGCCAGCTTTTTCAGCCCCCAATCTTCATCATTGATCATCTCACCACCATTTTCGGTGATAAGGTTACTGAATTTTGTCACTGCTTCCTTAAATTGTGCTTCCGACAATACAGGGGTAGCGATAAAAACAGTTTCGTACTGATTCATCATAAAAATTACCTTTTAGAAATTTATAATTTGTATTTCTCTCATTTTCAATCCACGCAATCGACCGGTAAAAAATCGCTTACTTGGATTCAGCGGATTGAGCGCGCAAAAGTAATAATAAATTCTTGTTCTTCAAATGTTTCAGCCAACTAATTGTCTATTATACGGTGAATTGCCTCTTTTGAAAGTTTTCCGTTATGGATAAGAATTGAATATTGGAGGGTTACTGGCTTATCAACTGCTAATGATACAGGTTGTCGGCCTGGCCATGCACAGTTTTGTGCGCTGTTGTCCTGACGAAGTATCCATCCTGAAATTTCAGGGTTTGAGGGTGATTGGTATATTACAACGCCCCTTTTTTGTAGAGGATTAATAATATTGACATAGTTTCCCCCATCTATTGCTGTGTTGCGGGGTGTAATTTGATTACCGGAGGCATTGAAGAATTTTGTTTTTTCATTGGTTTTGAGCCTGAAAGAAAAACCACCGTAACCTTTTACATTATCTGAACCACCCAACGAAAGCCCCTCTTCAAGTGGTTGTATTTCAAGATTGAAATCAATTTGCCGGTAACGCATCTTTCGGGGGTGGACTGTAACTTTTGTTTTGATACGCATAAACGGATCATCGGTTTGATCGTTCGTAAACCAATAGGAAGTGTACTTTAATTCGCCGTTTCTTCTTTCAGTCAATCTGAATTCTATGTCGCGCACCGTTTGCCGGAAGTTCTTTATGTCCCATGGATCGCATATTTTTTTTCCATCGATCAAAACCTGGTGCCACGCCCAAAATATGCCCCTGTGATGAAGATGGTCTTCAGGAAAATCTTCGGTAATAACATTACCATCCAAATCGTAAACCGGGTGAAAATAGTTATTTCGCGCATATTCGGGTATAGAGTCGTTTATCTCGCGCTGAAAAAATAAAACTTTTGTTTTTCCTTGTTTGATCCAAAAACCACCTTCATCTTTTTCAAAATGTATTATTTGTGCATTTAAGGGCACAATAACCGATGACATTATGAATAAAAATATGAAAGTGATCCTACGCGGCATAAAAAACAATTTTACGGGTTTAATAAAACAAAATACTTCTATTACATTCCGTAATACTTTGAAATCAAATATGTAAAAATACGTTCGGGCATTATTTTTTTAAAACAAACAGCCGTTTTTTGAATAAATGAACCCACAAGATAACGATATTTTGGATTTTTCGTATCAACAATACTGGCGATTTTTTTGGCGAGTATTACCGGGTCCTTACCATTACCTTCTTCTTTTTCAATTATAGCCAGCGATTTTTCAAATTGATTCTGATATGCACTGTTTTCGGCAATTGATACTTCACGGGTTTCAACATTCCGGGTTTTAAAATCGCCGGGGTTAACTACCACCACATTTATATTGAAAGGCTTAAGTTCAATCCTCAGGGCATAGCTCAACCCTTCAACCGCAAACTTGGCCGAAGTATATACACCCTGAAAAGGCAATCCGGTTAGCGCCCCAATGGAGCTAATATTGATTATTAACCCGCTTTTTTGTTCACGCATGTGCGGAACAACACTTTTTATAGTATTTACCCAGCCATGAAAATTAATATCCATTTGTTTCCGGAAAGTTTCCTCTGATGAATCTTCAACCGGTCCCCCCGAATGCATTCCTGCATTGTTTATCAAAACGTCAATCCGTCCTTCGTTCATGTATACCTGCGAAACTGCTTTTTTTATCGAATCGCCATCAGCCAGTTCCATATAAAGGGTTTTAACATAAGCAGGCACAGCACATTTACCACGAACTGTTCCATAAACAACATGCCCTTTTTCAGCTAAAACGCGGGCCATCTCTTTTCCAAAACCGGATGATATACCGGTAATAATTATAACTTTTCCCATCAATCAGTTTTAATTTGGGCGAAAAATAGCATTTTGATAAGAAAAATCCCCATTAAAGCCCAAAAAAAGAAATTCAGCCTTTTTTGTTATCTTCGCTTTTCACCTAAAAAAACACATATGCTTCTATTGGGAACTATTATTAATATTGCCACGATTATTGCCGGAAGTATCACTGGCTATGTTTTTCACTCTAAACTTCCACAAAAAATATTGAAAATTGTATTTCAAGGCATTGGCCTTTTTACAATTTATATCGGTATTGACATGGCCATGAAGACCAACAATTTTATAATCCTTGTTTTTAGCATGATATTAGGCGCCGCCTCCGGCGAATGGATTGACATTGAGAAATACATTAACCGTTTTAGTGAATGGGTTAAGAGCAAAGTGAAATCTGACAATGAATCATTCTCAGAAGGTATGATTACCGCCTTTTTACTTTTCTGCATGGGGTCAATGACTATTCTGGGGGCATTTGAAGAAGGCACAAAAGGCAATTCAGACTTGCTCATCGCTAAATCATTAATGGACGGTTTTGGATCACTGGCTTTAGCTTCGGCACTGGGTATTGGTGTTTTATTTTCAATTATCCCCTTGTTTATTTTTCAGGGCGGATTAACCCTGCTGGCTTTCTGGATTGGTAATTTAATGCCTGGACCAGTCATTAACGAAATGACAGCCGTGGGTGGGTTGATGCTTATTGGCCTGGGTTTTTCAATTATGGACATAAAAAAAATAAAAGTTATCAATATGCTCCCGGCCCTTGTTTTTTCAATTATTTTAGCTTACTTGTTTGCATAACACCGGTGACAAAACATGTTCATTTTTCAAAATCAAAATATAGACCCCACGAATGAGCAATATAATCAACATATTATCGCATTTATTTTATAAGACTTATAATGAAAAACCAGAACTCTGCTTAAAACTAAAAGAATCCGGGTCGTACAGGCAATATTTTAGGATTAAAAGTAAAAATCATCAGGTTTTAGGCGCATACAATAGCGATATCAGGGAAAACAACACATTTTTTAGTTTTACTGAATCATTGTTGAAAGCTGGCATTAATGTTCCTGAAATACATGCAGTTTCTGAAGATAATAAACATTATCTGCTAACCGATTTAGGCAACGAAACCTTATACCAACATTTCAAAAAAAGTAATTACTCAACCGAGGCGCTTTGTGAGGTAAAACATGCTATTTATTCGCTTGTCGATATCCAAACCAAGGCTACAAAACTGATTGATTTTAATCAATGCTACCCACGTGCAACTTTTGACAAGCGTTCGGTCATGTGGGACTTGAACTATTTTAAATACAATTTTCTGAAAGTTGCTAAAATTCCTTTCGATGAAGATAAACTTGAAGATGATTTTGAAGCATTAACCGTAGAACTATTAAAAGCCCCATCAGGTTTTTTCATGTACCGCGACTTTCAAAGCCGTAACATAATGCTACATAACGGTGAACTGTGGTTTATTGATTACCAGGGGGGAAGAAAAGGACCTTTGCAATACGATCTTGCATCGATACTTTACAGCCCTAAAACGGGGCTCAACAATATCCAACGCGAAGCCCTTATCAACAAATACATTGAAAAGCTTCAGGGTATCCATAAAATTGATGTTAAAAAATTCAAAAAACAATTTTACTTATTTGCGCTCATCCGGATATTACAGGCGTTAGGGGCATACGGTTTTCGCGGACTGATTGAACACAAACCCGGTTTTAAACAAAACATCCCTACTGCTATTGAAAACATAAATACCCTGTTAGACGATAAAATCAGTCAGAATTTATTTCCTGAGATACGACGTGTGGCCGCCAACCTTAAAAAAAGCCATTATTCAAAACGTTTTGAAAATAGTACGGACAAACTTACGATTAGGATAACCAGTTTTTCATACAAAAATGGCTACCCTGCCGATCCCAGCGATAATGGCGGAGGTTTTGTTTTCGATTGCCGCGGTTTACCAAACCCAGGCAGGCTCCACGAGTATAAAAGAAATAGCGGCTTAGATAAAAATGTAATTAATTACCTTGAAAAGCATGCTGAAGTTCATGAATTTAAAAAAAATGTGGAAAAAATTGTGTCGCCTACTATTGAAAACTACCTTGATCGGGGGTTTAAACACCTGTGTATCAACTTTGGTTGCACAGGTGGGCAGCATCGCTCAGTTTACAATGCCGAAGCCTTAACTGAAAAATTACAAAACAAATACCCTGTGAATGTGGTTTTGATTCATAATGAATATCAAAACTGGAAGTTAGATGGGGAGTAAAAAGAAATGTAAGAAGAAAAACTACAGTGTGCCAGAGGACCCAAAATTCAGCTGTAAAAAATGTAAACGGTCAGCCCGGAAAAAAGATAAATTGTGCAAGCCTGAAAAAATCTGAAAACTATGAGCAAAAAAAACCGCACATATAAATATTTCAACCGCGATTTGAGCTGGTTGTCATTTAACTACAGGGTACTTGAAGAAGCAAAAGACCCCAATGTCCCCTTATTTGAACGGATCAAATTTTTGGCAATTTACTCGAACAACCTCGAAGAGTTTTATCAGGTAAGGGTGAGTTATTACCGGCAATTACTTAAAAATGCAAAGTTAATACCCGGAAAAATTGACGATGTAAAACCCGCCAAAATCATTCATCAAATTAATGAAACGGTGTCGAAATATCAGCTTGAATTTCACCGTATTTTTGATGATGAAATTGTTCCTGAACTTGAACAGAACAATATCATTTTATTAAATAAAAATTCAAAATTAACCCAGGCACAAGAGGATGAAATAAACGACATATTCACCTTTAACATTATGAGTTTGTTACAACCGGTGTTATTGGTAAAAAAACGCATCAGACCATTTTTAAAAACCGGCCAGGTTTACTTGATTATTGAAATGGTAATTAAGGAACATGCCAACGAACCAACTAAAAGCCAGCAAAAACGATATGGGCTCATTAAGCTCCCAACCGACCATAATGTGTCGCGTTTTATTGAGCTTTCATCGAGTAACGAAAAGCATTTTATCATGTTCCTTGAGGATATTATCATGAAGCATGTCACTAAGCTTTTTCCCGGTTATGCAGTTGAAGAATGGTACACAATTAAATTAACGCGCGATGCCGACTTTGAATACGATGAATATGAAGAAGAAGAACTTATTGATGCTATTAAAAACCTTTCATCGTCACGAACATTGGGAAAACCCAACCGTTTTTTATACGACAGGCTAATGCCCCACCGCATCCTCAAATACATGAAAGACACCTTCAGGCTTGAAAATGAAATTGTTGTACCAGGTGGCTCCTATCATAATTTCAGGGATTTTTTCAGCTTTCCAAACCCACTTTCACCAAAACTTGAAAACGAAAAGCTTCCTCCACTCAGAATTCCCGAGCTTGATAAGTACAACCAAATAAAAGAA
>JASMTI010000140.1:0-6073 GCA_041694375.1 Bacteroidales bacterium | reverse complement strand
AACCACCTCGTGCCACTTATTTTTTTAAATCATATTCTTTACTTCGTAGAGTGTTACACCCCAGGCGAAACTACTTTTTTTAATAACAACCCGTTATATTCAAACGAGTTATATCATTTCATTAAAGCAACACATCACACCAAACCATCATTTTATGGCTTGAGTGTAAAAAATCAATATTTAAACCTAATTTTTAATCTATGAAAAAATTATTATTAAGCATCGTATTAATTAGTTTTTCAATTCTTTCGTTTGGTCAGATTGAAGAAAAAATGAAAAAAGAAGGCGTAGTTGAAGGAACCATTTTCAAAAATGGGGGCAAAATTGAAGGTTTCATCAAAAAAAGAGGGACAGCCTGGGCAAATGATAAAACATTTCCTGCCCCTTGGGAATTTCAATCTGAAATACGTTTTATACCTAAAGATGTTTTTATTAAAAATGAAAAAATCAAAAGAAGGTATTTCGACAAATATGGACCAAAGGATTGTGATGCCTACATCTATGATGGCCAGTTATACGAATCGGTTAAATATTCCGATATGTCGGCCGTGGGTCTAAATATGCTCCCTACAAAGATGTTTATGCACAAAGTATCTGAAGATAAAATTTCCCTCTATTACTTTTTCGAAACCCCACCACCAGTTGTATCAGGCCCCGATGGTTTTGAGCCTTTTTATATCGATTGTGGAAAATCGCAACTTGTGTACAAAATTGGAAAAAAAGGCAAATTAAAACTGGCAGGTAATATGAATGTAGAAAAAGAGCTTGCTGATTGCCCAACAGTTGTTGAAAAGTTCAAAAACAATGAATACAAAACAATAGGTGATGAAGAAAACAATTCAGGGCTAAACAAATTAGTAAACAAAGCATTATTCCGGACCAACGCTGTATTTATGGCGATCCAGGATTACAATCAAATTTGCAAATAATACATATATCAATTACCCCTCTTTAAGCATGAAAAGAGGGGTAATTTTGTTTATTCTCTTGTGGTTTTAATTTATGCTGGTTATTAATCTTCTTCTTCCAGCTTCGATTCATATTTTTTTAATGCCAGCTTTATAAGCCAATAAGTTACAAAAATAAGTGCCGGCCAGCTCAATAGCGATAATATTCCTGATAATATCATAGTTCTGTATTTTTAGTATTTATGTCCGCCTTCATTCATTTCGTCCTCATCAATCTTCTTGTTATTAATGGCTTTCCATGCAAACCAGATGTAAGCAGCCACAAAAGGGACAAGCAACGATACAATGGCCATTACACCAAGTGTAAACTCGCTCGATGAGCTGTTGCGGATATTCAACGACGATTGTATATCGTAAGCCGACGGGTAATAACAGGTATTGTTATACCCTGCCAATAAGAACAAGGCAAAAACCGTAATAATTGTACCGCCCCCCGAAAACCAAATCCCTTTTCCGGGCTTAAAAAACAAATCGGAAAATATTCCCCAAATTACCATTACAACACCGGCAAGAAATGCAACAAGCACCAAAGGCATCCCTATAAGGTTATGCCAGTATTTGTAACGCTCCATCGACACTTCAAGTGTATCGGGGTCGTAAGCAAATCCATCTTTCAAAAACAAGGCAATAATAAAATAAAGGAAAAACACCAAAAACGGGATTGAGTTGACCCAAAGTTGCATGCGTACCCTGATATTTATATCCTTTTCGTCAATTGTGTTATTGAAATACAACAAGGCCAAAACCCTGGCGAGGAAGAAAACGGCAAGCCCCAGCGCTACATTATGTATATTCAGCACGGCTTCAAGTCCGCGCGCGCCCGTTTGCCAGGTTACCTGGTTGTAATCGTTTAATGTAAACTGTGCCCCGTTAAAGAAAGTACCAACGGCCGTACCAATTAAAATAGTACCCATTAAACCATTAATAACAAGGAAAACCTCATAGGTTTTAGTGCCAAGGAAGTTTGCCGGTTTAGAGCGGAATTCGTACGAAACGGCTTGTAGGATAAATGAAAACAAAATGGCCATCCAAACCCAGTAGGCGCCTCCAAAACTGGTAGCATAAAATAACGGGAACGATGCAAAAAATGCACCGCCAAAGGTTACAAGCGTTGTAAATGTGAATTCCCATTTACGCCCCAGGCTGTTAACCAGCATGGTGCGTTGCATTTCGGTTTTGCCAACCGTGTAAATCAACGATTGCCCCCCCTGTACAAACATCAGGAACACGAGCAATGCACCCAAAAGGGATATAATTGCCCACCAGTATTCTTGTAAAAACGGATATGAAATAGCTGTCATCATTTCTGGCCTCCTTTCTCTTCATGTTTTGGTCCAATCTTAATTTGACGTACCATTATTTTTATCTCGGCAATCAGCAAGGTTGTAAAAATAACAGCAAATAAAATAAAAGTGATTTTCACAGACGAAGCATTAATATTTGATACAGCGGTAGTTGTTGGCATCAAATCCTGTATCACCCAGGGCTGACGACCAAACTCGGCAACAAGCCAGCCCAGCTCCGATGCCAGGTAAGCCAGCGGTATTGATAATAAACCGAGCCACAAGAACCATCGCTGCTTGTGCAACGTTCCTTTGTGCAAGAACCATAGGGCCAGAACAAAAACTACAACAAACCAAAAGCCAAGCATTACCATTATATGAAAACTGTAAAACGTAACCGCAATGTTTGGAATTAAAAAACTGGTATCGTCAACATGTCCATAACCAAGATATTTAAAATAATTTTGTTGAAAATCGTCACTCACAAGAAGCTCTTTCAGCTCTTCAGCTTTTTGTACATCGCCGTTTTTACGGGCCTCCTTAAATATCGTGAGCTTTTCGACCGCCACCTTGCCGCGTTTAATTTTTTCGTGGGCCGACATAATGCCATGTTCTTCATTTCCGTGTATCAAATCGTTGATACCCGGCACAAAAGCATTAAAATCGGCAAATGAAAGGAATGATAAAGCTTTAGGTACCTCAACCTTCATGGCAATGTCTTTCATGCGGTCGTTATCGGGATATTCTTCATTGTCGGTCACAATACCAAAAAGAATTAACCCTGCACCTTCTTCACCATCGTTAAGCCCCTCCATGGCAGCAAGTTTCATGGGTTGCACCTTGGCAACCTGCTTGGCCGAACCATCGCCGGTAATAATTACCGCAGCCGATGACACCAGTCCGAAAATGGCCGCTACCAAAATACTTTTACGTGCCATCACAATATGGCGCTTTTTTAACAGGAACCAGCCTGATACGCCAATTACAAATATGGCCGACAACACGAAACCCGATGTGATGGTATGCAAAAACTTGTTGATGGCAACCGGTGAAAAAAGAACTTCCCAGAAACTGGTCATTTCGTTCCGGGCCGTCTCGGGGTTAAATGTAGTGCCTACCGGATTTTGCATCCAAGCGTTGGCAACCAGTATCCACAATGCCGAAAGGTTGGCACCAATGGCCACCAGCCACGACGAAAGCAGGTGGAATTTCTTCCCTACCTTGTTCCAGCCAAAAAACATCACGGCAATAAAGGTCGATTCAAGAAAAAACGCCATTATTCCCTCGATGGCCAGCGGGGCACCAAAAATATCGCCCACAAACCACGAGTAATTCGACCAGTTGGTTCCAAACTCAAATTCAAGAATAATACCCGTTGAAACACCAATGGCAAAGTTAATCCCGAACAAGGTCATCCAGAATTTTGTCATCGTTTTCCACTCAGGCTTACCGGTACGTACATAAATGGTCTCCATCATGGCAATCATAAAAGTTGTACCCAGTGTAAGCGGCACAAACAACCAATGGTACATTGCCGTAAGTGCAAACTGCGCCCTCGACCAGTTTATTAGTGACAAGTCAATCGATTCAAACATAGCTTTTGGTTATTTAGATTTTGTAATATTTTCAAGCACGTGCATCCCCACTTCTTCCTCTGTTTGATATTTATCCTCAATCGTATCGGAGAAGAAGAAGAATTTCATGATAAAAAAAATCAGAAACAGTTTAAGAAAAATCAACATCCACAATTGCTTTCCCCATGTCATCGATTTAAAACCATCGACATAAAAATTCACAATTCTCTTAATCGTTATCATTAGCTTTAGGTTTTATGCAGTACAAAATACAAAAGAAGATGATAAAATCACCCAAAAGAAAACCTGTTTTACAAGATATTGTTCAAGAAATGCGTAATTCAGAATGAAAAAAATAACACAAAGGGTTGTAACCCGGGCATTCCATCTCGAATTTTTAGTAGCACGGGCATTCCTGCCCGTGGTTTTTACTTGTCGTTAGTGTTTAGCAGGGCTGGAAGTCATTGGTCATTGAGTCATTGGTCATTGACAGGGCAGATTTTAATTCAACTTTGATACGATATGCCCCCCTACCTCCTAAATGGGGGATTAAGCGCCTAAATCTCATCGAATGCACCACATTTAAAATCCGGGTCGTTACGTTGGTCGTTGCGGTTCAACAAGCAGAGCATGTCTTCTTCAGCATCGCCGGCGTAAAACGATTTACATAACATGCATAGGCTGGGTGTAGGCACCGTTTCAGGATCGATACGGCTACCATCATCGTTAAAAAACCCATTTAATTCTTCATAATTACTTCTATACCTTATATCTTGCCAGATAACTGACCTTACATGTTCTTCGAGCCATGATTGTTTAAAACAGAGCCAACTTTGCTTTTCGTGAGAATTAAGCACAATATCACTGAACACTTCAACGCGGTTTTTCGAATTCAATGCCTCTAACATTTTTATTTGCAGAGATCTATTTGACATTAGGTTGGTGAAATAATCCATCATATCGTCCATCTCGAAATTTAGCAATGGCTCTACCCTGAAATAATTTTCAAAAATATTGATCTCACATTCTTCATCACTCCCTATAAGTGCCCCAAACGCTTCAGGATCGTCATGTACCGCTTGAGGTATTTTTTTCAATTCTAGGTTATCGGCAGACAGAAAACAAACCATCCCGGAATCGATGGCAACAGCCATTTCGGGAATAAATGCTTTGTATCTTTCAGGTATCTCCCGTTTCAACTCAAAAAACTCTTCGTCATCAGGCCATTCAACGTTACAGTCACAAAAACCGCCATAAGGACAATCCTCCGGATTGCCGGTGCACAGTTCCAGATCCATTCCCGACATTGGAAGATACTGCACCGGATGATGCCAATTGGAAATTATTACATCATAGAGCAATTCTTTGGGAATACCTTTCGGTACATCAATCAGTTTAATTAAAAGTGAATTGAAAACCTCAAATATGGCATTGAGTAAAGCTCTCCATTGACTACCATTCAGATCGTTAAAATCCGGGAAAGCTTCTTGTTTTATGCCGGTCAGTTTTTCGATAGAATTAAACGGAACCATTGAAAGTTCAGCCATTGACGGATCATCCTCGAATACCGGAGGGGTTTCAAAATATGATGGTTTGGGCGGGTTATTTGCCGCCTGTTCAAGGTCTTCGATAAGCTGTTGAATGTATCTTTCCATTTGTTGTAATTTTAGAGTATGTTTTTATCAAGGTTTTACGGATTAAAGATAAAATGTTTGGTGCAAAAACAAAAAGACACCCCCCAGCCACTGAATGGAGGATTAAGTAGTTAAATATCATCTTGATACGATCAACATTGTAGCCCGGGCATTCCTGCCCGTGGCTTTTAATTGTAATTCTTAAACAACCTCTTCAACTATCAAATTTCAATTCCACTTTGGTACGATTAATCCCGATTTAGTGTTTCTAAGGTTTCAGTCCAAAACTGAAAGCCAAGAAACACTTTATCGGGACAATTCCACTTTGGTACGATTAAAAGCACCTTTGTTCCATCATACTCACCGCTCAACACCTGTTTCAATTCCACTTTGGTACGATTAAAAGTATGATAACGAACCGATAGATGTTTGCAAAATCAAGTTTCAATTCCACTTTGGTACGATTAAAAGTCCGCATGAAAATGCAGGAAAAAGCCACCTTGTTTGGTTTCAATTCCACTTTGGTACGATTAATCCCGATTTAGTGTTTCTAAGGTTTCAGTCCAAAACTGAAAGCCAAGAAACACTTTATCGGGACAATTCCACTTTGGTAC
>JASMTI010000139.1:0-20343 GCA_041694375.1 Bacteroidales bacterium | reverse complement strand
TAATTTTTATTTTGCCCCAGTGGTTAAACCGGAACTTATCGCGCACAAACGATTCAGAAAAACGTTGCTCGTCAATAAATTTCTCATCAATTAGTGCATCAATCACTTTTTGCACCTCGCTTTCAGGTAACAGCCAGTTGTCGAGCTTTTTACGGATGTCGGCAATGCACTTTTCGCTTTTACTACATAACGCCATGCACTTGCTTAAAGCTTTTTTTGTTTCGGGTTGCATAGATGCAAATATAAATAAATTGAGAATTCAGGTAGGGTACTTTTGATATGAAACGGAACATATATACAAAACGACATATGTATAATATTTAAATTTTAAGATCATGAAAACATTATTATTAATTACAGCAGCAATTTTAGTTTTAGCATTTACATCATGTAATAACGATGAGATTTTAGACGACGCAGTCGTTTCATCTGTAGAAAAAAGTCTGACAATTGACGGAGAGTGCGAAGATTGTACGTTTACCACAACATTTGATGATTTAACTGATGTAGATATTGAAGGATTGGAATTGATGAGAGAAGAAGAACTTGTAGCGCACGACGTTTATGTTTATTTCTATGAGAAGTATGGTACAAGCGTTTTCACTCGTATTGCAAGTAGCGAAAGCAAGCATGCTGAAGCGGTATTGGCTCTTTTAGATTATTTTGGCGTTGCAGATCCGGCAACCGGGGTAGAAGGTAATTATAACAGCCCTGAATTGCAGGCGCTTTACGATGAGTTGATAGCTGCCGGTGATGAATCGGTTGAAGCAGCCCTTGCTGTTGGCGCACTTATCGAAGAAACAGACATTCTTGACTTACAGGAATTGATTGATGGCACAACAAACACCGACATTGAAATGGTATATGCCAACTTGCTTAGTGGATCGTATAACCACCTGAAAGCATTTACCAATTCACTATCGTCATTGGCAGTAGATTATTCACCTCAATTGTTATCGGACGATGAGTATGAGGCTATTTTAGCAGTAGCAAATTCTGGTAACGGTAATGGTCAGTATAAAAATGGTGGCAACAACGGGCAGCAAAGCGGCAATGGTTATCGTGGAGAAGGATCAAAAGGTCAGGGAAATGGTAAACAAGGAAATCAGTCACAGGGCCAACAAGGCGCTGGTGATGGTGATGGAATTTGCGATGTTGACAGTGAATAGATTTTATTTTTTGAAAGGAAGGGAGGTGTAAAACGCACCTTCTTTTTTTAATTTATTAAGCGCAAATTTTACATTTGATTGGTTTCTAACTATAAAAAATTAATCGTGATGAAAAATAAAATAAAAATTGGATTGCTTTTTCTGTTTTTTGCTGTTATTGGTTTTAATGCAAATGCATGTGTATTTGATTTTGAAGTATTAGAAGGCGATTAAGAAGCTTATGCTGTTGGGGACGAAGTGATTGTATTAGTTACTGTTACCTATACTCATAGGGTTTGTCCTGAAGGTATTGAAGCCACTAAATTTAATTTTACCGGTACAAAAGCACTGGGGGCAACTAAGTGGAAAGAAGTTTCAAACGGAAAATATGAGCGTAAGTTAAAATTGGTTATAACTGAAGAAAAAAAAGGAACTCATATTTTAAATGCAGTGCGCACATGTGATAAAGATGGGGGCAATGGTACTGTTGATTTTAATGTAGGTTAAACAAATTAGGATGAGTTTATCTAAAACGATAATTTTAACAATAACCGGATTGGTACTGATGTTGCTTTATCAACCTTCATATTCTCAGGAGGATGAGTTTGAAGCATGGGGGGAAGAACAGCAACAGGAAGAATCGTTCGATGAATTTGCCCCACTCGATGAGAACGATATTGCTGATGCGTCAACATTTTCGGAGGCTGATAGTTGTGATGGTTCCTGCAATGGTTGTGGCTCAGGGAAAAGCAGTAATTCAAAATTCTGGTGGGTGTTATCAATATTGGCATTCACGGTGCTTGCTGGTATTATGGTAAGATTTAAAACGACCCGGAACCTTCGTGGTGTTTTTTTGATGATTTCATTGGTTATTTTAGGATTTTATCGTGGTGGATGCCCATGCCCGATAATGAGTTTACAGCATACATTATTCTCGTTATTTGGGATTGATGTAAACTGGGTTGGCATGCTGTGGTTTTTAGGTTTGATACCGGTAACATATCTTTTTGGCAAGGTTTGGTGTGGATGGGTATGCCACCTTGGTGCACTTCAGGAATTTCTTTATTTGCCAGGAAAATTTGAGATGCTTCAGACTGAAAAAGCGCAGCGTATAATGCGGTTTATTAGAGCTGGTTTATTGGTCGCTCTTGTATTGCAAGTTTTAATTACGAAAACCAATTTTTTTAAAACCATCGATCCGTTTAAAGTAGCTTTTAATTTACGATCAGCAAATATGACCGGTTGGTTATTGCTTGGTTTATTAATTATTTCATCGGTTTTTATGTACCGTCCTTTTTGTAAAACAGTTTGCCCAATTGGCTTAATACTCGGATGGATATCAAAGATACCTGGTGCATCGGTACTTGCACCACAAAAATCGACCTGTGTTGCTTGTAAAACATGCGATGTGAGTTGTAAAATTAATGCCATTACCCGAGATGGTAAATATAGTGTTCTCGATAATCAAGAGTGTATTGCTTGTGGGAATTGTGTAAGAGATTGTAAAAAGGGAGCAATGTCTTTTTATCGAAATTCCAAAAAACATGGTGCAAAAAGTATTTGTAAGAAAGGTTAAATGGCTTGGTGTTATTCCGGCGTTGTTGTTTTCGGTATTTGCTTTTCCCCAGCCTGATTGCCGGTCAATTATTGGGGCGCATCTCACGCCTGTTAATAACTCTGACTTATACTGGGCTGTTGAGGGTGCTATGGCTGCCGGGATAATGCCCGACAGGGAGATTGCAAATTGGAGCGCCTATGGTGCAATTGATTATTCGAAAAACAAATGGCAGTTTTATTTTGAAGGCGCCTATAAAGATTGGTACAACAGTGCGTCGAACCCCGATGGGGAAGAAGCACGGTCAACAATGACCGATTTTAATAAGCCTACTCGTTATCATTGGGGAATGCGCGAAGGTTATTTAAAATATGGTACACTGACTGATAACCTAAAATTAGGTATTCAAAGTTTTAAATCGTCTGATTATGTGCTATTCGATGAACGGATGATGGGTGCCTCAATGGTGAAAAACTATGGTGCATTACAGGTAGATGCTGTTGTTGGTACTGTAAGCCAACGTTTGGCCCGCTTTCAGGATGTTTGTGGTAATCGTCATATTTATAACATACTGCATCGTAGTCAGTATAATTTTGTAAGCGACCGTCCTGGTGAATCTAATTTTGGTGGGGTGTATTTTACATGGAAACCATCAGACAAGCTTAAAGACAATAATTTCGGAGAAGATGAATTTGCCCCAATGTCGAATGATGAGTTTGAAACATTTGATGAATTTACGAATGACGGTTTTGATGATGATGTGTCTAAGCCGACAATTCTTATTGAAGAATCCGGTGCATTTTTTTATGAGGAATTTGGAACAGCATTTCATGAATATAAATATTATTCCGGTGTTTTTGCTGATTTAAAAATCCCGTTAGATATAAATTTCAAAGCAGAAATAATCGATCAGTATATTCTTAATGATCATACTATTGCATATTATTTTCAAATAGAAAAAGAAAATACATGGAGAAATGGGTCAACCTCTTTGTTTGATCTCTCTTATTTAGGGAAAACAGATATTGATGAAGGTGCTCATTTTTATCCGGCATTTAGTAATTTGTTTGCAGGAGAAGTATTGAGGCTTGATGCTATCGACCTGCCCTTGCTGCAGGGTAGTGTGAAGCATTATTTTACCGGGAAAAACAAAATTATAGTTCAGCTCAATGGAGTTCGTCAGATAAACAGAAATCAATCGCAGGAACTTGACCTAATTGCCGGATTAAAACTTTTAGGGCATCTGAGATTAACAGCTATTGGAAGTTATCTTTCATCGGAAGCTTTAGTCAATGATTATTGGATGGGGAAAATTGAATTGAGGGTAGCATTTTAAATTATAAGCATGAATACAAGAAGAAATTTTTTATCGACTCTTTTAAAATCAGGAGCATTGCTTACGTTTTACCCTTTGGTAAATGCATGTACTAAAGCGGGTATTAGTCCTTTTCAGGCTTATGCAATAAATACAGATTTGTGTAACGGATGTGGAGACTGTTTAATTGAATGTGCTTACGATGCTATTGAGCTTCCGGTGAAGAGTAAATACCGTATTGATGATGTCACTTGTGTAGAGTGTAAGGAATGTGTTTCTGTTTGTCCGCAAAATGCAATAAATGTTTTTGGGGCAAATTATATCATAAATGAAGAAAATTGTGTGGGATGTGGAGACTGTATTGATGTATGTGTTAATGAAGCAAATTGCATCACATTTGAACGTGATTATTACTCGGTTCGGAATAAATGCCGAAATAGAAGTTGTCAGCACGAGTGTGTGGGTGTTTGCCCTCAGGGAGCAATTGTTAAGCAGAATGGGAGCATTGCAATAATTGATATGGATAAATGTAACCGTTGTGGAAAATGTGTTAGTGCGTGCCCACACGATGCAATCAACCCTGCTAAAGTTTTCATAGATGAGAACACATGCATTAACTGCGGTAAATGTTATCCGGTTTGCGAGTACGATGCTATAAACAAAGTAGAGCCCGAAGGTTATTTGCCTCCATATATCGATACCGATTTGTGTGATAACTGTGGCGATTGTATGAATGCTTGCGTTGATTATTCGGCTATTGTTGCAGAAATATTTTATGCAAGTATAAATGAAGACAAATGCAAAATTTGCGGTGATTGTGTTGCCAGTTGTGAGAAGGGGGCAATCATGAAGCCTTCATATTGAGTATTAATTGATTGTATTGAGCCCGAAATTTAATTTTTTCTATTTTATATCATCAATATTAAAAGGTGTTTGCTGGTACACATGATAATTCAGCCAGTTTTGGAAAAACAGGTTGGCATGGCCGCGCCAGCGTACAACAGGGTTTTTTTCGGGGTTGTTCTTTTTGTAATAATGTTTCGGGACATCTATGTCCATCCCTTTTGCTAAATCACGTTTGTATTCATCATCAAGGTTGTAAGTTGAATATTCAAAGTGTCCGGTAACATAAAGCTTTCGGCCACTTTCTTCTTGGATAATCCCAACCCCGGCTTCATCCGATTCCGATATTATTTCTAACCCGGGGATCTTTTCTATATCCTCGGCGCGTACTTCTGAATGTCGTGAGTGGGGCATGTGGAATTCATCGTCAAAACCCCTGAACATTGGCAGTTTAGGGTATTTAGCAGTATGATGAAATACCCCGAATTTTTTTTGTGGCAGGGGGTATTTGGGTATCCCGTAATAGTGATACAAGGCGGCCATTGCTGCCCAGCAAATAAACAATGAAGATTGCACATTGTGCTCGGCCCATTCAAAAATCGTTTTTAGCTCTCCCCAGTAATTTACATCTTCAAAATTTAAATGCTCAACCGGGGCACCGGTGACAATGAGCCCGTCGTATTTTTTGTGCCGTATTTTTTCAAAGTCCGAATAAAACATTTCCATGTGCTCGGCCGGTGTGTTTTTGGGTGTATGCGCCATCACCTTTATCAAGTCAAGTTTAAGTTGTAAAGGAGTGTTCGACAGCAGCCGGATTAAATCGGTTTCGGTTGTTATTTTTACCGGCATCAAGTTAAGAACAGCGATGCGCAGCGGACGTATATCCTGGTGCATGGCACGGGCTTCGTCCATTACAAAAATGTTCTCTTGTTCGAGTGCTTTTATGGCGGGGAGCTTATGTGGTATGTTTACGGGCATATTATTTAGTTGAATTTTATTGCAAAAGTAATAAAATTGGAAATAGTCATTGAGTCATTGTTTCAGGATTACTAATGACTCAATGACTTAATGACTACTCGCTAACTTGTTGCTTTATCAATGGCATGTTGCAAATCAGCTTTAATATCATCGATATGTTCAATACCAACCGACAAACGTAGCTGGTCGGGCAATACGCCGGCGGCCAGTTGTTCTGTCTCGCTTAGTTGCTGGTGCGTAGTTGAGGCCGGGTGAATGATGAGTGATTTTGCATCGCCCACATTGGCCAGGTGGCTAATGAGCTCAACATTGTCAACCAGTTTCGATGCGGCTTCTTTCCCGGCTTTAAGCCTGAATGAAAGTACGCCGCCAAAACCATTTTTCAAATATTTTTTTGCCAACTCATGATACTTGCTGCTTTTGAGTCCGGTATAATTCACGGCTTCAACTGCCGGATGTTTTTCGAGCCACTTGGCCAGTTCAAGTGCGTTGTCAACTGTGCGTTGTACACGCAGTGATAAGGTTTCGAGGCCTTGTAGCAATTGCCATGAGTTAAACGGACTGATGGCCGGGCCAAAGTCGCGCAAGCCTTCAACACGCAAGCGAATGGCAAAAGCAATATTGCCAAACGGTCCGTCGGCTCCAAACACATCCCAGAAAACCAGTCCATGATATCCTTCTGAAGGTTCGCTAAATTGAGGATATTTGCCGTTTCCCCAGTTGTAATTTCCAGCATCTACAACAACACCGCCAACACTCGTGCCATGGCCGCCAATCCACTTGGTGGCCGATTCAACAACAATGTTTGCCCCATGGTCAATCGGGCGGAACAGGTAACCGGCTGCACCAAAGGTGTTGTCAACAACAAACGGCAAGTCGTACTTTTTGGACAGTGCCGCTACTTTCTCCCAGTCGGGAACATTAAAGTTGGGGTTTCCAAGGTTTTCAACATACAATGCTTTGGTTTTATCATCAATGAGTTTTTCAAATTCTTCAGCCGTGTCGTCCTTGGCAAAACGGGCTTCAATCCCCAGCCGTTTAAGCGATACTTTAAACTGGTTAAACGAGCCTCCATACAAAAATGGCGATGTTACAAAATTGTCACCAGCTTCGAGAATGTTGGTCAGTGCAAGGAATTGTGCCGAGTGTCCCGAAGCAGTTGCTACAGCAGCCACCCCGCCTTCGAGGGCTGCTATGCGTTGCTCAAACACGTCGGTAGTTGGGTTCATCAGCCGGGTATAGATGTTTCCAAATTCCTTCAATCCAAAAAGATTGGCCCCATGCTCAGAGTTTTTAAATACGTACGATGTGGTTTGATAAAGTGGTACGGCGCGCGACAGCGTAGTTTCGTCTGGTGTGTGGCCGGCATGTACCTGTAATGTTTCGTAATGATAATTTTTAGACATAACGTTTTATTTTTTTTGATTGCTAATAAACAAGAATAAAAAAGAGTTCAGCATGGTATTCAACAATAAAACAGCAAACAAGCAAATGCTGAAAAAGTTGAAAATAATTTAATAAGAATGTGTGCTGAAAAAGGTTGAGGTGCGCATGTACACAAATAACACAATAAACCTATTTGCTCATGCGCATAAGCATTCGCATCATCATTGCCATCATGGCGATGAAGTAAAGTGAAGTAATATTTTTGATGCGTTTGCTCATTACTATTGTTTTGGTAGGACAAACATAAGAATGTTTTATTGAAATATCACAAGTATTTTTAAGAAAATTTGGCGCTTAATGTTTTCTTAATATAAAGACAAATAAGTCTTTTAATGTGTAGGATTAGAGAAAAAAAAGCCGGATCAATTTTGATCCGGCTTTTTTTATATTTTGTGCATGAGTGTGTTTAGCTGGCCTTAAGCATTGCCATGCCTGCTTTCTCAATTTTCTCAATTGTGTATTTTCGGTTCACTTCAAACGTTTTTTTGCCGTTTGATGGTAACTCGAACATCGCATCTGTCATAATCGTTTCACAAATCGATCGTAAGCCACGGGCCCCAAGTTTGTACTCAACTGCGATCTTTACAATATAGTCAAGCGCTTCATCCGTAAATTTCAGTTCTATGCCATCAATTTTAAAAAGCTTGCTGTATTGTTTGACAATTGCATTTTTAGGTTCTGTGAGTATCCTTTTCAACGTTGCAGGCTCAAGTGGGTCGAGATAAGTAAGTACGGGCAGTCTGCCAATTATCTCGGGTATAAGTCCAAACGATTTCAAATCCATTGGTGCAATATATTGCATCAGGTTTTCACGGTCGATTGTTGATGCGTGTTCTACAGCATTGAACCCGACTACCTGTGCATTCATGCGTTGTGAAATTTTGCGCTCGATACCATCAAAAGCGCCACCACACATAAACAAGATGTTTTTGGTGTTTACAGGGATCATCTTCTGTTCCGGGTGTTTGCGGCCTCCTTGTGGCGGGACGTTAACAACCGAACCTTCAAGCAGTTTCAGCAATCCCTGCTGTACACCTTCGCCAGACACATCGCGGGTAATCGACGGGTTGTCGCCTTTACGGGCAATTTTATCAATCTCGTCAACAAAAACAATTCCCCGTTCGGCAGCTTCAACATTGTAATCGGCGGCTTGCAAAAGGCGTGTTAAGAGGCTTTCAATATCTTCGCCTACATACCCGGCTTCGGTAAGAACAGTTGCATCAACAATGGTAAACGGAACGTGCAACATCCGTGCGATGGTGCGTGCAAGTAATGTTTTGCCTGTTCCGGTTGGGCCAACCATTATGATGTTTGATTTTTCAATCTCTGTTTCATCGTCGTCAATAACTTGCCCCAGTCGTTTATAATGATTGTAAACAGCTACTGATAAAATTTTCTTTGCGTGATCCTGCCCGATGACATATTTATCAAGAAACTCTTTGATTTGTGCCGGCTTCATCAGTTCAATCGATTTCAAATCGAATGTGTCACCTTTACTTTTTAGTTCTTCCTCAACAATGTTGTGGGCCTGCTCAATACAACGGTCACAAATGTGCCCGTCCATACCGGCAATTAGCAATTCAACTTCATTTTTCTTTCTCCCGCAAAATGAACATTTATCCATTTAGTTCCTTCTTTTTATTATTTTTTATTTCGAGTCAATACCTGGTCGATCATTCCGTAATTTTTTGCTTCTTCGGCGGTCATCCAATAATCACGGTCTGAGTCTTTCTCAACATTTTTTATTGGTTTGCCTGAATGCTTTGCAATAATCTCGTATAGCTCTTTTTTCAATTTCAATATTTCGCGTGCCGTAATTTCAATGTCACTTGCCTGGCCTTGAGCCCCACCCATAGGTTGGTGGATCATTACACGTGAGTGTGTGAGGGCCGAACGTTTGCCCGGTGCTCCGGCTGTTAACAAAACAGCTCCCATTGAGGCAGCCATCCCTGTGCAAATTGTGGATACATCGGATGTAATAAATTGCATCGTGTCGTATATGCCTAAGCCTGCATGTACCGAACCGCCAGGGGTGTTAAAGTATATTTGGATGTCTTTTCCCGGGTCAGTTGAGTCGAGAAACAACAACTGTGCCTGTATGATATTAGCTACATAGTCATCAATTGGCACACCTAAAAAGATGATGCGGTCCATCATTAACCGTGAGAATACGTCCATTGTGGCAATATTCAGTTGGCGCTCCTCGATAATAGTTGGTGAAATATAGCTGTTATAGGCTGATGATATGTACTTATCGAGCGACAAGCTGCTGATGCCCATGTGCCCGGTCGCATATTTTTGAAATTCTTTTTTGTGATCCATATCGTTAATTTCTTTTTGAATTTACCTTATTGTCATTTAACAAAATACCAGTGTATAAGTTGCTCACAAAGGTAGAAAAAAATAAATAAAAGCATTACAATATAATGCTATGGGGGTAAAGCGTTTGCTAATTAAAATAAAAAAAGCCGAACAGTGATGTCCGGCTCAAATATAGTGTGTTAAGGTTTTCTATTTTTGTTCCAGCATTTTGTCGAATTCTTCTTTCGATACTGTTTTTTCTTCAACGTTAACTTTCGATTTAACAACATCCATTATTTTATCTTCAACTTTTTTGCTGTAAAGGCGGTTGCGATCTTCCTCTTTGGTTAGCATTTGTTGTGCAAATCCTTCGAGGTGTTCTTCCGGGACATTGAACATGCCATACTGACGGAACTGTGCAGCTGCAATTTCTTTGGCTAGGTCGTTTACTTCGCTTTCGTCAACTTTAATATCGTTCTCTTTGGCAATTGAATCTTTTATAATTTGCCACTTAAGGTCGGACAGAAATGCTTCAAAGTCATTTTCAATCTGCTCTTCTGTCAATTCTTTGTTGGCGGTTTTCAACCATCTTTTTAAGAATGCTTCGGGAAATTCCATGCTTGATTTTGACAATAGTGTGTCGCGGGCATCAAGCGCGAATTTGTGGTCGGTTGCAGGTTTGTATGCTTCTTCAATTTCTTTTTTCACTTCTTCGCGGAAAGCTTTCTCATCTTTTATCCCTGTTTCTTCGCCATATACTTTCTTGAACAGGTCTTCGTTGATTTCAGCTTCAACAAATTTGTTGATTTCGTTAATGGTAATTTTAAAATTACCTTCAACCTTTTCAGCTTCTTCTTTCTCGATATTCAGCAAATAACTTATTTCTGTATCGTTTGGATATGCCTTTTTAATATCGAATACAACCTCGTCGCCTGCTTTTTTACCGATAAATTCTTTTTTGATGTCCTCATCTTTGATAACATCGATTGAAAGAAGTGCATTGTCTACTTTATGGCCATCTTCTTTCACGTTCCCGTCAGCATCAAGTTGCACCAGGTCTCCACGTACTGTGCCTTCTGCTTCAACAACATCTGTTTCTTTAGATTCGCCAAATCGGTTCGTATACGATTTGATGTGCTCATCAATAAGGTCGTCGGTTATTTCAACGTTATATTGGGTGTATTTGCTTCGTTTGTCAAGATTGATTTTAGGCTCCGGGGCCAAACCAATGTCAAATACAAATTCAAATTCAGAGTCATTATCCCAATCAATTTCTTTTTGTAGTTCTTCGTTTGGAAGCGGTTCACCAAGAATATTAAGTTTTTCCTTTACCAGGTAAGACGAAAGTTCGTGTGTTAAGATTTTGTTAACCTCGTCGATCAATGCAGCTTTACCATACATTTTTTTCACAAGGCCCATGGGTATTTTGCCTGGCCTAAACCCTGGCATGTTTGCTTTTTTCTTATAATCTTTAAGCACATCATCAACCTTGGCTTCATAATCGGCCTTGTCAATTGAAACGCGAATTATTCCGTTTAATTCGTCGATGTTTTCCCTGGTAATGTTCATTTAACTAATAACTTAAGTTAATACTAATTTTTGTGGTGTTTATCACACCCTTCTATAATAAATTTAAAACCGTTCGGATCCATTTTGGTTCCAAACGGTTTGGCCTTTTAGTGCGGGCGAAGGGACTCGAACCCCCACGTCATAGACACTAGATCCTAAGTCTAGCGCGTCTACCAATTCCGCCACGCCCGCAAAATTGCGGTGCAAATGTAAAACTAATTTTTTTAAATCTGCAACAATATTCCATTAAAATATTAATGCTCGAATTTTGCCCGTTTTTTCCGTAGTTCAAAATTCTGTCCTAAATACACTTTTCGTACCATTTCGTCTGATGCAAGCTCTTGTGCTGATCCGGCTTTTAATATGTCGCCTTCAAACAAGAGGTATGATCGGTCGGTAATGGCTAATGTTTCGTGAACATTGTGGTCGGTTATCAAAATGCCAATATTGCGATCTTTCAAATGGTATACAATATTTTGAATGTCTTCAACGGCAATGGGGTCAACGCCGGCAAAAGGTTCATCAAGCAGAATGAACTTAGGGTTAATGGCAAGGGCGCGTGCTATCTCAGTTCTTCGTCTTTCTCCACCCGAAAGTTGTATGCCTTTACTTTTGCGTACTTTTTGAAGTCCAAATTCACGGATTAGTGATTCTGTTTTTTCTTTTTGCTCTTCTTTTGGGGCATTGGTCATTTCAAGTACTGCTTTTATGTTGTCTTCAACACTCAGGTGCCTGAAAACTGATGCCTCTTGTGCCAGGTAACCGATTCCTTTTTGTGCACGGCGGTAAACAGGTAAGGATGTGATGTCTTCGTTGTCGAGGAAAATCCTGCCATTGTTAGGTTGAACCAAGCCTACAATCATGTAAAAGGAGGTGGTTTTTCCGGCTCCGTTTGGGCCTAAAAGGCCAACGATTTCCCCCTGGTTCAGTTCAATGCTTACCCCTTTTACCACGGTACGTTTTCGATAACGTTTTACAATATTTTCGGCCTTTAGCTTCATTTGTTTTGTGTTATTCAGTTCTCTGATAGTTCTGTATTATCAATATTTCGTTGTTGCTTACGCATTTCGTAACGCGAAATATGGATACTTATTTCATATAATGTAACCAGTGGTATGCACACCAATATTTGGCTAAAAACATCGGGGGGTGTTATAATGGCGCTCATTACCAATAGCAAAACGTATGCATGTTTTCTGTACTTTCGCATGAATGTTGGGGTTAACAGCCCTACCTTGCTTAAAAATAATGTTGCTACAGGCAACTCAAAAATGACACCCGATGCAAATGTGACTGATGTTAATGTGCCGATGTATGAGTTTAACTTAATTGTGTTTTGTACTTCGTGGCTTACGTTGTAGCTGCCCAAAAAGTGGATAGAGAGAGGGGCTATGAGGTAATAGCCAAACAAAACACCTGACAAGAAAAGTGCCGATGTGTAAAATACCCCGCCACTTGCATATTGCGATTCATTTTTGTGGAGTGCAGGCTTTATGAAACGCCATATCTCCCATATGATGTATGGGCTGGCTACAATAATGCCGGCCACAAGCGATACTTTGATATGGGCAATAAACTGCCCGGCCATGTCAATATTTACAATTTCAAGAGGTGTATTGTTGATGGCCAATGCAGATGAGTTTGTGCCTAAAATGCTGTTAAACCATTCATTTAAATTGGCGAAGAGCATGTTTGTAGGAAAGGTTGGGGTTTTGGGTTTTAAGATTATTTCGTTAAAAATAAAATCGCGGTTGATAAAAGCGATAACCATAAAAATAAAAGCACTGGCAACAGCCCTGACAATATGCCAACGCAATTCTTCCAAATGCTCAAGAAAGGTCATTTCTACATCATCAGGTTTGTTTTTTCTTCTTTTTGCCATGCTCATGAATTGTAACCGACAAATATACACACAAACACCAATTCTGCAATATGCAGGCCGGTAGTTGTCGTACTATTCTGTTTATCTGAAAACTATTGGTGCATATTGCCGGGCTATATTATTTTATGGTGTTGGAGTGTTAATAATTATAAAATGAATTTTTCAGGAAACGAATAATTACTACCTTAGTGTTTCGATCTGACGAAAAGGATTGTTTTTATTTACAAAATTTAGGGAGTAAAAGTCTGATAATGGGAAATAGTCAGTATTTAACCGAACAATTACAAAAACATTTTGGCTTCGATCGTTTTAAAGGCGATCAGGAGAAAGTAATCCAAAGTATCATGAAAGGTGATGACACTTTTGTGTTAATGCCAACCGGTGGTGGTAAATCATTGTGCTACCAACTGCCTGCTTTGTTGCTTGAAGGTACAGCTATTGTTATTTCACCGCTCATTGCGTTAATGAAGAACCAGGTTGATGCCATTCGTAATTTTGGCACCGATGATGGTATTGCACATTTTTTGAATTCATCATTATCTAAGGCAGCCATACAAAAAGTAAGGGAAGATATACTGGAAGGAAAAACTAAACTTTTGTACGTAGCGCCCGAATCATTGACAAAACAAGATAATATCGATTTCCTGAAAAAAGTAGATATTTCATTTTATGCCGTTGATGAAGCGCATTGTATATCAGAATGGGGGCACGACTTCAGACCCGAGTACCGCAGGATCAGACCTATTGCTGCAGAAATTGGTAAAGCGCCGGTAATGGCTTTAACAGCTACGGCAACAGCAAAAGTGCAACACGATATTCAAAAAAACCTGGGCATGCTTGATGCCAATGTTTTTAAGTCGAGCTTTAACCGCCCCAACCTGTATTATGAAATACGGCCAAAAGTGAAGCCCACAACTGAAATTATTAAATTTATTTCAGCTAATTCAGGCAAATCGGGTATTATTTATTGCCTGAGCCGGAAAAAGGTAGAATCGCTGGCCGAGAACCTGCAGGTTAACGGAATTAAAGCACTGCCTTATCATGCCGGAATGGATGCGGCGACCCGTTCGAAGCATCAGGATATGTTTTTGATGGAAGAAGTGGACGTTATAGTGGCAACCATTGCTTTTGGAATGGGTATTGACAAACCCGATGTGCGCTTTGTTATTCATTACGATATACCTAAAAGCCTGGAGGGATATTATCAGGAAACAGGCAGGGCAGGCCGCGATGGTGGTGAAGGGAAATGTGTCACTTTCTATAGCTACAAGGATATCCAGAAACTCGAGAAATTTATGCAGGGTAAACCTGTTGCCGAACAGGAAATTGGCACCCAGTTGCTTCTCGATACGGTCTCGTATGCCGAATCGTCGGTGTGCAGGCGAAAAATTTTATTGCACTATTTTGGTGAGCAATATGAGCCCGAGAATTGTAACGCCTGCGACAATTGCCTTCATCCAAAAGAGAAAATTGAAGCCAAAGATGAAGTGGCAACAGCACTTGATGCAATACTAAAAGTGAACCAAAAGTATAAAATGGAGCATATTACCAACATTCTGATAGGAAATAAAAATGCTGCCATTAAATCGTTTAAACACGACCAATTAGATATTTTCGGAAAAGGTAAAGAGCATGATGCCCGTTTTTGGCACGCCATATTCCGGCAGGCTATGATTGCAGGCCTTATTAATAAAGATATTGAGAATTATGGCCTGTTAAAAATGACCGAAGCCGGATACAAGTTCCTTGAGAAGCCAACATCGTTTATGATGGTTAAAAACCATGATTACGAAGCCGATTTGGAAGAAGCTTCAAATGCACCTTCGGGTGGTTCGGGCGATCCGCAATTGTTTAAAATGTTAAAAGATTTGAGGAAGAAAGTGGCGCAACGTAAAAAGCTGCCGCCGTTTGTGGTTTTCCAG
Organism: Bacteroidales bacterium; assembly: GCA_041694375.1. Classification (GTDB taxonomy): domain Bacteria; phylum Bacteroidota; class Bacteroidia; order Bacteroidales; family Prolixibacteraceae; genus Roseimarinus. The sequence continues at coordinate 5,384 of JASMTI010000139.1, read as the reverse complement.
GATCCTTCGCTTTCCGACATGTCTATTCAGTACCCCGTTACAATGCAAGAACTGCAAAATATTCAGGGCGTTGGGCAAGGCAAGGCTATGCGTTACGGTAAAGATTTTATAGAGCTTATTAAGCAATATGTGGATGAAAATGAAATTGAACGGCCCCAGGACCTGGTGGTAAAGTCGGTAGCCAAAAAATCAAAAAATAAAGTTACCATTATTCAGAATGTCGATCGTAAGGTTTCGCTCGATATTATTGCCGAATCGCTCGGGCTCGGCTTCGAGGATCTATTGTCGGAACTTGATGCTATTGTTAATTCAGGCACTAAAATAAATATTGATTATTACATCGATGAAGTTATCGATACAGATTCCCAGGATGATATTTTTGATTATTTCAAAGAGGATTCGGAAGATGGCAGTATTGATGAAGCGATTGCTGAATTGGGAGAAGAAGATTATAGTGTAGAAGACATTCGTTTGATGCGAATTAAATTTATTTCGGAGCTTGGAAACTAAGAAATGGTGTAATCTGCAATTCCAATTTATTACTTTTGTGAAAAAATTTCATCATTATGAATTCAGAACAATTATTTAACCAGATACAGCAAAAAAGAAGCTTCTTGTGTGTCGGGCTTGATACCGACATTCAGAAAATACCTCGTAATTTGCTTGATACCAGTGACCCCGTTTTTGCTTTTAACAAAGAAATAATCGATCGCACCCACGATCTTGCTGTTGCTTATAAGCCAAACCTGGCATTTTACGAATCGTTGGGTGCACAGGGCTTGATCAGCCTTGACAAAACTGTAAAGTACATTCGTGAGAAATGTCCCGAAATTTTCATCATAGCTGATGCTAAACGTGGCGATATAGGGAACACTTCAAATTTGTACGCACGTACTTTTTTCGACTTTTTTGATTTTGATGCAGTAACTGTTGCCCCTTACATGGGCGAAGATTCAGTGAAGCCTTTTATGACTTATCTCGATAAATGGGTCATACTTTTAGCCTTAACATCGAACAAAGGGGCTTTTGATTTTCAGTTTACAGAAGATAAAGATTCTGGTGAAAAGTTATACGAAACGGTGTTAAAGAAATCACAAGCATGGGGCAGCACCGACAATATGATGTATGTTGTAGGAGCCACAAAGGCCGAAAGCCTTGCAAGTATTCGTGATATTGTACCCGAGCATTTTTTATTGGTGCCCGGCGTTGGGGCTCAAGGTGGAAGTTTACAGGAAGTAGCACGTTATGGAATGAACAGCCGGTGCGGTTTATTGGTAAACTCGTCACGGGGTATTATATATGCCTCAGATGGTGCCGATTTTGCACAGAAGGCGAGGGAGCAGGCCGAAGCTGTGCAGCTTGAGATGGAAGAATTGTTGCTCGAAGCTGATTTGCTTTAAAAATATTCAGGGGTTGCCAAAAGGCAGCCCTTTATTAATTGCAGCTGTGGTAATTGTGTTTTTTTGATTTGACAGAGTCGCGTTCGTTTTTTATATTTATGGTTTTAACCCTCTTAAATATTTCTAATGAACGAAAAACTCCTCCAATATGCATGGAAGCATCTTTTATTCAAAAACAAAGATTTAAAAACCATATCGGGTGAACCCATCCAGGTTTTAAAACCGGGGACATGGAACAACGATTCGGGCCCCGACTTTTTTAATGCTTGTGTAAAAATTGGGAACACTAAATGGGTGGGAAATGTAGAAATTCACCAGAAAACATCCGACTGGTTATCTCATAATCATCAATCAGACGAGTCGTACAATAATGTAATATTGCATGTAGTAGCCATGCATAATAAAGAGGTGACACTTCCTAACGGAAATTATCTCCCTACTGTTGAGATTGAAGTCCTTCCCTCGCTTTTAAATAATTATGAGCAACTTATTTCAAATAAAGGTGCTCCTGCATGTAGCAGTTACATTGGTTTGGTCGATCCGGTTTATAAAAGGTCGGCAATGGATGCAAAGTTGGTTGACAGGCTGGATGACAAGACAAATATTATTAAAAAGAACCTGTTGCAAAACAAGAATAACTGGAATGAAACGTTTTATCGACATTTGGCAGTTAATTTTGGGTTTAAAGTGAATGCTTTGCCTTTCGATATGCTTGCCCGTTCGTTGCCACTTAAGATACTGGCGCACCATAAAAACAGTATATTTCAAACAGAAGCACTACTATTTGGCCAGGCAGGAATATTAAATGAGACCCTTATTGGTGATGATTATTATCTTTCGTTACGTGAAGAATATCAACATCTTGCTTCAAAATATAAACTAAAAGGGATTGATGGTTTTTTGTGGAAATATATGCGTTTGCGCCCTCCCAATTTCCCTACCTTACGTTTAGCACAGTTTGCAAGTTTGCTGAGCCGCTCGGAAACACTTTTTTCAAAGCTGATAGAAACTGAAAAATGCAGTGACATTTTAAGTTATTTCAAAGTAAAAGCCTCAAAGTATTGGGATACGCATTACCGGTTCAACAAAGCAGCCCCAGTTAAAGAAAAATGGTTGGGGGAGGCCTCGCGTAACAATTTAATAATAAACACGGTTGTGCCATTCTTGTACCTCTATGGCGAGCGTAATAATAAACCTGTATTAAAGAACCGTTCGGTTGGGCTGATAGAAGCACTGCCCCCCGAAGACAATCGGATTATAAAGCAATGGCAATCCCTTGGCATGCCTGTTGAAAATGCATACGACACACAAGCTTTAATACAGCTCAAAAATGAATATTGTAACAAAAAAAGGTGTTTAGAGTGCCAGATAGGGGCGAAACTGCTAAAACATGTGGTGTTGCCAGTTTCGTGAAATTCTGTTTTTCTTACAGTAAAAAGTTAAGGATTAATGGTCTGGATTAAAGAAAATTAATTACTTTTGCGGAAATTTGGCTTTAAGTCAAACTTTTAATGTGGCGCGGTTGCGATCTTAAAATGATGCTGCTGCGTTATTATCGAATAGTTTAACTTTTTAATATTTAGAGAATTATGTATTTAACTACCGAAAAGAAAAAAGAATTTTTTGCAAAGTACGGTAAAAGTGAAAATGACACCGGCTCATCAGAAGCCCAAATTGCATTGTTTACCTTTCGTATTTCACATTTGACTGAGCACCTGAAACAGAATCGTAAAGATTTTGGCACACAGCGTGCATTGGTGACTTTAGTAGGTAAACGCCGTCGTTTGCTCGATTATTTAAAAGAGCGTGACATTGAACGTTACCGTGCAATTATCAAGGAACTTAAAATACGTAGATAATTTCTTAAGTAAAAAGGCAATTTGCTGAAAATTGCCTTTTTTATATTTAAAGCCCCGCCCATTTTTTATTTAGTTTAAAAATTTACACATTATGCTTAATGTTATTGAAAAAGTCATAGACCTGGGCGATGGAAGAACCATTACTATCGAAACAGGCAAATTGGCAAAACAAGCAGATGGAGCCGTGGTTGTAAAATCAGGCGACACTATGCTGCTGGCAACAGTTGTGTCAGCAAAAGATGCGAAATCTGATGTTGACTTCATGCCACTATCAGTTGATTACCGCGAGAAATTCTCAGCTGCCGGTCGCTTTCCGGGTGGGTTTCTTAAAAGGGAGGCGCGTCCGTCAGACGACGAAATTCTTGTAGCACGGTTGGTTGATCGTGCGTTGAGGCCACTTTTCCCGGCTACTTATCATGCCGAAACAGCCGTGATGATTTCTCTTATATCGGCTGGTGAAGATGTAATGCCCGATTCGTTAGCAGGGCTGGCTGCATCTGCAGCCATCAGTGTTTCAGATGTGCCTTTCGAGTGCGCTATTTCTGAAGTTCGTGTTGCCCGTGTTGGTGGAAAGTTAATTATTAACCCGTCAAGGGAGCAGCTTGAATCGGCTGATATTGACATTATGGTTGCCGCTTCATACGACAACATTATGATGGTAGAAGGCGAGATGGACGAAGTTTCAGAAGTTGAAATGATCGAAGCCATTAAGTTTGCCCACGATGCCATTAAAGATCAATGTAAGGCCCAGGATGAAATGGCTGCCGAACTGAACATCGTAAAACGTGAGTTTTGCCACGAAGAAAATGATGAAGATCTGAAACAAAAAGTTGAGAACGACCTGTACCAAGCTTGTTACGATTTAGCTAAACAACAAGTTGCCGACAAGATGAAACGTTTCGAGTTGTTTGATGCCATTCAGGATGAATACATCGAAAAATATAAAGAAGAGAATGCTGATAATGAAGAAATCGATCTCGAACTTCACGAAAAATTAATTAAAAAATACCTTCACGATGTGAACGGTGAGGCTATGCGCTGCATGGTGCTCGACGAAGGCATTCGCCTCGATGGACGTAAAACCAACGAGATCAGGCCAATTTGGGGTGAGGTTGATTATCTTCCTGGCACCCATGGTTCTGCCATTTTTACCCGTGGTGAAACACAATCATTGTCGTCAATTACCCTGGGTACAAAAATGGATGTAAAACGCATCGATAATGTAACCGTCCAGGGAGAAGAAAAATTCCTTTTACATTATAACTTCCCACCATTCTGTGTTGGCGATGCAAAAACACCCCGTGGGGTAGGGCGTCGTGAAATTGGTCACGGAAATCTTGCTTTCAGGGCACTAAAAGGAATGATCCCTGATGAATTCCCATATACGATCCGCATTGTGTCAGATATTCTCGAATCAAATGGTTCATCATCGATGGCTACTGTTTGTGCAGGAACCATGTGCATGCTCGATGCCGGTGTTAAAATGAAAAAACCGGTTTCAGGTATTGCTATGGGGCTTATTACCGATACAAAATCTGATAAATTTGCTGTCCTTTCTGACATCCTGGGTGATGAGGACCACCTTGGTGATATGGACTTTAAAGTAACCGGCACCACTGACGGAATTACGGCTACCCAAATGGATATCAAAGTTGACGGCCTTTCATACGAAGTGCTGGAACAAGCACTAGAACAGGCGCGCCAGGGACGTTTGCATATCCTTGATAAAATTAAAGAGGTGATTTCAGAGCCACGTGCTGATTATAAGGAAAATGTGCCGCGTATCGAAACCATGGTTATCCCAAAAGATATGATTGGCGCTGTTATTGGACCTGGTGGAAAGATTATTCAAAAAATTCAGGAAGAAACCGGTACAGTTGTCGTTCTCGAAGAGGTTGATGATACTGGACAGATACAGATTTCAGGAATCAACAAACAATCAATTATTGACGCTGTAGCGCAAATAAAAGCGATTGTAGCAGTGCCTGAGGTTGGTGAAATTTATAAAGGAAAAGTGAAGAACATTGTATCGTTTGGCGCATTTATCGAAATTATGCCAGGTAAAGATGCATTGTTGCACATTTCCGAAATAGATTACGAACGTCACGAAACTGTTGACGAGGTG
>JASMTI010000138.1:0-9881 GCA_041694375.1 Bacteroidales bacterium | reverse complement strand
CGACGTACCATCGGAACGCAACAAAATCTTCTGGTCCAGACCTACATTTTCGAGGTTTGCCCAAACCGAACCATCATCGTGACGTTCAAAAATGCCTTCTTCAAGTCCGCGCAACACTTCGTCGCGGCCAACAAGGTACGTTTCCGATTCGTAGTAAATTTTGTCGAAGTCAACGCCCATATTTTTGTAGGTAACATCGAAACCATCGTACACCCATTGGTTCATCTTTGCCCATAGGTCACGCGTTTCAGTATCGTTGGCTTCCCACTTGAGCAACAATTCGCGGGCACCAACCATCGAAGGGGCTTCTTTCTCGGCTTCTTCCTTTGTCTTGCCCTGCCCCATGAGTTCAGCAACTTCTTTCTTGTACATCTGGTCGAATTGCACGTAGTAATCACCAACCAGATGGTCGCCTTTTTTACCGGTACTTTCCGGGGTATCATTTTTACCCGCTTTCAGCCAGGCATACATCGATTTACAAATATGGATTCCGCGGTCGTTTACAATATTGGTTTTTACCACTTGCTTCCCGTCGGCCTTTTGTATTTCGGCAACTGAGAAACCCAGCAGGTTATTACGGATGTGCCCAAGGTGAAGGGGCTTATTGGTGTTGGGCGAAGAATATTCAATCATTACCAAAGGGGAATTCTCATCTGCTTTTCGATATCCAAAATCATCATTTGTATAAGCCTGTGCGAGCTCACCCGTCCAGTATTTCGTAGAAACAACAATATTTAAAAAGCCTTTAACCACATTGTATTTCTCAATTTCCGAGACATTTTCCACCAGATAGTCGCCAATTTCGGCACCGGTTTGTTCTGGTCCTTTTTTTGAATGTCGCAGATAAGGGAAAACCACAACCGTTAAATCGCCCTCAAACTCTTTGCGGGTCATTTGGGTTTGAACCTGTTGGCTTTCTACTTCAACTGAATATAATGTACCAAGTGCTTTCGCAACTTCTTCTTGTATAAGGATATCGATGTTCATCTTTGGAATGATTTTAAGAATGCGCCGCAAAGATAATTAAATCGGGAAAATTACATGAATTAATTTGAGGTTCTGATAGCTGACCCACATTCTGTTTACTGGTGATAAAAAATGATTTCTTCTATCCTTTTCTTTACTTCTCTAAAATAACTTACTGAAGTTCCACACTTGTGTACTAATTTGATTTTCACCCCTTCCAAGGGTGTAACAATGGTGATTTACAGTTCTTTTGCAACGGGCTTCGCCCGAGGTTATTCGTGTTAAAGCCCCACTAAGCCACCAAGTCCACAAAGGATAAATCTTTGTGTTCTTTGTGTCTTCGTGGGCAAACATTTTTTACCCCCTAGATTTGTATAATGGGCATAAAACTTTTAGTCATCAATTTAAATAATCGATAATGGAATTCGTAGATGCTTGTCATACAACAACATATCAAGCCTGCAGGGCAGTGTGTGCCTAAAAACTGAGGCTATTACACAACTGCTAAAGATTAGTAACTTCTGTGCTAATCAGACTATACTCCTCTTCTGAAAGTTGAATCTCTGCTGCCCTTGCATTTTGCACCGACTGTTGTGCATTACGTGCACCGGCTAAGGCAATGGTTATGCCTTTTCGCTCAATGGTCCATCGCAGTACCAGTTGTGCCAGCGTGGCATTATGAGCTTCGGCAATAGGCTTAATTTTATCTAAAAAAGCATTTACTTTTCTGATATTTTCATCGGTAAAGAAAGGATTCGATGCCCGGTGGTCGCCTTCCTGAAACTCATGGCCGGGTTCTATTTTTCCGGTAAGTAAACCACGCTCCATGGGACTGTATGCCAACACCGATTTGCCCTGTTCAACACAATACGGAATGGTTTTATCTTCCATTTTTCGGTTGACCATGCTAAAAGGAATTTGGTTCGATACGAGTGGCAATTCCTTTTCAGCTTTTGCCATTAATTCGGCATCAAAATTACAAACCCCGGCATATCGGACCTTGCCTTGCTTTATGAGTTGTGCTACCGCTTCAAATGTTTCATCAAGCGGGGTGGTTTTATCAGGCCAGTGTATTTGATATAAATCAATGTAATCGGTTCCCAGTCGCCTCAAACTATTCTCACATTCTTCAATTATGCTCTGTTTACCGGCATATTTATAAATATCAATTTCTTCACCATTATTTTTATGGCTGTTGAAATAAAAACTTCCTTTTTTCAGGTCCCAACGCAAGCCAAATTTGGTAAGGATTTGCACTTTATCCCGGGGAATATCACGTATTGCTTCCCCTACAATTTCTTCACTGGTGCCCTGTCCGTAAATGGGTGCCGTATCAATAGAAGTAACCCCTTGATTGTAGGCTTCCTGAATAGCTTCAATGGCATCTTTTCGTTCGGTTTTGCCCCACATCCAGCTTCCTGCAGCCCAGGCTCCAAAGGTAATGGCTGATAATTCCAAATCGGATTGATTAATTTTTCGATAAATCATATTCTTTAATTTAAATGATTATTTTTAACAAAAAAACAAATAATTCCTGATTTTCATTTTTCAAAAAAAAGTTTCATTTTGTGAAACTTTATTGTATATTTGTTGTTCCCAATATGAAAGTCCACTTAATAAAAAAACAGTCAATTGATGAATACGTTCAAATTCATGCTAATAGCAAAGCATCTTTTAGCATTTGGCTTTCTATCATCAAAGAAGCAGATTGGAATGAACCTAAAGATATTATTTCAACGTTTAATAATGCTGATGTTTTAGGAAAAGGCTCTAAAAGAATTGTTTTTAATATAGGTGGGAACCATTACAGGATGATATGTAAATACTATTTTGGGATTAACAAAGTCCATTTGTTTGTAAAATGGATTGGAACACATGCTGAATATTCAAAAATATGCAATGAAGGAAAGCAATATGAAGTTGACTTTTATTAAAAAGAAAGGAAAAGAATGGGAGAATTAAAATACACAATAATCAAAACATCAGACCAGTACAATGACTATTGTAACATATTAGAGACGCTGGTTCAAAAAACTGATAATAAAAGTCAAGAAGAAATTGAATTATTAACACTATTAATTGAAAAATGGGATGATGAGCATAATTCTTTTGAAGAATTAAATCCAATTGAATTACTGAAAGCCCTCATGGACGAAAATAATTTAAAGGCAAAAGATTTAACAAACATCCTGAACTTGTCAAAAGGAACAATCTCGAAGATCCTAAACTACCATAAAGGTCTTTCAAAAAACACAATACAAAAGCTTTCTGAGTACTTCAAAATATCCCAAGAAGCTTTTAACCGTCCTTATAACTTAATTAATAACGTGAATAACCAGCATAGAAATGTAATCTTAAAGAATTATAAAAAGAGCATGATGAAAATTTAATCTCATGCTCTTTTCTTAGTATCCATAAAAAATGCAGCTATCTTACCTTACAAAAACCAGTTTGCCGACACCTGAGTTTGCATTACTGAAATAATAGCCGTCCAAATCAAAGGCTTTTAAATCTTCCAGTTTTTCGATGCGGTTTTCAATAATGAAACGCGTCATCATCCCCCGTGCTTTTTTGGCATAAACCGTAATCATTTTTAGCTTTCCGTTCCGTTCTTCGTAAAACGATGGGGTTACAACTTTATATTTTAATTTATTAAAATCAATTGCTTTTGAATACTCATTTGAAGCCAGGTTTACCAGCACTTTTTCTCCTGGCGAATCATCAATAGCTTTGTCTATATTTTCGGTGATTTTGCTGCCCCAGAAATCATACAGGTTCTTTTTGTCCCTGAAACCATATTTCGTCCCCATTTCAAGCCGGTAAGGCTGAATCAGGTCAAGTGGACGTAAAACGCCATATAATCCCGACAAAACACGAAAAACTTTTTGGGCATATTGGGCATCTGATGCTTTTAAACTTGCAGCATCCAATCCACGGTATGCTTCGCCGGTAAACGAATAAAGAGCTTGTGCGGCATTGCTGCCGGTATGATTTTCATTCCAGTTGGCATAACGGTCGTAATTAAGGACAGCCAGCTTATCGCTGATTTTCATAAGTTCCTTAAGCTCTTCTTTTTTGAACTGCCTTAAATCTTCAATAAGCTCTTTAGCTTCACCCATAAACTGCGGCACTGTATTTTTCGATGTTGACCTTTCTTCCCGTGGCAACACATTCATATCTTTTGCCGGTGATAATATTGCAATCATAATTTTTTACTACTTAAATATGTAACAACAACGCTACATGTTTTTTTAGAATATTCATATTGAATACAATACCTTAACAATTGTATTTTAAAAGAGTTTAAGGTTATTACAAGCTTACATCATTAGGGACTATATAAATTGTTGATGGACTAAATAGAAAACTAATCAAGGCAATCTCTGGTATGATTGTAGGGATAGGGATGGCAACCCTTGTTTTTTTTGGGGGGGGTACGAATGACAAAAAATGCTTTATAATAAACCTACTTTTTTAAGCAGTTCAATAATTTGTTCTTTGGAAATGTTTTCGAGTTGGCTTTTATCGTAAATGTAAACGAGGAAAACTTCATTATCTTCAGTTACAAAATAAGTAATAACCCTTGCCCCGCCAGACTTGCCTTTGCCTTTAGAGGTAATGGCCATGCGTATTTTATGTATGCCGTGACCAAGGTTGATGCCTGAATCAGGTTGTTCTTTCAGGATTTTGGTAAGTAACTGTAAATCGGCTTTCAGAGAAGGGTGTTTTTTAGCTAGCTTCTTAAAAAAAATTTTAAAGTCGGGTGTTGGATATACGCTATAACTCATTTAGAAAATCTTCAGCCGATTGTTTTTCAATTTTACCTTCCTGCATCATTTTTACCTGATTAAGGCTGCCTTGCAGTTCGTCCAGTGCCTTTTTATCCACTTCCGGAACTTCAACGTAATCCAGTGTTTTAATAAACTCTAAAAAGGTACTGAATTTATTGTCGCTAATATTTAAAGTTAATTGCTTCATAATTTAAAGTTTTATCCGGCGCAAGCCTATTTTGCATTTTCTGCTATACGACAAAATTAGGAAAAATATCTGACAAATATCTCTAATAAGTCTCGTTGGTAAATCTCGAAATATATACTCTTGGGACAAATATATCAATGGTCTCAAATATTTTATTACCAACACGGATAGCGTTTAAAGGTTGTGTTTGATATAAGCAACAACATAACTGTAAAGTTTTGTATGAACTTGAATTCAATTATGACAATTTTTTCCATCGGGAGAGCCCCAAACTGCCACGAATGACCACCAACATGCCATATCGACAGCCCTTGCACCTTGGCACAACTATTGAAAAGAGGCGAACGTCAGAATTAGATTCTGAACACCAAAATTTATAAGAAACAAACATTAAAAAAGAATATTATGGCAAAAGGAAAAATTGGCGTAACCAGTGACAACCTGTTCCCTATTATTAAAAAATTCTTGTATTCAGACCACGAAATATTCCTTCGTGAAATTATTTCGAATGCTGTTGATGCTACACAAAAACTCAACACCCTGGCATCGAAAGGAGAATTCAAAGGCGAACTGCCCGAGCAAAAGATTTCGGTAAAAATTGATAAAGATGCGAAAACCCTCACCGTTTCAGACCACGGGATTGGCATGACAAACGAAGAGGTTAAAAAATACATTAACCAGATTGCATTCTCCGGTGCCAACGAGTTTCTCGATAAATACAAAGATGATGCTTCGGCAATTATTGGTCATTTCGGACTGGGTTTCTATTCTTCGTTCATGGTGAGCGATAAAGTGGAAATTGTTTCAAAATCGTACCAGGAAGATGCTGAACCCATCCACTGGAGCTGTGATGGCAGCCCGGAATATACCTTAAAAAAAGGTCAGCGTGAAGAGATTGGCACCGATATCATTATGCACATTACCGAAGATTCAAAAGAATTTTTGGAAGAGCACCGCGTGAAAGAATTACTCGAAAAATATTGCAAATTCCTGCCAGTACCGATTCAGTTTGGTAAAGAAAAAGAATGGAAAGATGGTGAATATGTCGATACCGATAAGGATTTAATTATCAACGATACCAATCCGACATGGACAAAAGCTCCTGCCGACTTGAAAGATGAAGATTATAAAGCGTTCTACCACAAGTTATATCCCGGTGCCGAGGAACCACTTTTCAATATTCACCTGAATGTTGATTACCCCTTCAACCTAACTGGTATTTTATATTTCCCAAAACTGAAAAACTCAGTTGAAGTACAAAAAAATAAAATCCAGCTTTATTGTAACCAGGTATTTGTTACCGACCATGTTGAAGAAATTGTCCCCGATTTCTTAACCTTGCTGCACGGTGTTATCGACTCACCCGACATCCCGCTGAATGTATCGCGTTCGTACCTGCAAAGCGACCACAATGTGAAGAAAATCTCGAACCACATTACTAAAAAAGTGGCCGACAGGTTAGAAGAAATTTTCAAAAACGACCGCGAAGATTTCGAGAAAAAATGGGACGACCTGAAAATTTTCATCGAATATGGTATTCTTTCAAACGAGAAATTTGCCGAACGTGCCAAAAAGTTCTTCTTGTACAAAAACACCGATGGTAAGTATTTCACCATTGAAGAATACGAAAATATCATCAAAGACAATCAGAAGGATAAAGACGATAACCTTGTTCACCTTTACACCAATAACATCGATGAGCAATACTCGTTTATCAGTGCTGCCAAGGACAAAGGTTACGATGTGCTGTTGCTCGACAGCGTGTTAACAGCTGCCTTGATTAACAAGTTTGAACAGGAAGATTCAAAGAAACGCTTTACACGTGTTGATGCCGATGTTGTTGACAAGCTCATCGAAAAAGAGGACACCAACAAGGAAACACTTTCGGATGAAGAACGTGATGAAATGGAAGCGGTATTCAGCGCTGTTACCCCGCAAAAAGATGCCGGTTATTACGTGACCTTCGAAGATATGGGCGAAAACGCACAGCCAATGGTTATTACGCAAAACGAATTTATGCGCCGCATGAAGGACATGAGCGCTATTCAGGGAGGCATGGGCATGTATGGCAACCTGCCCGACAACTACACCGTTGTGGTTAATATTGCCCACCCATTGGTAAAAGAGGTTATTGAAAATAAAAATAAAGACCTCGCGTCTGACTTGCAACCCATTTCGTCGCAGCTTAAAGAGAAAACTGAAGAAAAAACTTCACTTGAAAAGCTGAAGGAAGGTAAAAAAGAAGAAGAAATTCCACAGGAAGAAAAAGATAAATTATCTGAAATATCTACCGAAATCAGCAAGCTTGAAACCGAAAAACGCGAAAAGCTTAAAGAATACGGTAAAGACAATAAACTTGCCAAGCAGCTTGTTGACCTTGCATTGTTGGCAAACAATATGCTGAAAGGCGAAGCACTCGATAAATTTGTTAAGCGTAGTGTTGAGCTGATTAAGTAAAACTATATACATTCACAATTACGTTAAAGAGGCTGTCAGATATTGGCAGCTTTTTTCATTTTAACCCCCTGATGTCATTATAGCTGATACGGCACTGACTTTAATTATATGGACTTATACCCAAAAGATAGACAATGACAATAGACGATTGGTCAGTTATTTCTCTACCCACATTGAAACCCTAACGGGATTATATACCTATAGCGCGAGTTTGCACATACACACCAGCCCTTACGAACAGCCAGACCAGCCAGGGGATTTATTTATTATTAGCCGGATGCTGCCTTGTTTCAAAAACCCTGTTTATATAAACAATCGGTTTGGAAGCACTTACTCTGTACGTGATTTTGACATTTTTCTCAATAAGCTTTTTGTATTCATACTTTAAATGACGGAACTGTTCATCAATTGCACCCATCTTTACAAATCTCTTATCTGCAAGTAAATCTACTCGTTCCAATAAACTTTCAACTATCTCAAATGCTTTTGATTCTCCTGCCAGCTCCGTGTAAAAAACATACACTTTTCGAAAATCTTTTTTGGCTCTGGATGTCCAGACTATTTCGTATTTCTCCAAGATTGAACCTCCTGTTTAAATGCTTCGTGAGATGTTAAGTTACCATTCTTGATGTCCTCTTCCGATTCCTCCAGCAAGGATTCTTCAAGAATAACATTAAGCCTTTCGTAAAGCTCATTTAAAGCAGGCTCCTTTATCTTACTCAAATGATTATGGATATAATCCCTTTTTTCTACTACATTCATAATTTTCATTGATTTTATCTCTTACAAATTTAACATTTTTCGATTCTTAAAGTTTTATTTTGACGGATGATATATCCCTCGCTGGTTCGGATTTGCAATCCAAACCTCATTGAGGATAGAATCCAGTTCTTGTTCTGTCAGTTGATAATATTCATCTACACTTTTGGCCAAATCAAAATCAAAAGCATTGCTGTCCATATCAATATTTAAATGTATGGTATTTAGGAAACAGTGCTTTCATTTTAGTATCCATGACCCAATGTTGATTATTATCAACAAATATTGATATAATGTGGTAAATAAACAAAAATTAAAAATCAGTAAGTATATTTGAGAAGTTTTGCCAACTGCAAAAGAAGTAATAAACCCAGCATTAGCAGTCTCTTTTTGCTTTTCTAAAATCTTTAAAAAATATAATCAATATTATAATTCACCCTATCACGCTTTTTCAAAGGGTGGAAACTGCAAAGATGTTTTAAAAAGCCCCCTTCCCCCCTTTCTTTGTGCCATATAATATTAGTCAATAGTAGTAATAAATGGCTGATTACGTGTCACCCTGAGCTTACCGAAGGGTTTCAGTTGGAACAGGCAGTAAGCATCATCTGAGATTTCTCCTCCTCCCGTCGTCGAAATGACTCGATGATCAGCGGGATGAGAACTTTTAGCCTCATTGGTTTTTATGGAAATTTTCCTTTCCCATCAGTGTTTTGCAGACGATATAAACCAGATGAAAACTTATCCGCAGCATATAAATTGCCGCCTGGCTTTAGCTTTAGGAGGTCGGGGGGCATTCGTAAACGGGTTAGAAACCCGTTGCCCTCTTAGCGCATCCCGCAACTTCAAAGTCCTAAGAGGACCACGCTTTTTCAAAGGGTTGAAATTTATTAGTTCATTATTAAAGTGGTATTATTTCATTGAAAAAATTCTCTAATCTCGAATTTAAATATTCATGTATTCGTTGCATTTATTTGTAAGTTTACCCCGTAAAACAGTAAAATCAAAATAATGACCATACAAGATAATATAAAACAAAAATTAGAAACATTAGAACATTGGTTTAAAAAGCACGAAGGCTCCATTGTAGCGTTTTCGGGAGGTGTGGACTCCGCATTGGTATTGTTTCTTGCCCGAAAGTTTCAAGGGAAAGACAAGGCTATTGGTGTTATTTCAAACTCCGAAAGCCTCAAAAAAAGAGATTTTGATGAAGCCGTTAATTTTTGTCAAAAATTCGACATCAAACTGGAAGTCATCAAAACCAATGAGCTGCAAGACCCACGGTACGCCGAAAACCCCGAAAACCGGTGCTTCTTTTGTAAAGAACACCTGTTTCACGACCTCACGGCTATTTGCGATAAATACCCTGGTTTTTCAGTGCTCAGTGGTACTAATTACGATGATTTGGGCGATTACCGTCCTGGGATTGATGCTGCCCGCAAATACGAAGTGCTGGCCCCGATGGTTGAATGTAAGGTAACGAAAGATGAGCTTCGGCAAATTGCCCGTCATTTTGGGCTACCAAACTGGGACAAACCCGCCAGTCCGTGCCTTAGCTCACGCATTCCATACAACCAGGCCGTTACCGCCGAAAAACTAAAACAAATTGAAGAAGCCGAAACCATTCTCAACCAATATGGTTTTTACGAAGTTCGGGTTAGGCATTATGGGAAAAATGCCAAAGTAGAAGTGAAAGCCGATGAACTTGACAAGCTGAAACCCAT
>JASMTI010000137.1:0-1111 GCA_041694375.1 Bacteroidales bacterium | reverse complement strand
AAACGCTCCTGCCGACACTTCTTCTTCAGGACCATACATGGTGCCAAAGGGGATTGATATTACACTGGATGCCCGGGTGCAAAATGCATCATTCAAGACTGATTCGGCCACTGATATAAGTGGCAATGTACGTGTTTACGATGGTATTTTACTCCTTGACGGGGTAAAGCTTGTTACGCCTGCAGCACGTATGCAGCTTACTGCTATGTACCGTACACCACGTAAAAACCACCTCTTCATGGGGCTCGATTACCACATGATTGATGTCGAAATTTCAGAGTTGTTGAACATGATTCCGGAGGTTGATTCGTTAATGCCCATGCTGCGGTCGTTCGGTGGCGAAGGTGAATTCCATCTGGCTATCGAAACTTATCTCGATTCAACCTACAACCTGAAAATGTCAACACTGCGGGGTGCCGCATCAGTTGCAGGGCAAGACCTTGTGCTGATGGATGGCGAAACATTCAGTGAAATAGCCCAAAAACTGCGTTTTAGCAAACAGGCCGAAAACCGGGTTGATTCGTTATCGGCAGAGTTCACTGTTTTTCGCAACGAAATTGATGTGTACCCATTTCTTATTGTCATGGACAGGTATAAAGCCATTGTTGCAGGGCGGCATAATTTCGATATGAGTTTTGATTACCACATTTCTTTAATTGATAGCCCTTTGCCTTTAAAACTAGGTGTTGATGTAAAGGGCACCCTAGATGATATGGCAATTAGGCCTGTACGTGCAAGGTATGCCGAAACCTACAGGCCGGCAAACAGATTTGCCGTTGCGAATAAACAACTCGAATTACGTGAACTTATCAGGAAATCGCTTACAGAGAAGATTAACTGGTAGGCAATGCATCGTTTGTCAATAAACCCACCCTGAAATGTTTTGAATGTGCCCCGGCTTGTGTTTTGTAAAGTTCTTCTAATTATATTTGGTCGGCTAATTATATAAAACCATAAATATGAAGAGGATTGTTTTCTTACTGGCTTTCGTTATTATTAGTAGCCTTATGGCAAAAGGCGAAAACATTGTCCGCGAAAAATTATCGATGGATTTTAACTGGAAGTTCGCATATGGCCACCCTTACGATGCAACAAAAGATTTTAACCATGG
>JASMTI010000136.1:0-29493 GCA_041694375.1 Bacteroidales bacterium | reverse complement strand
GT
This sequence comes from Bacteroidales bacterium, assembly GCA_041694375.1. Classification (GTDB taxonomy): domain Bacteria; phylum Bacteroidota; class Bacteroidia; order Bacteroidales; family Prolixibacteraceae; genus Roseimarinus. The sequence goes on along the minus strand of JASMTI010000136.1, from coordinate 29,491 downwards.
GACCTTTGTCCCTTCACCTCCATCACGTATTACGGAAATACCTGATAACCTGCCTACAGTTTCAGCTGCATTTTGGTCGGGCAATTCTCTAATTTTATCTTTTGAAACTACATTAACTATAGTATTTGAATTTACCTGTTGGTTGATAGAAGCAGCCTGCCCTCTTAACTGTGCAGTTACTATGACCTCCTCACCCAAAACCGATGTTGGAGATAATTCGATGTTATCAAGTCTTTGTATTTCACCCGCTTCAACTACTATTTTAATTTCTTTTTTAGAGTATCCTAAATAACTGAATATAAGATCATAGTTTCCAGGTTTCAAATTATCAATAATAAATCTACCTTCATCATCAGATACAGTTCCAAATGATGTTCCTTTAATTGACACATTGGCAAAAAACAAGGGCTCCCCATTACTTTTATCAGTTATTCTACCACTTACAGAGCCAGTTTGTTGGGCATAGGCTGTTGTTATAATAATTAACTGAATCAATAACATTCCTATTTTTTTATTCATAATATTTTACTTTAGTTAGTTTATTAAGTTAAGCTGAAATTCTATTGTGCCTGATTAATTTTTCAATAAATATATGTCAAACAATACTGCAAAGAAAGACATAAACAGTTATAAACATGTTTCACACATTTTTATCATTCTGTATATCTATTACTTACAATCTATCAATTATACATTAGGAACCAACCTGAATAGCTATACCTTTGGTGTTCTATACTGTTTTTAACTTTGTTATTATAGAATTCTAAGTGTAATTTCAGTCATTAAGATCTTAAAAATATCTGCATCTATTAGGATCATGTTTTTTAGGATTGAATAAAAGAGAATTGTATCTTTATGGCTAAATATTATTGGAGATAAATGCTGACTAATAAAAATAAGAAAATCTTACTGGATAATCTATTAAATAGTCCAGAGTTCGAAAAATCAAAGAGGAATCAGGAACTATTGAAATACCTGGTAAGCAAAGAATTAAATGGCATTAATGTTAAAGAATCGACGATTGCCATTGAATTCTATAATAAAGATGCGAACTTTAACCCGGGCGAAGATACTATTGTGAGGGTTGGCATTGCTAGTTTACGCAAAAAGCTAGACCATTATTACCTGACAGAGGGAAGATATGATACAGTTCAGATTTGTATTCCCAAAGGCGCTTACAATGTGGTATTTAAAAGTAATAAATCAAGATTTAAAAATATCATTAAGAAATCTGCATCTCGTTCAAAAATATTTATCCTAATCACAGTTATCTTCTTTTCAATTATACTTTATCTGTTTTATGAAAACTATTCATTGAGAAAAAAATTTCATCCACTTAAAACAAACAACCCGGTATGGAATGAATTTATAAATGCTAAAAAGCCAAATTATCTAGCTCTTGGTGATTATTTTTTTATGTATAAGCCCTACAAGCAATATCGATTGTTCATACGTGACCCGCGTATAAATTCATTTGATGAGTATACGAAAAAAAATTCCATTGAGCAGGATTTACTCCCCCTTGAGTTTTCATATTTATTGCCTTCAGTTGCAACGCAGATTATTGAAATAATGCCAGTGTTAAATATGAGCGATAATCCTGTGAAATATCTATTATCTTCTGAAATAAGCTCCTCTGATTTTAACAAAAACAATGTTATTTATATAGGCTCATACAAATCCTTATATATATTAGAACAATTATTGCCTCTATTTAATTTGAAAATAATTAACGACTCAATAGGTTATACATTAAAGCGACTAGATAATGATGGAAACATTATTCAATCATATGAACTACCACGCGTATTTCAGGATAATTACTATACCGACTATTCATACATTGGTAAAATTAAAGGACCTGGAGATAATACAATTATGATAATATCCGGTGGTGACAATATAGGTATAACAGAAGCTATGAAAATAGTAATCTCAAAGAATTTTGAGAACTTAATCCAAGAATACGATACAAAAATTAAATATAAATCTCCGTTTTATTTTCATATGATAATTAAAACTGAAGGACTTAAAGAAACTGGTTTTAACCATGAAATTGTTTTTTTTGAAAAAATCAATTCTCTTAATTCTTAATTGTTTCCATAACATCTATTCCCCGCTACAACTTCATAAATATCATTTTTTTGCAAATACTTTTGTGCCAATTGCATCAGTTCTTCGGCACGAATGGCACGTATGGCTTTCACAAAATTGTCGTAATGAGAATAGTCAAGCCCTGCCTCAACCAGCGTTTTTAAGCTGCCCGACATTGCAAATATACCATCGAAACTCCGAAGGGTTTCCCCCAGCAAATAGTTACGTACAGTCTCAAGTTCATGCGCTGGCACAAGTTCATTTTGCAGCTTTTCAATCTCCTTATAAATTTCATCAAGCGCAGGTCTGCACACGTCGGCACCAACCTCGGTCATAAGTGTTAAATAAGCAGCTTTGGGCTGTGTAAAAATACCGGCTCCAATTCCATAAGTGTATCCTTTATCTTCCCTGATGTTCATCATTAGCCGTGAACCAAAAAATCCACCCAATAGGGTAACCAGGATATTCAGACCATAAAAATCGGGATGGTTCCGGTTGGGGAACAACCTTCCCATACGTATGGCTGATTGCAAAGCATCGTCTTTTTCAACAAAATGAACCCTTTGCTTAGATGGTTCTATCTTATATTCGGGCTGTGCCAGTGTACCTGTATCCCCCCAAGAGTCTCCGCCAAAATATGTATCGAGCCATTTTTTCAGGGAATCGTTGTACAACCCTGCTACAATTATTTTACAATTGGCCGAGGTATATTGTTTCGCATGAAAATCAACAAAATCTGCCCTGCTTATTTTTTCATAATCATCAATAACATTGGTATTGGCATACGGATGGTGATGGCCAAACAACACACGTGAAAACTTTTTTTGGGCCATGGTTTTCACCTTATTGTTTTCAATAATAAAAGTTTGCCTTTTTTTAGCCAATTGTGTTTTTACCTCTTTTTCGGGAAAAACAGGACGCTTAATAATATCAGCAGTTACATCCAATATTTCAGGCAAGTACTTGTTGAGTGTCAGTATGGTAACATTTCCAAATTGCTGGTCGGCCGAGAGCTGCAGATAAGCCCCCCTAAAATCAAAAATTTCGGCAATTTGCTGTGCCGAATACCGTTTTGTACCTTGGTTTAAGAACATGTTTGTCATACCGGCCACTAAATTTTTAGCCTGGTACCAAGTTCCTGCATCGAACATAAAATCGATTTTCACCAATTCCTGGCTACCTGCATTTATCCCCCAAACTTCGATATCATTTTTTAATTTCCACCTTTCGGGCAGCAGATAGTTTATATCAAACAAATTATTTACTTCAGGTTCGCTTTTGCGGTTAATCATTCGTTTCTTTTTTTAAGTACAAAAGGGTTGAACAATTCTCTTTTCTAAAAAGTTGCTGAGCTGTTTCGCGCACTTTTTCAACAGTGACATTCCGGTAATACTGGTTTTGCTTGTTTATTAAAGCAGCATCGCCCAAAAGTTCAAAAGCCGACAAGGCCATTGCTTTGTTTAAATAGTTGATTTCGGAATACACCAAATTGGCTTCCACCTTGTTTATCACCTTCTGAAGCTCGGTATTCCCTACCCTGTCTTCAATTAAACGGTCAAGTTCCTGCCAAATCATTTGTGTGGCCTTTTCAATGCTAACCCCGTTTATTAGTTTACCGGCCACGGTAAACAACCCCGGGTCATTATCACCCGAAATATAGGCATCGAGCTCACCAAAAAGTCCGCTATCCATTATCAGGTTCCGGTACATGCGCGATGATTGACCATTTGACAGGATATCTGATATCAAATCTGTCACATAATAATCGGGGCTTAATTTATCGCCCATGTGAAATGATAAATAAACACCATGATAAGGGACGCCCCGGTCCACGTTTTTTTCACGATATTCCTTTTGCACAGGTTCTGCCGGCAAATTACGCCCGGGAACATCACGGCGGGGTATATCACCAAACCATTTTTCGGCCAAACGAAAGGCATGTTCAGCTTCAATATTTCCGGAAATGGTAAGTACTGCATTGTTAGGTGCATAATGGCGATAAAAAAATGCTTTTACATCATCAAGCGTTGCATTTTCGATATGCGAAATATCCTTTCCTATGGTTGGCCACCGGTACGGGTGCACCTTGTATGCCAAATCCTTGACCAATGGATATACATCGCCATAAGGCTGATTAAGATACCGTTGTTTAAATTCTTCAATAACCACATTGCGTTGGATATCGAGCCCTTTTTGGCTAAATGCCAGCCCCAACATGCGGTCAGATTCCAGCCATAAACCCGTTTCGATATTTTGCGCCGGCAGGGTAAGGTAATAGTTGGTAATGTCGTTAGTTGTAAAGGCATTGTTATCGCCCCCCACATTTTGCAGGGGCGAATCGTAATTTGGGATATTCACTGAACCGCCAAACATCAGGTGCTCAAACAAATGGGCAAAACCCGTTTTTTCGGGATTTTCATCACGCGAACCTACATCGTAAGCCACATTAATGGCAACCATTGGCGTTGTTTTATCGGTGTGCGCTATAACCCGCAAACCATTATCCAATATATGCTTTTTATAATCAATCATTCTTTTTAAGCGTTCTTTATCATTACTACACATTCAAGGTTAAATCCCCCTGCAGAAATCAGTTATTTTTAAAGACTTTCTTCCCCTTTAACCAATCTTGAGATACAAAATTATCAAAAACAGTTTGCAGCCCCCCTTCAATGGTGTTTTCAAAAACCTGCAATTTGTCAGCTGCAGCTGCACGCAAGCGGGCCTGAAACCCTTCGTTCATCATACGGCCGGCCCTTGATGGCAGGTCAAATAGTTCAGGAAAAACACGGTCGTCGAGGGGCGTATTTAAGTCGTCGATACAACTCTGCACATTTTTCGATAAATAGATACGGCAGGCCATGGGCCTTGCTTGGTATGCCATACAAAAACCACCGGTTGAATGCAGCAACGGGCAAGCTTGCTTATGCCTCAACAGTTTTTCCAGTTCCAGTTTTGATGTATTCCGCGCCTTATCATTTACCCTTTCGATAATCCGGTCCAAAGCCTTTCCGGGATACTTCTTTTTTAAAAACCCACCTAAATAAACCAGTTCATACGTGTTTGCCAGAACCGTTTGATGGCAACAATGGGCACAGCCACGTTTACAATCGGTTGGTGTACCTTGCTTTTCGGCCGTACCTAAAAAAGTTTCAATAAAACCATCAATGCTTTTGTACATTGCACTAATCCCCAAAGCAAGCGTTTCGGCTGTTAAACCCCCGCGGATAAATGTATCGCAAATGTTATAACCATCGTTGAAAAATGCCTCATCGAATTGTTTTTGGTAAGTGGTGGTGTTTTGCATTGTTTTAGTTTTCGTATGTAAATTGAAATTCGAGGTTACCAAAAGGCTGTTCTTCTTCATATTCGCTAAGCCGGTAGCTAAACTTCCAGTTCCCGTTTACCGGTGCAAATTCTTCGTTTATGCTTATGCCCTCCCCCGGCAAATATGTTTGATCAAAAACTGTATCTGCCTCGGGATTAACTAAAAGAACATCGCAACGCCCGTCAATTAACTCCACTTTACCTGAAAACATTAAAGGACTGGCAGCATCGGTATAATAAACATTAAGCGAGTCATTCTTTGTTGTTGAAAATTCAAGGTATTCAACCTTGAAAGTTGTATTACCCGATTCAACACACGAAACAAAAAACCCAATAATAATTAATAAGCCTATGATACCGGCTACATTCCGTTTCAACATTTTTATACTATTTTTTTAATGAATAAAGCCCAATCATTTCATCAAACGCTTTATCCATCTCCTGATTTACAAATTTATCGGCAAGGTCTGTTTTATACCATTCGGCAATGATTTTCACACCCTCGCTAAACGGGATTTTACAATCAAACTCAGGCACAACCGATTTTATTTTCGAATTGTCGAAAATCATACTGTGCATTTTATCGCCCAGAAGTCCGGCTCCATATTCAGGCAGGTAACTGGCAATAACCTCCGAAGGTACATGTACAAGCTTGGGGTCAAAACCAAAAGCCTGCCCAACCATGGTGTAAATCTGGTTCCAGGTCAGCCATTCGTCAGATGTTATATGAAAAACATCGTTCATTGCTTTTTTATTGCCCAGTAAGCCCACAAGCCCTACAGCAAAATCGGCATGGTTCGTCAGTGTCCATACCGATGTACCATCGCCCAAAACAACTACTGGTTTACCCTGTTTCATCCGGTTAATCGCCGTATAACCTTCATCAAATGGCAACATGGTTTTGTCGTAAGTATGCGAGGGCCGTACAATTGTAAAATCCATACCGGCTTCAGGGGCATTTTCGGTCAAATATTCCTCACATGCAATTTTATCACGCGAATACTGCCAGTATGGGTTGTAAAGCGGGACATCTTCGGTTACCGGTATGCTTTGGGGCGGCGTTTGATATGCCGAGGCCGAACTGATAAAAACATACTGCTTTACTTTCCCTTTCAAAAATGCCAGGTTGTTTTCGATATGGGATGGAACAAACGAAATCCAGTCAACAACAGCATCAAATTCCATCCCCTCAATTACATTCCCTGCTTCGTCACGGTTCCTCACATCGGCCGTTAGTTGTTTAACTTCAACAGGCACAGGCCTTGTTTTTGATGAACTGCCCCGGTTTAAATGGTACAACTCAATTCCTTTTTGAATGGCCAGGTTTGTACAAGCTGAGCTGATGACCCCTGTGCCGCCAATAAACAATACTTTCATAATAATATGGTTAATAGTTAGAATAAATGTTTACTTTCTGTTCGAGTAGTATTTCATAAACTGCGAGCGCTCGTATATAGCCGGCGAATCGATGTTGCGATAGCTCATCCTTCCCCTGAAGTCTTCAACTTTATCAAAACTCCATTTTCTCATGAAAGCGTCCAGTTCATCGAGCATCCCTTTCACTATGCCAAAACCATTAAGATATAACGTTGAACAAATTTGGGTAACCTGGGCCCCGGCCAATAGTTGTTTGATAACACCTTCGCCGTTATGAATCCCGGTTGATGCTGCAATTTGGGCTTTAGGCAATTTCCCTTTGATAATGCCTGTCCACCTCAAGCCCGGGTAAATATCGAGCGGAGTGCTCATCACTTCGGCCGATTTGAATTCAAGTTTATCGAGGTCGAAGTCGGGCGTGTAAAATTTGTTGAACAGAACAACAGAGGAAGCCCCGTTGGCATGAAGTTGGTCGACAACACGGATTGGGTTTGAAAAATTAGAACCAATTTTCACGGCTACCGGTATTTTTATTTTGCGTTTCACCATACGTACGATATCGAAGTATTTTTTATCGTACGAATCGGCCAAAACATTGCGGTCGATAGGCAGTTCATAAATATTCAGCTCAATAGCATCGGCCCCGGCATCTTCCATGTCTTTGGCAAAATCGGACCAATCGCTGGCACTCATGCAATTAATGCTGGCAATTACAGGTATGTCAACCGCTTGCTTTGCCTCCTTAATTAATTCGAGGTATTTCGAAATAGTATTCATGCGGGTATAATTCCTGATATACTCCTCGGCTTCGGGGTAGGTGTTTTGTTCATTTCCTGCATTCATTACCGAATCGGTATCAATCAGTATCTGTTCTTCAAACAACGACTTCAACACAACAGCACCAACACCGGCTTCTTCAAGCTGTTTTATTTGCTTTACCGAGTTCGTCAACCCTGAACTTCCAGCTATAATGGGATTTTTCAAGGACAGTCCCATGTAATTTGTTGCAAAATCTGCCATAATATCTTTTTTTAATGATAATTCCTTTCGCCAAATATAGTACTTCCAATTCGCACCATTGTGCTTCCCTGGGCAACTGCCAACAAATAATCGTTGCTCATCCCCATTGAAAGCTCTTTAAATGAATCATTACCTGAAAAATATTCACTTTTCAGGCTTTCAAAAAAGCGGTGGAGGCGTTTAAACTCATCGGTTATTTTCAGCTCGTCATCAGTAAACGTAGCCATGCCCATTACCCCTGTGATGCGTACATTGCTCAACGATTTATATACATCAGAAGTAAGTATATCTTCAGCTTTTTTCCAGTCGAGCCCAAATTTACTTTCTTCTTCGGCAATATGAAACTGTAGCAAACAATCAATAACGCGTTCGTTTTTTACGGCTTCTTTATTGATGGTTTTCAGAAGTTTTATACTATCAACAGCATGAATTAACGAAACAAAAGGGGCAATATATTTCACTTTGTTGGTTTGAAGGTGCCCTATAAAATGCCACTCAATATCTTTGGGCAGTTCTTCGTATTTAGCCGTTAATTCCTGCACTTTATTCTCACCAAAAACACGTTGCCCGGCGTTATATGCCTGCATAATATCCTTGTTTGGCTTGGTTTTCGACACTGCCACCAACTTAACATGGCCCGGTAAATTTTGTTTTATTTTTTGAAGGTTTTCCTTTATCGTTCCCATACAAATTGATTTTATACAAAACTAACAAATATGTGATAAAGTGGGTTGATAAATGATTTGATAAAAACTTTTGATGTGAGATATAATATATAAGACTGCATTCATTTTTTTCAAATCTTTATATCTTTATTAAATGGATAAATTCCAAAACAAATACCGCATCCGTTCTGCCCGGTTACAAAACTGGGATTATGGTTGGAATGCTTCTTATTTTGTGACTAAATGCACTTTGAACAGGGAATTGTTTTTTGGTGATATTGTGGATGGGAAAATGTACCTTTCGAAAATTGGTAAAATAGCGGGGTAGCACTACAGCCGCAAAAACGGCAAACCGCCGCTGCATCACAAAAATGGAAACCTGTATCATTGGGTACAATCATTAACCAATACAACAAATCTGTACCATCAATGCCCGAGAAATACATGCCGGATTCGTCTGGCAAACCCGTTACCACGACCACATTATCAGAAATGACGCAGAATATCAACGAATAAAAATTAACAATCCCAAAAATTGGAATAATGACAAATTCTTTCATTAAACACCATTCATAAAAAAATGCCAACCCAAAATTCAGGATGGCATTTTTCAATAAATATATCTTCAAATTTTTTTTACTCCAACTCATGAATCACCAGCCCCGAACGCAGTTTTGGTTCAAACCAGGTGGTTTTGGGCGGCATAATGTTGCCGGTATCTGCAATATCGATCAATTGCTGCATCGATACAGGGTAAAGGGCAAAAGCCACGGCCATCTCGCCACTGTCAACACGCTTTTTTAGTTCGCCAAGCCCACGGATACCACCAACAAAATCGATGCGCTTATCGGTACGTAAATCTTTTATGCCCAATAGTTTGTCGAGTACCAGGTTCGAAAGTATGGTCACATCGAGCACACCAATGGGGTCGTTATCGTTGTAGCGCCCGCTTTTGGCAACCAGCTTGTACCAGTTGCCTTCGAGGTACATGCCAAAGGTGTGCAGTTCTTCGGGTTTGTATATTTCGGCACCAATTTTTTCAATATCAAAATCACCAGATAGTTTGTCCAGCAATTCATCGGCAGTAAGCCCGTTCAGGTCTTTCACCACCCGGTTATAGTCGATAATTTGCAGTTGGTTATCGGGAAAATGTACGGCCAGGAAGTAATTGAATTCTTCACTCCCGTCATAATTTGGGTTTTGTTTGCGCTTTTCGGCACCTACCAGTGCAGCAGCAGCTGTACGGTGATGGCCATCGGCCACGTAGGTTGCCGGAATTTTGTCAAACAAGTCAACCAGTTTTTGAATGGTAGCCTCATCGTCAATCACCCAAAAGTGATGGCCAAAACCATCTTCGGCCACAAAATCGTATTCGGCCTGTTTCGATTCCACCACATTTTTAACAATGCGGTCAATTTCATCAACGGCAGGATAAGAAAAGAACACCGGTTCAACGTTTGCATTTGTGTTACGCACGTGTTTCATGCGGTCTTCCTCTTTATCGGCACGGGTGAGCTCATGTTTTTTAATCACCCCGTTCAGGTAATCATCAACCGATGCGGCAGCTACTAACCCATACTGTGTACGACCGTTCATGGTTTGGGCATACACATAAAGGCAATCTTTTGGGTCTTTCACCAGCCAACCTTTTTCCTGAAAAAGTTTAAAATTTTCAACTGCTTTATCATATACTTCGGTACGATGTTCATCGGTTCCTTTCGGAAATTCGATTTCCGGCTTAATAATACGCAATAATGAACATTCGTTTCCTTTTGCTTCTTCGCGTGCTTCATCAGAATTCAGCACATCGTAAGGCCTTGAAGCTACTTTGTGAGCAAGCTCACGGGGGGGCCTTATCCCCCTGAATGGTTTAATTTCAGCCATTATTTATTTACTTGATAAGTTGTATTTCCGTTTTGGAAAAATTTGACAATTTGTTCAGCTGCAGCAACGCCGGCATTAATATTGGCTTCGATGGTTTGGGCCCCCATTTTTTTAGGGGTAAAAAAGTAGCGCCCTTTAAAATGCTTCGCAAATTCGTTGGCCCTTTCGGGAGCCACATCGGCCAGGTATTTTACATCGGGCCTGAAGCGCATAAAGTTCATCAAGTCCTCTTCGTTTACCACCTCTTTGCGGGCTGTATTTACGATAATCGCATTTTTTTTCAGGTGCTTCAGCACATCAAAACTCACCGATTTAATATGTTCGCCCCTTGCCGGAACATGAATAGAAACAACATCGGACATGGCATAAAGCTCTTCGAGCGAATCGGTTACCTGCAACCCTTCTGAAACAGCCTGCGTTCGGCTGTAACGGGTAAAAACAGCCGGGTGCATACCAAAGCCACGAACAATACGGTGCACGTTACGTGCTACATAACCATAACCATGCAACCCAATAGTACGTCCACGTAGTTCGCCACCCGATGTACCTGAAAACATATTTCTTAATCCATATAAAGCCAGTCCAACAGCCAGTTCTGCCACAGCATTTGAATTCTGGCCAGGGGTATTCATCACAACCACCTTATTTTTGGTTGCCGCTTCAACATCAATATTGTCGTAACCGGCACCTGCACGCACAACAATTTTGAGTTTTTCAGCAGCTTTCAGTACATCAGCGTCCACTTTATCGCTGCGTACAATTAAAGCTTCGGCATTTTTCACCTCTTCAATAAGTTTTTCTTTCGAAGCATATTTTTCAAAAAACTGGTACGAAAACCCGTTTTGTTCAAAAACAGCGGTAATTTCACTAATTGCCTTCTCGGCAAAAGGTTTTTCGGTTGCAATCAATACGTTGGCCATAACACTCGTTTTTAAGGTAAATCCCAAAAAACAAAAACCAAATTCCAAACAGTATTTTATTTTGCCGGAGTTTGGTTCTTGTTTGTTAAGATTTATCCATTTAATGTTTCGATTCGAATTCTTTCATCGCATCGACGAGCACCTGAACGCTTTCCTTTGGCAGGGCATTATAAGTTGAAGCCCTGAAACCACCTACCGAACGGTGGCCCTTAATGCCAACTATTCCTTTTTCGGCGGTAAAAGCTAAAAACTCATCCTGTAAGTTTTCTTTTCCTTCGCTCATTACAAAGCAAATGTTCATAACCGATCGGTCGGCGGGGTCAGGAACAACTGCATTAAATAATTTATTGCGGTCGAGCTCGTCGTACAATAATTTTGCTTTATCTGCATTATCTTTTTGCATGGCAGCTATACCGCCACGCTGTTTGTACCATTTTAATGTTTGCAATGCTGCATAAACGGCAATACAAGGGGGCGTATTAAACATCGAGCCCTTGTCGGCATGTGTGCGATAGTCGAGCATTGTCGGAATTTCACGGCCAACTTTGCCCAGTGCATCCATTTTAACAATTGCCAATACAACACCGGCAGGGGCTAAATTTTTCTGTGCACCGGCATAAATCAAGTCGTATTTTGAAATGTCAATCGGACGGCTGAAAATATCAGAAGACATATCAGCAATCAGGGGCACATCAACATCGGGATCTTCAAAAATTTCAGTCCCAAAAATGGTGTTATTGCTCGTATAATGGAAATAGTCTACATCCGAAGGAACTTTATATCCTTTGGGTATGTAGTTAAAATTAGCATCGGCCGATGAAGCAACTTCAACAACTTCACCAAAGAATTTAGCTTCTTTGATGGCTTTTTTCGACCATGCCCCTGTGTTAAGGTAAGCAGCTTTTTTCTTCATCAGGTTAAAAGGCGCCATGCAAAACTGCATGCTTGCCCCGCCCTGGAGGAAAAGAACTTCGTAACCTTCTGGAACTTCAAGTAATTCTTTTACCAAAGCAACAGCTTCATCCATTACAGCCTGAAACTCTTTGCTGCGGTGCGACACTTCCATGACCGATAACCCTGTTCCGGCAAAATCCATTACGGCTTTTGCCGTTTCTTCTTTAGTAAACTCAGACAAGATTGATGGTCCGGCGTAAAAATTGTGCTTCTTCATTATACACTAATTTATGATTAGAAATTCGATATTTTACTTGAAAATCCAACGACAAATTACATGTTGTTTTTCACTCTTCAGATGAGAAAAATCAACAAAGTCGAAGAATTTTGTACTTTTTAAATGACGTAGATCAATAAATTGCAAAGATATAATTAAATAGTGACAATAGTCATAAGCAATTTGTAGTTTTTAAGAAGTTAAGCGTTAAACTTAAATAACATCTGTTAGCATGTTACCATTTGCCATGGAATAATTCTTTTTAAATATTATTTGTATATTTGAAACTGTATGACCACTTTTTATTCAACACCACCCCCTCCCCTTCAATTTAAAATCTAACAGATGAAACATTTCTATCTAGTAATTGTATTGATCATATCTTTATTCTCATCGTGTACTGAAAAAATGGTTGATGTGGAAGAACCACGTGAAGACATAACCGATTACATTACCATTTCGGAGCCATTGATATCACGTGATCTTGCAGAGATTAAAAAGGATAGCACATTAAGGGCAATCATGGTTTATAGTGGCATATCGTATTTTTTATATCGCGGCCAGCCCATGGGGTACGAATACGAACTATTGCAACGCCTTGCGGAGGAGTTAAATGTTAAACTCGAAATTGTATTGGCACATAATATCAACGAACTGATTGACATGTTAAACCGTGGCGAAGGCGATATAATTGCCCACGGACTTACCGTTACCCAGCGCAGGAAAGAGTTTGTCAGGTTCATGGATTACCTATACCTCACACATCAGGTTTTGGTACAACGCAAACCCGAAAACTGGCGGCAAATGAAGCTGCACGAAATACAAAAAGAACTGAAAAGCGACCCCATTGAATTGATTGGCGAAACCATTTCGGTTAGGAGAAATTCAGCCTACTACAGCCGTTTGGTCAATTTGAAAAAAGAAATTGGCGGTGGTTTTTATATCGATACCATTTCAGGTGAGGTTTCAACACAAAAAGCCATAAAAATGGTTGTTGACGGTGAGATTAAATATACAGTGTCGGATAACAACATTGCTGAATTAAATAGTGCACACTATCCCATTTTGGATGTAAAAACACCCATCAGCTTTTCGCAACGTGTAGCCTGGGCCGTACGTAAAAATTCGCCCGAATTGCAGCAAACCCTTAATAATTGGGTTAAAAAAATGCGTAAAGATGTTGATTACTACGTTATTTACAATAAGTATTTCGAAAACAGCCGCTCGTACCGAAAGCGGATATCATCGGATTATTATAGCGAGGCAACAGGTAAAATCAGTCCGTACGATAGTATTATCAAGCACCACGCAAATCGTATCAACTGGGACTGGCGTTTCCTGAGTGCCATCATATTTCAGGAATCGCGTTTCAACCCAAATGAAAAATCGTGGGCCGGGGCTGTGGGGCTTATGCAATTAATGCCGGCCACGGCAAAAGAATTGGGCGTTAATGATCCACGGGATCCATCTCAAAACATAAAAGCAGGCACCACTTACTTAAAACAAATGTGGGAGCGTTGGGCGGAAATTCCCGATTCAACACAACGTTTGAAATTTATGCTGGCTTCATACAACTGCGGCTATTCGCATGTTAAGGATGCCCAGAGGCTAACCCAAAAATATAATGAAAATCAACTTGTTTGGGATGACAATGTTGAGAAATACGTATTAAATTTAATGTACCCAAAATATTACAACGATGAAGATGTATACTTTGGTTATGTAATGGGACAAGAACCTGTTGACTATGTAAACCGGATTTTTGATTTATACGACCATTACAAAGCATTATTATCGGAATGAATAAGAAGCATCTCAATTCACAAAACACCAGAGAAACAGAGGGCGCAGAGCTTGCTTTCTCCTCTGCGCCCTCAGTGGTCTCCGGTGTTAGTATTTTCAACTTAGCTCATCAAAATTTCGTGTAAAAAAGGGCCGTCAAAAAGACGGCCCCATTTTGGGTTAGTAAAGTTCTACATATATAATAACTCATCTGCCTTTAATGGTTACCCAAATATTAGGCAGAAAACGTAAAACTCAGATTTAAAATTATTTGATGAATGGCAACTTTACCACTTCGGCTTTTAAAAGTTTATTACGGACCTTTATATAAACATCAGTCCCAAATTTTGTATATCCTGTTTTTATATACCCCAATCCTATCCCGGCATTTAAAACGGGCGACATGGTCCCTGATGTAACTTCACCAATTACGCTGCCATTTTCGTCGGTTATTTCATAGCCTTTGCGCGGTATACCCCGATCACGAAGTTTAAAAGCACGCAACCTGCGTTTTAGCCCTTCTTCTTTTTGCTTCAGTAAAATATCTTTAGAAATAAAGTCCTTAGCATCGAACTTTGTAATCCACCCCAAACCACCCTCAAGCGGAGTTGTGTCATCAGTTATATCGTTACCATAAAGGCAGAACCCCATTTCAAGCCTGAGTGTATCCCTTGCACCCAGCCCAACCGGTACAATCCCTTCTTCTTTTCCGGCATCGAATATGGCATCCCACATTTTATCGGCATCATAATTTCTGAAATACAATTCAAAACCACCGGCACCTGTATAACCAGTTGCCGAAATAATTACATCTTGAATTCCGGCAAAATCACCAACAGTGAAAGTGTAAAAGCTTACAGCATTTAAATCAACATTTGTGAGTTTTTGAAGGATCCCCGTAGCTTTAGGTCCCTGAACAGCCAACAATGCTATATCATCGGAAGAGTTTTCTATCTCCACCCCCATGTCATTATTTGCTACCATCCAGTTGTAATCTTTTTCAATATTCGAAGCATTTACAACCAGCATGTACTTATTGGGTTCAAAATAGTAAACCAGCAAGTCATCAACGATGCCCCCTTTATCATTGGGCATGCAAGTATATTGAGCTTGCCCTAAATCTAATGCAGCCACATTATTGACCGTAATTTTTTGCAAGTATTTTAACGCATTTTCACCTTTTACCCAAATTTCGCCCATGTGCGAGACATCAAAAACACCAACACCATTGCGTACTGCTAAATGTTCATTTTTGATACCTGAATACTCAATAGGCATTTCATAACCTGCAAAAGGGTGCATTTTTGCCCCGGCCTCAACATGTTTTGAATAAAAAGGAGTCTTCTTCATAGTAAATACACTTTATAAAGTATAACACAAAAATACAAGTTAAGCCAAAACCTGCATATTTAAAAGCTATACCATTCTAAAAATAGAAACAAAAGTAATATTTATGAACAATAACATTCCTGAAAAAAGTCATATACAATTTATTTTAAAAAAGCATTCATCAGGTTTAGGAGTTATCTGCGATTTTTATTAATATTGTGGGGTTATGTTCAAATAAAAAAACATCATGGCATATACAGATTTATCATATCTAAAGGAAATTACCGGTGGAGAGAGCAGCATAGTGCAAGAAATGGTTGAAATGTTTTTTGCACAGGTAGACGAGTTTAAGACCAACCTTAACAAGTATCTTGAAGAGAAAAAATGGGCAGAATTAGGTAAAGAAGCCCACAAGGCCAAATCGTCGGTTTTAATTGTTGGAATGGAAGATTTGGGTAAAAACCTTAAGAAACTCCAGTTATTAACTGAAGAAGAAAAGGAGGTTGAAACATACCCGGATTATGTGAAAATGTTTGAAGAGCAGTGCGATGCAGCTATTGAAGAATTAAAAGAAGAATTAAACAACCTATAAAGGTTATACCATTTTTTAAGGGAGAACATCATATCAAAACATATTGATATGATGTTTTTTTATACAAAAAATAGAAATATCACCCCTTTTTAGATATTTTAACACACATCACATACCATTCTTCATTTTATTTTTGTTCTTGTAATAGTTTTAGTTTAGCGCAGAAATAGCAATGAAGAATTTTAAAAACACCAACATCTTTAGCTCCTACATTATTATCAGGGGATTTGAAACAACAATTTTTAGCATTGTTTTCGGATTAATATTAATTTCGCTGCTCATAATCTGAAATTAATATTCAATGCTCTCAAAATATTATCCTTATTACCACAGGTTGCTAAAACTGGCTATCCCTTTGGTATTTACACAAGCCGGTCAAATGATTGTCCATTTGGTTGACAATGCCATGGTTGGCAGGGTTGGCACAACCGAGTTGGCAGCAGCTTCGTTTGCAAACAGTGTTTTCATGATTGGGATGATATTCGGCATTGGCATATTTATTGGCATCACACCCATTATTGGCAAAGCATTGGGGCAAAATAACCCAGACCGCATAGCACAAATCATAAAAAATGGATTGATTTTATCAGCAATAATAACATTAGTAGTATTTGCCATCATCTGGATTATTTCTTATCTCATGCCCTACATGAAACAACCCGAGGAAGTTTACAAAATGGCTATACCCTATTACCGACTCCTCTCCTATTCGCTAGTCCCGCTATTCATTTTTATGCTTTTTAAGCAAATAGGCGAAGGCCTTGGCAACACGGTAATTGCCATGGTAGCTACTATCACCTCGAATATCTTAAACATCGGGTTAAACTGGATCCTGATTTTCGGGAAGTTAGGCTTCCCCGAACTTGGGCTAATCGGTGCCGGGTATGCAACGTTAATAAGCCGAATAACCATGCCTGTACTAATTTACATAGGCTTTAAAGCCACACAAACAATTAACGATTATCTTAAATTGCTGCCCAGTGTAAAAACACAGTGGAAGGGCATCAAAAAAATCTTTGCGGTAGGGTTTCCAATATCAGGACAAATGCTGGTTGAAATATCTACTTTTTCGATAGGTGCTATTATGATGGGCTGGATTGGCGATGTAGAACTTGCAGCACACCAGGTGGCATTAGGGCTTGCCGGCTTCACCTTTATGGTTGCCAATGGAATTGCAATGGCAACAACAATCAGGGTAAGCCATCAGATAGGATTGCACGACTATAAAAGCATGAAGAATGTTTCACTTTCGGCCGTTCACCTGGTATTGGCATACATGCTTTTGTGCGGAATCGGGTTCATCGTGTTCCGTCATCAACTGCCCCGTTTGTTTAGCCCCGACCCGTTGGTTATCAAACAAACGGCATCGTTGCTTGTTATTGCCGGGTTATTTCAGCTTTTCGACGGGCTGCAAGTGGTATCGCTTGGTATACTAAGAGGTTTTTCTGACGTAAAAAAACCCATGATGATGGCTGCTTTTTCATACCTGTTGATCGGTTTGCCCACAAGTTATCTTTTTGCATTCACTTTCAACCTCGGACCAGAAGGTATTTGGCTTGGTTTTGTTACCGGGCTTGGCTCGGCAGGGCTCATGTTTGCACGACGTATCATCAAAAACAAAATAAACAAAGCTCCGGCAGGGGTAATAAATGACTAACATTTACACCTGTGCTTCACCAGCTTTTTTAAGGGCATACTTTGTCATTATTGGCCCAATAATCTCGAATATAACGCTGGTGGCTGTAATGGTGGTAAAAACAATGTTCCCAATGTGGTCGCCCATGGTTAAACCTGCATCATTAATAACAGGCCCCAACCCCTGAAAACGGTTTTTCACCACTAATGCTAAGCCAATAGCCACGCCCGCTTGAGATAATATACCAAAACCAAGATATTTCCTTACTTCAGGACCTAACTTGCCAACACTTGCGCCAATAAACGTACCCCCCCCCAATCCGGCAATCCTGCCAACAATATATACCAAACCAATAAGACCCAGCGAAGGAACTGACTTTAAATGTAAATTAGCACCGGCCAAAGTAAAAAACAAGAGATAAAATAACGGGATGATAAAACCAACTTCCTCTTCTTCATAATTTTTAATTTTTTCAAGCTTTGGATAATTCCCGATTACCAAACCCAACACCATCCCTGATAATATTTCAGATAAATTTGCCAGTTGACTTACTCCGGCAACCAGCAATACAGCACCAAATGTAAGCGGCATTAATTCATCACGAAAACCTTTAAAGCGGGTAAGCCAAACAAAAACAAAAGAAGTGACACCCCCCAAAACAATACTGAGTCCAATTTCACGTAATGGCTCAATAATAAAAGTTATAATACTGCCATTTGATATTTCGCCCCCACCAGAATGAGAAAGAAGAAAAACGGCAACCGGACTTATTAACCCAAATATCAAAATAGCTAATCCATCATCGATGCCAACTACCGAAAATAATGTTTTGGTCAGGCTCCCCCTTGAACGGGTTTCATCAATAACAGCTATAGTGCCTGCCGGCGCACTAGCGGGGGCTAATGCCCCAAAAACCAATGCCAAGGCCAGGTTGCCGGTCAAAAAATAAAGAAACAACGCCACCACAACAACAGCCAGAAAAGACTCAGAAAGAATCGTCAACAAAAGGCCCCTGCCATGTGCTATTACTTCCCTGATGTTTATCTCTAAGCCAATTTTAAAGGCCACAAACCCCAATACCATGTGGGTAATAAACTGCATATTGCCCAGCGTTTGCTCATCTAAAAAATTCAGCACCGAGGGACCAAGCAAAATCCCGGCAACCATGTAAGCTATAATATTAGGCAGCCCCATCCTTTTAGACAACTGCGAAAGCGCAAGAGGTATCAAAAAAATTATCCCTACAATAAAAAGTATGGGGAAAGAACTGTTTTCGAACCAAGTGAACATTTTATTTGTGTTTTGTATATTCGCTCTTAAAAACTTTAAAAACAAATATAAAGAAAAAGACTGCCATTATGCACTTGCAGAATTTTTTAAATCTTTAAATTTGTTTGTCAAAACGGATAACGCAATGATAAAGTCAGACATACCTGATGATAAAAAGCCACATGGAATAAAAAAGTATTTTGATATTCATGGTCCCGTATTCTGGCCCTCCACCATCCTTTTGTTTCTTTTTATTTCAATAACCCTGATTGTGGGTAGCCCTATGGAACTTGTGTTTTCAAAAATCCAGCAATGGATATCAAATAACTTTGGCTGGTTCCTGATTATGGCTGTCAATTTTTACCTTTTCTTCACGCTATATTTCGCCTTTTCCAAATTTGGCAAAATTCGCCTTGGTGGTAAAAATGCCGTTCCTGAATTTAAACGCGGTTCATGGTTTTCGATGTTATTCAGTGCAGGCATGGGAATTGGCATATTATTCTGGAGTGTTGCTGAACCCATATCCCATTTCACAAGTCCGCCCCATGCTTCACCCGAAACCATGGAAGCAGCCCGTGAGTCAATTAAAACAACCTTTTTGCACTGGGGACTCCATGCATGGGCGATCTACACATTAGTTGGCCTGGCCCTGGCTTTTTTCTCATTTAACAGGGATATGCCGCTGGCTTTTCGTTCTATTTTTTATCCTTTGCTGGGCGATAAGGTTTATGGCTGGCAGGGAAACCTAATTGATGTGATGGCCGTACTGGCAACTCTTTTCGGATTATCAACCTCACTTGGACTTGGGGTGAGCCAAATAAATGCCGGGCTTAAACACCTTTTTGGGTTACCCGAAAACCTTTTGGTACAAATTATGCTTATTAGCGGGATTACGGGCATAACCATCTTCTCTGTTGTATCAGGCTTAAACCGTGGCGTTAAAAAGTTAAGCGAACTCAACATTAACCTTGGGCTTGTTTTGCTGGTTTTCATTTTAATTGCAGGTCCCAGCATTTTTATTCTTGATTTTTATACCGAAAGCATTGGCAATTACCTGAATAATTTCTTTCAAAAAAGCTTTTGGACCGACAGTCTGGAAGGCACGGACTGGCAAAACAAATGGACAATCTTTTATTGGGCATGGTGGATTTCATGGTCTCCGTTTGTAGGGATGTTTATTGCCCGTATTTCGCGCGGACGGACCGTGAGGGAATTTGTACTAAGTGTTTTAATAGTGCCAACCCTGCTCACTTTTCTTTGGATCACGGCATTTGGGGGTTCAGCAATCTTTTTCGAAATAAATAACATCGCATCAATTGCTGCTGAAATTGAAGAAAATATTGCCATATCGATATATGTGTTATTCGATTCTCTACCATTATCAGGTATTGTTAATATGATAGCAGTGTTGCTGGTTATTAGTTTTTTTGTTACTTCTTCTGATTCAGGGTCGATGGTTGTGGATACATTTACTTCAGGCGGAAAAATAAAATCGCCGGTTACCCAGCGGGTATTCTGGGCTGCAATGGTTGGAGCAGTAGCAGCCATATTACTCACCGGTGGCGGACTTAATGCCCTTCAAACCGCTGCTGTTACAACCGGCTTGCCTTTTGCTGTAGTTTTAATTGTAATGGGTGTGAGTTTGCGTAAAGGCCTTAGCCAGGAACAAAAGAAAGAAGATATGAAGCGAAAAGCCCAGGAACGGGAATCGTACAAAAAATTGGTGAAGAATATTATTGATGAAAAAGAAACAGAATACAAAAACAACAATAAAGAACAATAACCATGGTGAATATAAGAAATATTAAAAACATGCTTGTTTCGCTTGACCTCACCGATATTGATGTCCGAATGATCGAGTATGCTTATTTTTTAAGTCGTACTTTTAAAATAGATAAAATATATTTTGTGCATATCATACAAGCTTACGAACTTGGGCACAAGGAAAAAAAACTGAAAGAAATTCAAAATTCCATCAACCAAAAAATTCAAAACGATATCGATCATATTTATGACCACCATTTAGATAAAGCAACCCAAACAGAAGTCATAACCCGTATTGAGAATGAAAATGCAGCACAAGGCGTGGTGAACCTAATCAGTGAAAAAAATGTTGACCTGACCCTGATCGGCCTTAAACAAGGTGAAGACCGGAAAGGGAAATATGCCAAAGAAATATCAGCAAAAGCCGGATCGGACCTCTTGTTAGTACCAGAAGAACCAGAGAATAAAATAAAACATATTTTCTGTGCTGTTGACTTTTCCGATAAATCGGAAGAAGCATTCCAAAGAGCGCTGGATTTAGCAAAAGCAACTGGTGCCCGGTTATCATGTTACTATGTATATGATATTAGAAAAGAATATTTTCCCGGCGGGACAAATCAGTCTCAATCGGCACTTGAAAAGAAGATCAACAGGAGATATAAAAAATATTTATCTAAATTCAACTTAAACCTTTCCAATGTTAATCCCAGTTACAATATAAATGAAAAACTGGATAATTCTGCCGAGAAAATATATGCACATTCATACAATAACAATGCAGACTTAATCATCGTTGGAACGAAAGGTCGTATCGGTTCAAAAATCAGCCTACTGGGTAACATTACCGCAAACCTGATCCATATTGACACCGAAATTCCGGTAATGATAATTAAAAAACACAAAAATAAACGACGGTGGTCGATATTTGGCAGTTAGCACTCTACAATTAGGACGATAACCGTGATCCCTCACTCATTCGTTTGTGATTGTTTCCCTTTAATAATCATATGGACCCAGAATATGGAATTGAAACAATTCAATTCCATAAACCCATTCGGCCCATCTTTCTCATTTGATTGTTTTTTGTTATACCCTCATTCAAAATTTGATAATTTTGTTGCATTAATGCGCATGCCCACTGTGCCCACTACCACTTCCTTTTTTCATTTCGGACAATAGTGCCTGGGCATTGCTTGTTGCAAAACGTGAAGCATTGATATCTTCAATTTCAGCCAAAAATCCGGAAAATCCGGCTTGTGTAATCCCTTTTTCTATTTGTATTATCTCAAAAACATAAAAGTGCTTTCCGGAATCATAATCGGCTTCACCATGTATATCATACTCTGTTTCGTGTTGGTCTTCATGCACTTCGGCTTCTGAATGCACTTCATTTTCGCTTTCATGAACCGTGTGAATTTCCTCCAACTCGATTTCACGTTTTAAAAGAAACACATAATCTTTCCCACCATCAGAAACAAAAGCTGTTTCAGGTAGTGTGACCTGTATTTTTTCACCGGTTTGTATGTATGCGATAACCGACATCCCGGGAAGCAGGCTTACGTTCATTCCGTCGATGCTTGCATGTACAATTGCAGTACGCTGCTCAGGGTCGAACCTTTTACCCATTTTCATAATTTCACCATCCATTGATTTTGCTGTAATGTTATTTGCCAGTTTGAATGTTATTCTTTGCCCTGTTTTCACTTTATTTATATCCTTTTCATATACTTTCAAATCAATATGAGTTTTTTCAATGTCGGTAATGTGAAAAAGAGATTGCTGTGGTGAAACATGGCTGCCAGTATTAACATCGACATTAGCTACATACCCCGATATCGGAGCAATTAATGGATAATTATTTCTTATATTTTCAGGAGTCAGGTTCTCTGCATCAATTTGAATAAGCTGAAGTTTTTTCTTTAAACTTTGCATTTTAACCAGGTTCGCCTGATACTCAGCACGTGCATTTTGAACTGTCTTTTGCGCATTAATACTGTCATCAAGCAATAATTTTTGCCTCATATATTCGGCTTTCAGGTACTCATCCTTACTACGTGCCTCAAGGTAGTCCTGTTGCATATTTACAATTTCGGGATGAACAATACGGGCAATAATATCGCCTTTACGCACAAAATCACCGTCCATAACCTTAATATTATTGACAATTCCTCCTATGAGTGCGCTTACGGTTGCCTCATCGGATGGGGCGAGAACAAGCTCACCAAACGATTTCACAATGCCTGACAATGCTTGTTTTTTTATTTCATCCAACTGAATACCGACGGCATCCATTTGCTTTTCGGTAATCACCACCTCGTTTTCAGCTAACGTTTCTTTTATTTCATGAAGCGCTTCATTATGTTCTCCTTCTGGTTCTGCTTCATAATTATGTCCGGCATGTTCATCGGTCGACTCTTGTGATACAGAAGAATTTCCGTTAGATGAACAGCTGTAAAAAGCCAGCCCCAATAACAGGGCAAAAAAGATTGCTTTCAATTTTTTATTTATCGTATTCATTCGTTTATATTTTTGTTTATGAAATCCATATTGGTCATAAGCGTTCATGTTTTATACCTTAACCATTCTGGGTTCATTTGTTCTTAGATTTATTGTCCGATAAGATATTGCAGCTCAATGATATTTTGATTATAAGCCTGTAAAACCTCCAAATAATTTAATCGAATCCGTGTCGCCTGGTCAAAAAACTGAATGTATTGAAAATAATCAATGTTTCCGGATTTATACTGTTTCGAAGCACTCTTAATAATCAAGTCTGCCTCTTTCAACCTGTTATTTTCAAAATACACCAGTTGCTGGCTATAGGTTTCCATGTTGTTTATTGCATTGTTATATACCGTCATCATATCATTTTCAACCTGCCTTAAATTCTCGTAAGATGCTTCTTCTGATATTTTTGCAGCTTGATTTCTTCCTTTTTCAGCCCAAACATCCAAAGGGATGCGAAGGCCCACTTCAATTGCTGGAAAACTTTCATTCCCTGTAAAATCATTCTGGCTATACCTGAAAAATGGATCAGGCCACGAAATCGAACTAACAGCTTTACTTTTAGCCTTTGTTGTCCTCCAATGTTGCTTAAAAAGCAACACGTCGGGATTTGAGCTTAACGAATCCGTTCCAGGATTAACGTTTTTCGTTGTGATTTTTTCAAACTGTTTATCTGACAGCCTGATCGGTCCAACTACAAAGAGTTTGTTCATCAGGGTGTTTTTATTGCGTTTCAGCATATTCAATGCCTCTTCGCGGGCTAAGTCAATTTCTTTGTATTTGGCCTGTGTCGAAACTTTTTCGAGGTAAGAGACATCACCGGCTTTAAACCGAAGATTTCCGGCCTTACTAAGTTCACTGAAAATACTTTTTAAATCTTCCAGTAACCTGACCTTCTCTTTTGCATAAAGCACATTGAAATATGCTAAACGCACTTCTTTTATGAGTTGTGATTTCCGTTTTTCAAGCTCAATTTCACTTTGTGTTATGCGTTGATTGGCCAGTTTACTTCCGGCAACATATTCCATGGGATTTTTGAACTCCTGTTCAACAGACCATTTTTTCATACCTGTTGCATTATTCTCCATTTCATATGCCACTTTCATATCGGGCAAATCCCACGACGTATTTTTCAGTTTTTGTTGTCTTTTTACCTCCAACTCACCCGTTTTGATATATGGGTTATTATCAAGGGCAATTTCTATTGCTTCATTAACATCGTTAATTTGAAGCGGTTGTTTAACAGGTTCTTGGGCATAATTAACAGCCGGGGATATTAAGCCGAGCCCAAACAACACCAGAACAAGCGGCTTGTTTTGGATACCTTTCCAGTTACGTGACAAAATTTGCCCAAATGAAGGAGCTTTATGCATCCTTTCACTAAAAGAGTATATAATGGGCAGAAGAACCAACGTTAGCAATGTGGCACTAACCAGCCCCCCTACAACAACTGTTGCCAGTGGCCTTTGAACTTCGGCGCCCGATGATGTTGAAATTGCCATAGGCAAGAAACCCAGGGCATCGGTAAGCGCTGTAAGTATTACAGGCCGCAACCTCATGTCCGTTCCGTGATAAATCCGTTTAAAAACATTGGTCATACCCTCCGATTTCAATTCATTAAAGAAACTCATAAGGACCACACCATTTAGGACCGCAATACCAAAAAGTGCGATAAATCCTACTCCGGCAGAAATACTAAAGGGCATACCCCTTATCCATAAAGAAAACACACCGCCTATAGCTGCAAGTGGAACAGCCGAAAAAACGAGCAAGGATTGTTTTAAAGAATTAAATGTAAAATACAGTAAAATGAAAATGAGCCCCAACACTAATGGAACAACCCACGATAATCTTCTTTTGGCACGTTGAAGACTCTCAAAATCACCCTTGTATTTAATATTGTAACCTTTTGGCAAATTAAGTTTTTTACCCAATTGTAACTGAACAGCCTGAATAAATGACTCAGTATCACTGTCACCAACATTAATATCCACCACAATTTTTCGTTTTACCGCCTCCCGTGAAATCGAAGCCGGTCCTGTCTGCATTTGTATATCGGCCACTTCTTTCAATTGTACTTGTTGGCCATTTGGTCGTTTAATATATAATTCGCCCATTGAATTCGGATCGTTACGAAATTCTTCCTTTAAACGCACCACTTGTGAAAACTGCTTTTCACCTTCATAAATAATTCCGGCCTTCGCACCAGAATAACCGGCCTGAATAGTATGGTTTACTGTTTCAATATTGAGACCGTATCTTGCCAACATGTCGCGATCATATTTTATCACTACTTGTGGCAGCCCGATGAGCTTTTGAACATTCAGGTCACCGGCTCCGGGAATATCACTGATAATCCCCTTTGCTTTTTGTCCGTAATGGTATAGCGTATCAAGGTTATTACCATAAATATTCATTTGAATATCGGCTGTAGAACCGGTAAGCAGATGTTTAAAAAGCATTTCGATAGGCTGAGCGAAGAAAAAGCTAACACCGGGTACAGTAGCCGACATCTCCTCTTTCATTAATCCTTCAAGCTCATCTTTGGTTTCAGCCCGTTTCCATTCAGTTTTCGGCTTAAGGTTGATAATCATTTTAGCCATTTCAAGTGACATAGGATCGGTTGGTATTTCACCGGTACCGATTTTTGTGGCCACCCGCTCAACTTCATCAGGAAATTCACTGAGCAATACATTTTCAAGTTTCGTATTAATTTCAACCGTTTCAGACAACGAGGTCCCCGGCTGCAAAATGGGGTGGATTGCGAAATCGCCTTCATCTAACTGAGGAATAAAAACGGCCCCTAAATTTCCAAAAATAAAAATTGCACCAATCAGCAACAAAACAATAACAGATGTCACTGCATAACGGAATCGAAGTGCTTTTCCTAAAACACCCCTGTATGCTTTCCGTACGCGGTTAATCATTCTGTCAGCCAAACCGGGTTTATCTGATTTTTCAGGACGCAACAAAAGCGCAGACATCATTGGAACATAGGTCAGACATAAAATAATAGCCCCGATAAGTGCCGATCCAAATGCAATAGCCATGGGCCGAAACATGTCACCTTCCTGTCCGGTGAGGGTAAGGATGGGTATAAAAACTATCAGAATAATTATTTGTCCAAAAAAGGCTGTTCGCATCATACGGCCAGATGACCAGATGGTAATTTCGTTGAGTTTTGCTTTTAGTTCCTTTCGGCCAAGGCCCCTCAACGTTTTCACCTGCCTGCTTATTTGAAACACGGTAAATTCAATAATAATAACGGCACCGTCAATAATAATTCCAAAATCGATGGCTCCAAGACTTATCAAGTTGGCCGAAAAATTGAAGGTATACATAATCCCCAGGGCAAAAAGCAAGGAAAGGGGGATTACTGATGCGGTAATCAACCCCGAACGTAAGCTTCCCATTAAGAGAATTAAAACGAAAATAACGATTAAAGCACCTAATGCCAGATTCTCGCTGACCGTTTTGGTGGTTTCAGTAATCAATGAAGAACGGTCTAAAAAAGATTTCATCTCAACTCCTTCAGGCAGTGCAGCTTCAACCTGGGGCAAACGCTCTTTTACATTAGCTATGACCTTTGCGGGGTTTTCACCTCTGAGCATCATAATTTTCCCCCCAACAGCTTCTCCTTTCCCGTTGTATGTGAAAGCACCAAATCGTGGGGCATATCCATACTGTACAGTTGCAACATCGCCAATTTGCAAAGGGGTACCGCTGCTATTTTTCAAAACAATTTTTCGTATGTCGTCAAGTGACTGACTTAAGCCCTGTCCTCGAACAAAATAGGCGCGATGGTTTTTTTCTATATAACTCCCGCCTGTATTGGTATTGTTCTTTTTCAGGGCATCATAAATGTCGGTTATCGCAAGGTTATAGCTTTGTAACCGATCCGGATCAACTGCCACCTCATATTGTTTTAAAAAACCACCCATGGTATTTACACCTACAACGCCAGGAATATTGATCAATTCCTTTTTAACAATCCAGTCCTGTATTTCCCGTAAATCCATCGCACTATAAACCGTATCATAACCCGGCTTTGTTGAAAGGACATACTGGTAAATCTCCCCTAACCCCGAGGTCATAGGCCCCATTGTAGGAGAACCTGCACCAGCCGGTAATTTTGAGGCAGCGCTTTTCAATCGCTCTTGCACCAACTGACGAGGCTTAAACATGTCCATGTCATCCTCAAAAACCAGCGTAATATCGGACAATCCGAATTTTGACACAGACCGGATTTCCTTTAATCCCGGCAAATTACCCATCTCAAGCTCAATGGGATAAGTAATCAGCCGTTCTACTTCTTCCGTTGCCAAATCGGGTGTATAAGTAGTTACCTTTACCTGGTTGTTTGTTAGATCGGGCAGCGTATTTAATGGTAAGTGTATTGCTGAATAAATACCCCACCCAATCCAGGCAAAAATAAACAAGCCAATTATTATTTTATTTCTGACTGAAAATGTTATGATCTTATTTATCATTTACATACATTTTTAAATTTATAAATTGTTCCATAGATCAACCCTGAGTTGGAGAACGCGTGGAACCACTCCGCTTTTAAATTGATATAAGTTTTTTTTGACTTGTATTTGAGATATAATATCATCCTGCTTATGCACACTTTTATAAAAGCACCCTGTTTAAGCCATGCGTTTATACCAGTTTGATATCTCAATAAAAATTATGAAAATGCAGGAGGTGCCCGAAGCGAACGGGCTGAAATGAAGTATTGATGTAAGAATACTGCCTGATAATCAAGAAATGTAGCAGTTATGGTTGTGAAAAAAGGAATCTCAATTTTGAGGTTCAATTTTAACACGTAATTGTTAAAAAAATCAAGTAAAGAGTTATTTCCCGAAGAGTTTGATGTCTTTTCAGATACCATTACATTGAATGCATAGCAATGAAAATCTTGTTCTTCAGGGCTTTCATCTTGTGAGGTGTTATGGCAGGTTAATTCCTGCACTGATGAATCATTGAAGTCAAAATGATGATGATGAGGTGCAATGGTATGGGCCAAAATAATCAACCCTGCCAAAAAAGTAAAAATTTTTCCTGTATGTTGTGCTTTTAACCCCACTTACCTTGTTTAAAAAATTTAAAAAATAACGACAAGTATAATAAAATGCAATCGAAACAACAAACACCAAAAAACAACTCCGCAACAGATAAACTCAATCCGTCTGTATCAGTTTAGATTCATCGAGCTGTTTTTCGCCATCCCAACGATAAGCTGAAAGTAGCTGACTACGGACTACACAGCTATCGATGCAGCATATATTACCCTGAAAAATTTCGGCACGCTGTTCAAGGCAATAATGCCCCATAAAAACCGGTGGCTCATCGGCACCATAAGGAATAACATCAGGTAGCAGCTCTAATGGAATGGTGTATTCGGGGAGGCTGAAACGATTACCAAATGCAATATCATTAAAAGTTTTTCCTTCAGGCTTATCCCACCATTTCATCCTGAAATTACGACGGACAATACCTTTGTTGTCTTTTAACAGCAAATCGGGTGGGAGTTTATATTCTTTTCCCTTTAACAAACCATCCATAGCTTCGGTCAGCTCATTACCGGCCAGATATTCTTTCAAAAGACTTTTCTTAAGCTTGGGTTGCCCGTCCATGTATTTTTCGAATATTTTAATATATTGTACTTTCCATCCACCGTGGACAACCCTGACCGTACCCAAATCAAGATAAAGGGGCAGGTGCCTGAACCACTGGATCACATCTTTAAACTCATCGGGATGTTTTTTGTACTCATCGAGCGTTTTCAAGAGCGGAAGTTTATACTTGGGCATGTGTTTCCGCAATGATTTGCCTGACTTATCGATGGTTGAGTAAAGGATGGCATTTAACTCATGATTTCCGATTACGGCCAGCGCATCACCAGCATCAACCATTGCTTTCACCAACCTCACTGTGGCACGGATTTTCGGTCCGCGGTTAATAAAATCGCCTGTGAAAATTACTTTTCTGGAAGCATGGCTGAATGATTTACCAGCAGGCTGATATCCCATTTTTTTTAGAAGCCTGACCAACAAATCGTAATGCCCGTGTAAGTCGCCAATTATATCGTACATACCTTGTTTATAAATGTCTGCAAAATAAAAAAAGGACTGTTAAAATAACAGCCCATTT